>CALXKS010000001.1 GCA_944389015.1 uncultured Spirochaetaceae bacterium
ACGGAAAGTGCAGCAGAGAACAGACCGCCTACGGGCAAGGGTGAAACGGCAGTGTAAGAGACTACCGCCTGGACAGTGATGGACAGGGCATGGCAAACCCCACCAGGAGCAAGGCCAAGTATGCAGCAGGCTTGTCCGGCTATTGCTGCGGGTAGGCTGCTTGAGCGGCAGGGTAACCTTCCGCCTAGATAGATGATTGCATAAACAGAACCCGGCTTATCCAGAACCTGGATTCTATATATGGGAGGCACAATGGGAAGATTGATTGTTTTTCTTCTGATCGTGCCTCTTCTTTTCTCCTCATGTGAGGAAAATGAAACGCCTGAGACGCTATTCAGCGAAGGCAGATACAAGGAAGCAATATCACTTTCGAACTCAATCCTCATGGATGGTCTTGATGAGAGCGCGCTGTACTATAAGGCTGCTTCCTGCTTTAGCCTCAGCCTGAATGGGGAAGCCGAGGAGGCTGCTGCTCTTTATCTTCTTGTATACAATGAAGGGGAATTCAGAAACCAGGTGAAGTACATCATATTCCTTACAGGATCTGATGCTGATGCGATTGCTGCAGGGGAGGAGCTTATGGCTTCTGGAGAGCTCAGCCATCGCTCAATGGTGAGATTATGCTTCCTCTATGCCTATAACGATATGGATATTGAATTCTCAAGACTGTACAAGAAGATCAGAGGAGAGCTCTCTGAGATTGAGAATGCATTCCTTCTGATTGCCGAAGGGGAGGATCTTTCGCTGATCTTCATGGCATTTGACAAGATCCTTGAGTCTGGTTCAGAGCTTGATGCTGAACTTTTAGAGGCTGCCGCAGATTTATTTGCAGATAATGGCAAATACGATCTGTTCTCCTCATATATCGCCTCACGCGGGATTGCTTTCACCCCCGTCATCTGAATACAGACCTGCATACATCATTCCAAGCGCGATCCTTTCAAGGGATCTTCTGACTGCATCCGGCAGCAGCAGTGTATCAGAACTGTTTCCAGGAAGCTCTCTTAGCCTCTCTCCGTAGTATGCCATTGGGTGAAAGGCCTTCAGCTCACTCTGGGCAATGCCAAGTGAGGTGCCGTAATTGCTGCAGTAACTGAATCTATTGATACCATTCTTGTCAGAACTGCATGCAGAGAGAAACATACGGCAAAGAAGAGGTCTGACAGCATAGATTGAGCAATGATGGCTTTCATCATTCTTGTTGTACATTGGACAGCATCCGCCGCTATCTCTCTGAAGCATATCCATCAGTTCATCCTTCTTCTCAGATTGGATTATGAACGATGCAATGATAAGAGCTTCTGATCTTGTCAGATCAGGTATGAAATGCTCACAGCAATTGCCGCATCCAGACGGACAGGAGATTCCGAATTTCTGCATGAAATGATCGAAATCCGGCTGGACAGAGGCAAAGAAACAGGAGATAGCCTCAAGTTCAGAAGCAATCTCCGTTCCTTCAAGTATGCCGATGACTTCCTTGATGATATTTTCCACGGAAAGTGATTATCTTCATACTGATATCTTTTATCAAGCTTTATAATGTTAAATCAGTCTACCTTTTTCTTAATCTCTTCCCAGAGCTCATTCATCTCCTTGACGTGATCCTTATCGAGCGGGATTCCACGTTCAGCGGCTAAGTCGAAAAGACGCTGGAATCTGTCAGTTACCTTCTCATTGGTTCTGAATAGGGCAGTATTAGGGCGGATCTTAAGGAATCTTGCGAGATTCACGACAGAGAAAAGAAGATCTCCGATCTCAAGCTCTGTCTCATCATCATTTCCGGAAGCCAATGCATCCTTAACCTCCTGGAGTTCTTCTTCGATCTTTTCAATCACGCCTTCAGCATTCTCCCAGTCAAAGCCTACCTTCTTAAGCTTCTTCTGTATCTCAAAGGACTTCTCCATAGGTGGAAGAGAGGAGGGAATATGTGAAAAGAAATCCGAGGATTTATCCTTATGCCCTTCAATATTCTCCTTCACACTATTCCAGAGAGAAAGAACCTCTTCAGGGTTATCTGCCTTCTCCTCTCCGAATACGTGCGGATGACGGCGTATGAGTTTGTCGCATACTTCATTCAGTGCTTCAACCGGTGTGAACTCCTCGGATTCTTCATGGATCCTGAGATTCATGAAGACATTGATCATCACATCCCCGATCTCTTCGCGCTCAGATGCTATATTCCTCTTCAGAACTCCATCAAGGTATTCATAGCTTTCATCTATCATCGATTCAGTGGTGCTCTTGTTTGTCTGCTTTCTATCCCAGGGACATCCGCCAGGAGCACGGAGGATAGTTATGATCGTATATAGCCTGTCTGCTGCATCTCTGAAATTGCTCTGATGTTCTCTGTAATTCTCAATCATAGCAAGATGATAGCACCTTATCGATATCTATGATAATCTACCGGTATGAGAAGATTCCTTCTGTTTCTGTTGATTGCTGCATCCATATCGATTGCTGGGTGCTGGGATAGCTCAAACCATCCTTTTCCCTTTAATCCCGGGACAGAGCATCTTCTTTTCAATTCATCTATCCAGTCTGCTAATAACAAGGGACACGGGTATTTCATCATCTCTGTTCCAGCTCCTGAAGCAAACCAGGGGGATGAACAATCTTCTGAGACCGGTTCTGAAACAGAGGATGGGACAGATGCCGATCCAGAACCGGAGATCCCATCATCAACCTATGCTGTTCTGTATATCGGTAGATATGCTTCCGATGATCCAATGGAATTCTTCGTTGAATCGACTTCAGATGCAGTAACAATGACGTACACCAAAAACGAAGAGGAAGTTGTGCTGACGGAAAACATAGGACGTGACCAGAGGGCTTTCTTCCGTTTTGATTGGACATATGGGGATTCCAGATGGATTCTTCGCTCAGATGGTTCTGAGATAATGGATATCAGGCTTGAGGATGGGGAGAATATCTCCATCTCCTCATTCTCATTCATCCCAGACGATTCAACACCAGATGAGGAAGGAACCGTAGAAGCTCTTCCATATCCGGATGGAATGCAGCTTGAAGCTGTTTATAATTACTTTGAGAACTGATTTCCCTTTTAAATGAATCGTTAGATCTATAATTCATCAGATTTTTCAAAAAAAAGAAAAAATGACTGTATAATATTCGGAGTAGGGTAGAGGAGAAACGAGTAATGAGACATCTTATAGTATTGATTTCAATATTCTCTTCAATGATGCTTTCATCATGTCTTGTCCTTGATGATGATCCCTATTACTACGATTATTACTATCCTGCAGACGTTGTTTATATTGATACCCGTCCTGCTCGTCCTTTGCCGCCTCAGAGACCGCATCATCCAGCTCCGCCTCCGCGTCCCAGCAGCCCGCCATCTGTTTATTATGATGCCGATACAGACAATTTGATAATATATTGAACTATGCAGGGTTTCACGCCCTGCATTTTTAAAGATAAATGAATTACTTTAAAGAGTAACAATCTTCAATTAATATATATTTATTATTAAATCATCTAATACACAAATTATTTCTTAAATTTAAATTATATGATAAGAATAAAATACCTAATATATTACTTAAACTTTCAATATCCTTCATCAAGAACATAGAAGGAAAATCGAAATTAAGTCACTAAGCTCAGAGAATTCTGTCCCTATTGATAGTAATCATCAGTGATTAAAGCTATTAATATAGTCTAGTTGACAGAATATACATTATATCCAATAGATTTCATCCCTTGTAAAATAGAATATTGAGGTATGTTAAAGCTATAGCATCAAGGAGCTAACTTATTTAAATATCAAAAGTTAGCAGAATCATAATATTTCTTTTCTATTTAATTATATCAATTTATTTCCATATTGTATATCAAATTAGAACTATCTTGAGCTTTTATGACTTTTATTATGCATAGGAACAGATTCATCTAGAATATTGCTGCATATTTCCTTAATTGCTTTCTTTTAACTTAGTTCAGAAATTTTCTTGTCTAATATAACAATCATTTTAATATATTTAAATAAATTTATATAAAAGAATTTCTAAATGATTTAATCTATTAATATATCTAAAATTTTAGTTTAAAAATATTTCTATATACAGTAATTTTATCTATTGATATTTATTCTCATATCGGAGATTGTATTGTCATGTGATCAATGATTTCTTCGATTTCAATTGATTTTGTGGTAATAATCATATATTAAGTTCAGATAATCGCCATCTTTGGAATTAAATGAATGACCATTGAATTAAGCCTGAGCATTTTATTTTCTTGATTAAATACAATGGTCATCGTGATTATTTTCATTTTCTGATATCTTAAAAATGATTCTGTATTGATGCTTAGTATTTCAATTGTTCATCTGATATGTTCTACTTCCTACTCCTTGCCTATATCAAACATCAGAGTGAACATTATCCGCGCATCGAGTGTCACTTCATCCTTCCCTCCATGGACTGATAGCGGAATCTGGAACATGAAGTTCTCTGTCATTACAAACGCCGGGGTTATTGTTCCGCCGAAATTCCATGCACCTGCATGTTCCTTGTTATACCATCTGAAGAGCATATCACCAGAGACATAGAGCCTGAACCAGTCACAGAAGCTGTATCCATATTCAAGAGACATTATGAAGTTCTGCCTTGGATTGACTATCGTTGAACCAACTACTGCAGTCTCACCAATATATTCATATGTGAATGGAAGAGATATATAGTGGTTATCAACGCGCATAGCAAGGAGATCCAGCTCCGCAGCAACTTCAAACGCAGGTCTGAATCCCTTGATTCCTCCATAGTTGCCATTGTAGTAATCTACGTTGTTCAGACCTAATCCAGCGCTTGCAGATGGAGTCCATGCAAAAGAGGCTGAAACAGCAGAAACCGCTAGAACAAGAACAAGAAGGAATGAGAGAATTTTTCTTTTCATGTTTACTCCTGAATATTCACATTATAATTCCAATAAGTTTCAATTTTCACCCTAAAAGGAGTTAATCTATGAAGAAAAGATTTCTCACCATTCTTTCCCTGATATTCATCGTTCTGTTCTTCTCTTCTGCATGTGATGATGGCACATCTAATCTCATCTATACACTGCCAGCCTGGATCCAAGGAGAGCACTATACAGATACTGCTGATGCTACTAGGGATGAAGCTTCAGTCGGAGAGAAATACTTTGTAGGAATCAAAGCAACATCCAACTCGCTTACCTTCTTATACAGAGAGAAAAGCGAAGGAAACAGCGCATCAGATGATAAGCTTGTGGATTATCCATATGAGACGATTCCTTCAAAAATCAACAGCAATTGGAGACCAGGCCTACCTGATAACATGTATCCTGATCTGATTCGTATAGCAGCATACCCTGATGGCAGTCCCTATTTCACAGCTATTATGAGAATAGAGCACAGCAAAACATTGGAAGGAGATGACCTTATTGTGTTTAGATTCAATCCGGAAGGTATCGGAGGATTCAGGATTCTGAAATAAACCGCATAGGATGATATAGATAGAGTATCAGACAGTCCAGTTGGTTACTTCTGCAAGTTCGATTGTGGAAACAGTCGTATAGCCTTCGAAAAGGAACGTGGCAGATGCGTAGATATATACTCTTGGGTTGATGAAGTCTCCAGCTGGATCGTCCTCGTCGGAATACTCTCTCGTATCGCCGTTATCCTCTGTTCCAAGATAGTTCGCCATACCATTCCTGAATGGTGCTCCATTGAAGCGTGCAAGTGTATATACCCTTTCCTTCTCCGTATTCTCGTTAAGCGTAAGCTGGAAGTAGTACTCACCTGCCTCTCCTGCAGAGACGCTCTGTATTGAATATGTCGCATGCTTCAGATAGCTTGATCCGATGCTGTCTGTATTTTCCAGGAAATCATCGATTGAATGTGGAAAATCAGGTCTCTGCCCTGTTGCTACATCGATGAACTCATAGAGTCCAACAGATGTTGTCACATCGTCCGCACCTGATGTGAGCGTTACAGAATCGGATACGATTGGATCTATGCTGTTTATATCCCTAACAGGAACGTAGCGTGATGAATACTGTGATGTGAAGGCTGAGGACATATTGAAGCCTGAGAGACCACCTGCAGAGGATACGCAGTAATAGAAATGCATTACGGGAGTCCCTGAAAGAGGTGTCAGCTGTATGGTCCTGTCGCTTCCAAGATCCCTATCGTAATAAACATAGCTGAGATTGAATTCCAGCTGCGAGGAGCTTATCCTGTACTCTTCGTTCCTATCCCAGCGGAACATTCTTGGCATACCACAGCTTGAAAGGGATAAAAAGAAGAGGACAGCGATGAAGATTAAGGATCTGATATTCCTCCCCACAGCTGTCCTCCTGATCACACCGGAAACGGTGCTTTTAGTTCATTGTTATAAGATGTGACTCTGCAAGCCTTGCATACTCGCTTACAGCACCAGTGTCAGTTACAAGATAAAGACCTGTGAGCTGCTCGAATGATGCTTTGGCAAGATCTATCTCACCCATTGCCTCATAAAGACGTCCCGCATTGAAGAGAGCCTTCGGAGCATATGCTGAGTCTGTTCCATATGTATCGAATACATAGTTGTAAAGCTCAAGAGCCTTTGCCTGATTGCCAAGGTTGTCATAGCATGCAGCCTCGTTCATGATGGCAAGCTCTCCAAGGTATGTATCGCTCTGTGCATCAGCAACAGCCCTGTACATATCAGCAGCTTCCTGATAGCTCTCCTCTGCATAAGCGATATCAGCAAGCATAAGCTCTGCCTTCGCCCCTGGATACTCATCAAGGGATGATGATGCTATCAGCGCCTCTGCTGCGGTCCTGAAGCTTGCTGCGGAACTCTGATACCCCTCATCCTCTGAAGACATCACAGAAAGAGATGAGAACTCTGTCTCAAGATCAGCAAGATCATTGAACTTCTTCTCAGCTGCATTCTGTGACATTGTAAGAGCAACAGCAAGAACGATTACAAGGATGATCACAACAGCAAATATACCGATGATCATCTTTGCATGGGCACCGATGAAACTGTTCAGCTTATCCGAAATCTTCTGCGAGGCTGTAAGATTTACTTCTTTTTCCTTCATTTCTTCCTCGAAAAAAGCGAGTGCGGGTTTTCACCCGCAGCACTGCTTACTCCTCGTCGTTCTTTGACTTGAGCATATCAGCAAACGGATTGTAGGTATCATCCTCTTCCTTCTCGTCTGCCATATACTTTGCCATCTCGGATTCCTGTGAGCGCTTGATCATCTCCTTGATGGAGAGACTGAGCTTCTGAGCCTGTGGGTTGATATCAACAACCATAGCTGTGATCGGCTCACCGATCTTTGCCTTATATGACTCAAGAACCTCATCCTTGTACTCATCATCGGGTCCGACAAGATTGTACTTCGAGATAAGTCCCTCGATATCCCCAAGAACCTTCACGAATACACCGAAGTCTGTGACTGAAGAGATAGTTCCCTGGATTGTGGAGAACTTCGGATAGTCCTTCTTGAGTGTGTTCCATGGATTTCCCTCAAGCTGCTTGACAGAGAGCCTTACCCTTCTGTTCTCTGGCTCAACGCGGGATACAACGACCTCGACCATGTCTCCTTCTTTGCAGAACTGATCCATGCTCTTGATCTTCTTTGTCCATGAGATATCGTCGATATGGAGGAATCCATCGATGCCGTCCTCAAGATTGATGAATGCACCGCTGTTGGTGACCTTGACTACAGGACCTGAGACAACCTTCCCTACCGGATAGCGATCATTGATTGTGTCCCATGGATTCTCCTGAAGCTGCTTGAGTCCAAGAGATACCCTCTTCTTGTCAAGATCATAGCCGAGGATCTTTGCCTCAACGACATCTCCGATGTTCACAAGATCCTTAGGATTGGTGATTCTCTTTGTCCATGACAGCTCGGAGATATGAGCAAGACCTTCGATTCCAGGCTCAAGCTCGATGAATACTCCGAATGATGTGATCTTAGTAACAGGCTTCTTGATGACATCGCCGACCTGATACCTCTCCTCGAATGTTGTCCATGGATCCGGAGTCATGTGCTTGAGTGAGAGATTGATCTTCTGGGTCTCTGGATCGATATTGATCAGCCTGAGCTGAACGATCTGGCCCTTCTTTACGAAATCCTTTGGCCTTGTCACATGTCCCCAAGACATATCATTGATGTGGAGAAGACCATCGAAACCGCCAAGGTCGATGAATGCACCGAATGATGTGAAGGACTTGACCTCGCCCTGAACGACATCGCCGATCTGGACTGTCTGGAAGAATGCGTCCTTGTTTTCCTTGATCTTCTTCTCAAGATACTCACGCCTTGATACAACGCTCTTGAGCTTTGTACCTGCATGGAACTTATCGATAACGAAGTAATCCGTCTTGCCGATGAGCGACTCAGGATCCTCTACACGGACTATATCAGCCTTTGAGAGCGGGCAGAAACCCTTATAGTCAGCACCAAGATCGACCTCATAGCCTCCCTTGATGACCTTTGAAAACTTTCCGAGAACAGGAGTCCTTTCCTCAGCTGCTTTCCTGAGTATCTCTGTTCTTTCCTTAGCCTCAGCTCTCTTCTTCGATACGACTACCTGTCCGCGTCCATCATCGAGCTTGACTATTGTAACGGCTACTTTGTCTCCAAGCTTAGGCAGTTCCATGAATTCGTCTACAGGGATCTTTCCTTCGCTCTTATAGCCGATATCAACTAAAACTGATTCGTCATTTGTCTGTACAACAGTACCGG
>CALXKS010000002.1 GCA_944389015.1 uncultured Spirochaetaceae bacterium
TCCTGAAGCGTACGGAAGCCATCGCCCACAGGAAGGGCATAAGGTTCTCGACTGTGTATGCAGGAGGGACATCGAAATATGCATTCGATGGATCCGGTGCAGTCGCAAGGGACAAGGACAACCATTCGCTCTGCACGTTCAAGACGGGTAAGATGTATAATGCCGATTTTTCTGCGTCGTACAACATAGGCGGGAGATACCTTATAAGGGAGCTCCTGAAAGCGTGTCCGGAAACGGAGGCGTCGGAGGCCAAGGCAAAAGTTCCTGGCTTGTCCGCACGTGCCACATGCACCCTGTCCCACCTATATCAGTCTTCTTGCGGTGACGGCTTCGGCCTGAGCTGAGATTAGACCGGGCGGCGGAAGGGCAGTCCCTGCTCCCTAAAGGAGCAAGCGCGGGAGACCGCGTAGAGGGAAGCACCCGCTTCTATAAGCGGGCGAGGTTCACTGGTTTTCCCTTGCCTTGCTTTTTTATTCCATTATAGAATTCCTATAGTGAACGGGGAGCGTAACAGCTGAGATTGAGTGCACCGCATTCTAAACCCATGGAACCTGTACGGATAATGCCGGCGTAGGGATAGTTTCAGGTAGAATCTTTCTGGCATTGGTTTCTGGTGTGGCTTTGCGCCCTGGCCTGTCCGTGGGCTCTCCGTCAAGGAGGATCGTATGGGGTACACTACACAGATGGATGCCGCAAGACAGGGTATCATCACACCAGAGCTCAGCAAAGTCGCTGAGGATGAGAGAATCGACAGAGAGAGACTCAGATCTCTTGTCGCAGAGGGAAAGGTCTGCATTCCTGCAAATAAGAACCACAGAAGCCTTAAGCCCTGCGGAATCGGCAATGCGCTCAGGACAAAGATCAATGTCAATCTGGGAACATCCCGTGACTGCATGGATATGGATGCAGAGATGGAGAAGGTACGGGAAGCTGTTGAGATGGGGGCTGAGTCGATCATGGATCTCAGCTCCTATGGAAAGACGGAGATTTTCCGCAGAAAGCTTACTGCGGAATGCTCTGCTGTAATCGGAACAGTTCCTATCTATGATGCAGTTGTTTACTATCATAAGGCTCTTAAGAAGATCACATCGGATGAGTGGATCGATATCGTGAAGATGCATGCAGAGGACGGTGTTGATTTCATGACAATCCATTGCGGTATAAACAGGAGCACAGCAGAGCGTGTAAAGGCAGCGAAGAGACATACAAATATCGTATCCCGTGGTGGATCGATCATCTTCGCATGGATGATGCTTACAGGTCAGGAGAATCCATTCTACGAGCGTTTCGATGAGATACTCGATATCTGCCAGAAGTATGATGTAACGCTCAGCCTTGGCGATGCCTGCCGTCCAGGCTCAATCGCCGATGCTGGGGATATCCCTCAGATTGAGGAGCTTGTAACGCTCGGAGAACTTACGGAAAGGGCCTGGAAGAAGAATGTCCAGGTGATGATCGAAGGACCGGGGCATATGCCGCTTAATCAGATAAAGGCGAATATGGAGATTGAGCAGTCTGTATGCAAAGGCGCGCCGTTCTATGTGCTTGGACCACTGGTTACCGATGTTGCCCCGGGATATGATCACATCACGGCAGCAATAGGCGGGGCAATCGCTGCGACATATGGTGCATCGTTTCTGTGCTATGTCACACCAGCAGAGCATCTCCGGCTCCCTACAGTCGACGATGTCAGGGAAGGGATCATCGCTTCGAAGATAGCGGCACATGCTGCTGATATCGCAAAGGGGATACCCGGAGCTGCAGAGTGGGACTGGAAGATGAGCGAGGCAAGACGCGAGCTTGACTGGGAGAGCCAGTTCAGACTTGCCATGGATCCTGAGAAGGCAAGAAGATACCGTGCGGAGTCCACCCCGGAGCATGATGATACATGCACTATGTGCGGCAAGATGTGCGCCGTAAGGAATATGAACAAGATTCTCCGCGGCGAGAATGTCGATATCATGGATTGAAGTGAAAAGGAGGGGGTATCTGAACCGTACCCCCTCGTTTTCTCTCAGCTGAAGATCTCCTGGAAGCGGTCAAGGGACTTATTGCTTCCGGATAGGACTATTGTCTCATCCTTTGAGAGCACTGTATCCGGACCGATATTCCCGCTTGCCTTTCCATCATTTACAGTTGCTATCAGCGATATTCCGTACTTGCTTCGGATTCCGATCTCTCCGACGCTCTTGCCGTCCAGAGCATCCGGTGTCTTCATCTGGAGTATCGAGAACTCATCGGAAAGCGGAAGAATATCCTCTGCAAGGTTCTCGCAGAGCCTCATCGCTGTTCTTCTGCCGATTTCTATCTCAGGGAATACTACCTCAGCCCCGAGCTTGTAGAGGATCTTCGCGTGGTCATCGCTTATGACTTTTGCAATGACACGCTTTACTCCCATCTCTATTACATTGAGTGTGGCAAGAATCGAGTTCTCGATATCCTTTCCGATACCTATGATGACTGTGTCTGCTTCCTGGATACCAGTCTCCATAAGGGATTCCATCGACATATCATTGATGACAAAGATATCAGCATCGGTATTCGTAAGCTTCCTGAGCATAGCAGGATCCTTATCTATGGCGATTACATCCCTCCCTCTTGCAAGAAGCTCCTCAGCAACAGCCATTCCGAACCTTCCTGTTCCTATTATGCCTACAAGTTCATTTCCGTTTTTCTTTCTCATTTTTCTATCCTATAAGTATTTTTTCCTCTATGAGCCTTACTGATGGCTCCATGCGTCTTGCAAACGATGCGATTATCGTCATTACACCGACCCTGCCCAGATACATAAGCGCTATGATCACAATCTTGCTTCCCATGGTGAGGTCCGGGGTTATTCCCAGTGTCAGTCCTACCGTTGCGAATGCGCTGACTGCCTCGAATAGCAGAGTCTCAAGATCTGCATCTGGCTGGAAAACAGTGAGAAGCAGGATAGCCAGGGCAAGCACTGTGATCGCAATGACTATGATGAAGAATGCCCTCATTATGCTGTCTCCCTCGATCTCCCTTCCGAATGCCTTCGGTTTCCTTCCGAGAAGAAGCGAGAATGAGGCTAGGATCGCTGCAAAGGCTGATGTCGTCTTGATTCCGCCACCTGTACCTCCAGGGGATGCACCTATGAACATCAGGATTATGGAAACAAGGATGGCTGCATGGGACATCGATGCCTGATCGAAGGAGAAGAATCCTGCGGTTCTTACCGTCACAGACTGGAAGAATGCATTCTTCCAGTCAACTCCGTCGATTGTGGCCCTGAAGAGAAGCGTTCCAGCCGCAATCAGAAAGAGCGTTGATGAGACGACGATCTTCGTATGGAGGGAGATCGCATTCCTGCTTCTCAGTCTTCCGACAAGATTCCCTATCAGAAGGAATCCGATACCTCCTGTGATTATCAGCAGGGCAATCGTGACAAGCACAACCGGATCCTCATTCCATGAAACAAGGCTAGTGGAGAAGAGGTCGAAGCCTGCATTGTTGAATGCCGATACAGAGTGGAAGACCGAGAGATATATTGCTCTTGGAATGGGATAGCGGCCTGCGAATGATGTGAATAGCAGTACCGCACCGATAAGCTCCGACACAATAGTGACCAGAAGCGCGGTCCTCAGCAGTTTTCCCGTATTGATTCTGTGATCCGCTCCGAATGAATCGCGGAGGAGATTCCCTGAGTAGAAATCTATCCGTCCATTCGCAATCCATATGAAGAATACGGCAAGAACAGCATATCCAAGTCCTCCCGCCTGTATCAGAAGCATAAGCACCGTGCTTCCGAAAGTACTCAGCGTCTTTGAGATATCAAGAGGAGTGAGACCGGTGACGCACACTGCGGATGTGGAGATGAACAGAGCATCGATCAGGTCTACATCCGCTCCTTCCTGATGCGACAGCGGCAGCATCAGGAGCATTGTCCCTGCTGCGATTATAATCATGAACCCGATAGCAAGGGTAAGGCCCGGTCTGGGCTTTCTTCTGCGTATCATGCCAGCAGTCTAGCGCACTAGAATAGTAATTGGTAGGCTCTTCAGACCGATAATTCAATCATTTCAGGTAATAAAATACCCACTTTCCCGGGAACTGTGTAGTTTTTTTCTCCATTTTCCTTTCGCGAGGCGGTATAATATCAATCAAAAAGGAGGAAGCAGAATGAGGATAATAACAGTAGGACGTGAATTCGGAAGCGGTGGAAGAGAGCTCGGACGAAGGCTGGCAGACTATCTTCATATCGCATACTACGACAAGGAGATCATCACAGAGATAGCCAAGCGCACAAAGCTGTCCGAGGAGTATGTCCATAATGTAGTAGAGCACCATCCTTATCCGCTTCTACCTATAACTATCGGCAGAAGCTTCAATCCGATGGGAAACCCGATGTTCCAGATCACCCAGGCAGTCTATGCCGAGCAGACAAAGATCCTCAAGGAGATGGGTGAGCAGTCGGACTGCGTGATCGTTGGACGCTGTGCTGACTATATTCTCCGTGATGACAAGCCATTCAGGATCTTCGTATATGCAGATATGGAATCGAGGATCAAGCGCTGCCAGTCAAGGGCTCCTGAGGGAGAGAACCTGACTGATAAGGAGATGAAGCAGAAGATCCAGTCAATCGATAAGGGCAGGGCAAAGTACTATGAATTCTATACAGGTCTGAAGTGGGGTGATAAAGCCAACTATGACTTCTGCATCAACACTACGAACCTGAATATCAAGGATGCTGTGCCGCATATCGCACACCTATTCGATTGACGCTGTGTCTCTTTTATTCTTTAGATAGAGATAGTAGCAGAGATTTATCATGATCCCAAAGACAGTCGCCAACGGGGCGGCTGTTCCTATCATTGCAAGGCTCGGATCAGGCTGGATGGACATTATGTACGCTACAGGGAGCCTGACAAGGAATGTCTGGAGCATCGATTGTGTCATGACAAACAGTGTCATCCCATGCCCGCTGAAATAGCCCATGAATGAGAACAGTATGCTTGTCACGATTGCCTCTGGAGCAAAGCCCTTCAGGTACTCTGCTGAGCGCTCTATAACCCCTTCATTCGTTGCGAAGATATTCGACAGCATATCCCCTTTGAAGTATGCCAGAAGGAACATCACGACTCCTACAGCCACCCCGATGAGCATGCCTGTATGCATCGTCCGCCTTGCCCTGTCCTCTTTTCCTGCTCCGACGTTCTGTGCGATGAACGAGGAGAGAGACTGCATCAGCGATGATGGAATCAGCATGACGAATGTTGTGATCTTGTTCGCTACACCATAGCCGCTGGATGCTTCAAGTCCGATGTTGTTGATGAATGCTATGAGCGCGAGGAATGAAATCTGGGTCATCAGCTCCTGAAGCGCGATCGGCGAACCGATGCGGAGGAATGAGAGCATTTCCCTTGAGAATGCGATATCCTTCCTTCTGATCGCGAATGGGAGCTTCTGCTTTCTGAGGATCAGGAGTGAGAGCACAACGGAGATTACCTGGGCGCCGACAGTCGCTATCGCTGCACCTCTCTCATCCATATGGAATATCGCTATGAGCGTATAGTCCCCGAGGATATTCGCTATGCATGCTATTGCAACGAATATTAGAGGAAGCCGGGAGTTGCCGATTCCCCTGAGGATGCAGCTTATGAGGTTATAGGCGATTATGAATATTATTCCAGCACCGCAGATCCTCACATAGTTCACTGTGTTCTGCAGAGCTTCCTCCGGAGCTCTCATCAGCCTCGCAATCGGCTCTGCGAACACAAGCAGGATGAATGTCAGCACCGCACCTGCAATGAGAAAGAAGAGTATTGCGCTTCCGATTGTCTTTCCGGCCTTTTCCGTATTCCTGCTTCCTATGAAGTTCCCGAGAAGGACCGTGATGCCTGTCGCAAGTCCCGTTATGACGAATGTGACAAGGTTTATGATGCTGCTCCCTGTCGATACTCCGGATAGTCCCTCTGTCGTACCGAACCAGCCGACCATGAGCACATCGACAGCTCCATATGCTGCCTGAAGTATCAGAGAGCCAAGAATCGGTATCATGAACTTTATGAGTTTTCCCGTTATCTTTCCTTCGGTGAAATCAGAAACAGTGTTTTCCATACCCAGATAGTACAATATAGGATGGAATTAATCTGTGACATATGTCACACTATGGATATGAAAGTGCTCACAGGAAAGAGAGCGGAAGAGCTTGCTGCTGAATATCCTGCCTCAGTGTTCTTCTCCGATACCTCTATCGGAATGGACTACGCTGAATGGAGGAAGGGCGAGATGCTGGCTTCTGCATTTGATATGCCGGGCTTTCTTATATTCGTGTTCTCAGGGAAGGTGAAGGTGTCTGCTTACAGGGAGGATGGGAGCGAGTTCGTCCTTCCATCAGAGAATGATATCGTTATCGGAGATATCCAGCTGATGACAGGAAAGCCATCTCCCTTCTATGCGGAGGCCGCATCCGATGTTGTCGGCGGCATTGTCAGCATTGACCGGTTCGGGGAAGCCCTGAAGAACGATGTGCTGTTCCTCAGAGGCACATTGTCCCTGATGGCTGAGCATATGGACAGGATGCTTCTCCCTGGTATCAGCTCGGACCCATCGTCGGAAAGACTCTTCGCATACATCGTCAATATATGCAATGGAAGACTTGAGAATGTATCGCAGGCAGCATCTACACTCCATCTGTCCCGCCGTCATGTCCATAGACTCCTTCAGTCATTGCTGGATGAAGGAAGGCTGATCCATGAAGGGCATGGGGTCTATCGGAGATGGCATAATCCATCTGATGATTAATAGGCACTCCGCACCATGCGGCATGGAAACTTCGGCCGAAAACTGCTGGAAGCGATTTTGTTCATGGCTTGAAAACCTTTCTGTCCATAAGCCAATGACCCTTAGATATTTTATACATTGATTTAAATAATAATTCCGTCTTTGAAACTATAATTTACTTATTCAAATTGGACGAGGATAGCTTTAATGCATATATAGTAGGACTATATGCTCTTATGTTCCCTGGTAATGCTCTGATATGCTAGGGCTTGAACAATGAACTTCTTATATAGTAATATTATAAGGCTGTATATAAGGAGATTGATGTGATACCGCTTAATGAACTGATTGACAAGCAGGGCAATGTCTATGAGATGACATGTGTAGCTATCAAAGAAGCGAATATCTATGCTGCGACCGATAAGGGCCGCGAGATCGAGGCTGCGGGCGAGAAGGTGGTATCAGTCGTCCTTGACCGCGCTCTCAATGATGAAATTGAGTACGAAGAGAGCCCAGAGAGCAGCGACGAGGAATAAGGCTGTCGTCCTCACCGGTCCTACCGCTGTAGGAAAGACGGCTCTGACCGATAGTCTCTTCAGCAAAGGCTTTGAGATCATCAACGCAGATTCTGTCCAGATCTACCGTGGTCTGGATATCGGTTCCGCAAAGCCATCTGAAGATCTTCAGAGAAGAATACCTCACCATCTTATCGATATAAGGGATCCATGGGAGGATTACTCCTCCGGGGATTTTGTCAATGACGCCCTTGCCGCAATGGAAGGGATATGGGAACGCGGGAACATCCCTCTGATAACAGGGGGAACGATGTATTACATAAAGCATCTTGTCTACGGGCCACCAGAGACTCCTCCTGCGGATCCTGCAGTGCGCGAAGCTGTTGCGGCTGAATGCAGTGAGAAAGGCGGGGAGTGGGCTTATGGGCATCTGATGGAGATCGATCCCGTTTCAGCTCGAAGAATCAACAGGAATGATACCTACAGGATCACAAGAGCTATCGAGGTGTATAGATCATCAGGTCGTCCACTCTCATCCTTTGAGGTGCACTCGTCTGTCAGAGCTGATATCGATTTTGCGCTGATCGCTCTTATGAGGGACAGGAAGGAGCTTAATCAGCGCATAGGGATCAGGGTGCGGCAGATGGCAGATGAAGGGCTCTATGATGAGATCCGCTCGCTCTTCGATAGAGGAGCCTGCAGATCCTGGCCAGGAATGGAAGGAATAGGGTACAGAGAGTTCTTTGATGCATCAGAGTCAGGAGAGATGCCTCTTTCCTCGATCCTCGATGAGATAGCGCGTACATCCAGGCTCTATGCAAAGAGGCAGATCACGTTTCTTTCATCGATGAAGGATTTCACGGTCTTCTCCCCCGATGATGAAAACGGAGTACGTGGATTCCTCTTTGCTCATGGCATCTGCTGCTGAGAAACTGCATTCCCTGAAGGGATATGCTCTACAGCTTCTCTTCCGATCTCCTCTCTCTCAATGATTTCGCTATCTGTAATATTCCACCAGCCCCTCCTGTTCCATTCAAACTCGAAGCTCTGCTGGACATGGTAGAGGTATACGTATCCTCCAATATGCTCTTCATCATCTTCTTCAGCATATGGCGTATACCAGGTGACATCGGCGATGAAATTGTTCTCATCAGTCTGTGTTATGCTGTCGACGACAACTCCGTAGATGATAGAGTAGCCGGGTATCGCGGGCTTTCCCGCTTCAGTCCATTCAGCGGCGCTCACAACCGGGTTTATCGCCTCATATGCCATACGGGTCCTTGTCGTGACATATAGGCTAGTGACCTCCATCTCCTGAGGAAGACGGCATCCTTTTACAGCATCTGTCAGAAGCTCTGTATCGAGATTGTTCTGCGCATCGTAGAGCGCTTCGATGATAGCTTCCTGCTCCATGCCAGCCGTTGCAGGCGGCTGGAGGAATCTGTAAAGCCAGTTCCCGGCAAAGCCGAGTATCGCGATTGCGGCAATGACGGAAACTGTTATTATAGTGCCTTTGACGCGCCAGAATGCATTCCGCTTCGCTGTCTTTTCCGCCTTCTCCATGAACTGGGCATAATCGCTGTTTTTCCTTGCATTATCAATGGCAGCATCGCGCTCTTCGGGGCTTCTTTTCGAGAGATCCCAGACCAGTCCGCTGGATCTGTCAAGGAACCATGCCAGATTCTTTCCTCCGATTGCATTCCCCATGATATCCCTCATCTCATTCGTCTTTGCAGAGAGGATGAATGTGATGAATCCTTCGGTCTTCTCATCGAGCGTTTCGATGCATCTCAGAGGTACAGGATGATAGCCTGATCCTCTGATTGCCTCATCTGCGTATGGGAAGAGGCCTGAAGCAGAGTAGTAGAGAAGCTCTGCCATCTCGGTGATGAGACGGAACTGCACTTCAGCGTTTCCCCTTATTATATCTGTCCGGTCCCTGGTATTCTCCTCTTCGCTCTGCATTATCGAAATGATATCCCCGATATCAGGTGGAAGCAGGAGAACCCGGCCATCCCTTATGATGAGGATCCTTGAGAGGGGGAATACTCCATTTGTCAGATCAAGGAAGGAGACGGGGGAGTCCATCAGACCGATGGCGATTGTCCTGACAATGTCTAGAGCCCTGTCCCTGAGTTCCGTAGAGAGTGCCTCAACTGCAACAACATCCAGTGCATCGAAGTAGAGATACCTCACTCCGTCGATTGTCGCGAAGCCATCCCAGTACCACTCTGTCCTGTTTCTTCCGTCGATGATATATCCATTGCGCTTCTCACCGGTCATAAGGTGCTTTGGAATCGATATATCCTCCTTTCCGACTGCAATGGCTGTCTTCTCGATCCCATCCTTTGAAATTCTCTTTATTTCCATCAATCACCACCTGATAAGAGCTGCATGCCCAGCCTTTCTGTCATCATCTGCTTTCCCGATGAGCTCCCATGAGCCGGGCAAAGCTCTCGATACAGCCTCGATGATCGGAGTGCCGCATGCGCTTATGCGTCCTTTCCTGAAGCTGTCAAGAAGAGACTCTCCCGAGATTAGACGCCCTATCATCCTATCCCTTTCTGCAACAGGATCTCCTGTAAGTCCTGTCATATTCGATGATACTATGAAGACTGTGTTTCCATCATCAAGGGAATGCACAGTTTCGGTGAGCTTCTTCACTTCCTGGCTGGATAAAGCCGCAGAGAAGACAGGTACGAGATGCGATGAAGGACAGTATGAAGAAATGAAAGGGTAGATAAGCTCCAGTGCAGCTTCCTCCTTCTCATATGCATCGGCATATGGAAGCCCTGCATTCTCAATCACGATACTGCCGTTGATGAAATCCTCAGTCCTCTCCCTTGATGAGAAGAGGAACGATGGTTTATCGCATTCAAGGGGAGGCCTATGCAGAGGAAGGATAGCTGCGATCCTCTTTCCGTCCTGTATCGAT
Source organism: uncultured Spirochaetaceae bacterium (assembly GCA_944389015.1). Lineage (GTDB taxonomy): Bacteria > Spirochaetota > Spirochaetia > Sphaerochaetales > Sphaerochaetaceae > Ornithospirochaeta. The sequence continues at coordinate 10,198 of CALXKS010000002.1, forward strand.
AAGAATGCCTTTCTGTAGAGAGATGCCGCTCTTCTTAGGTCCATATGAGGAAGGATGATTGCCTTCGGAGAAGAGACTGGTTCAGCTTCCTTTCTTCCTGTGATCTCATCAAGTTCGGCTCTATCCGATGGATAGAATATTCCTGAGTGGTATATCATCCGAGAATCTCCTTTACGCGTTTCCCATCAAGCTCTGCATGGAGATTCCTCTCCTGAGTCGGTATCACAAGACCGGTCTTTCCGTCCTTTGCACGCCTTAGGTACTTCACTTCTGTATAGTAAAGATCGGCTTTTCCGTTCTTCTTGGCCTTGGAGTAGTGGATAGCAAGGGAAGCCGCGTCAAGAAGCACAGGAAGCGGTACGGTCTTTCCCTTCTTCGATTTTATGATCACATATGCCCCTGCATAGTCCCTTGTGTGCATCCATATATCCGCACCGCGTGTATCATGCCTGAGGATCTGGTCATTCTCCTTTGCTGTCCTGCCGATGATTATATCCCATCCTGAGACTGTGACCCTGACTCCCGGCCTGCCATCGCTTTCCTTTCCTCCATCCCTTGGTCTTGCATTCTCCTTCTCAAGTTTCTGCAGGTTTCCTTCAGCTATGAGATCATCATAGCGCTTCCTGGTCTCCTCGATCTCCGACTCTGCCTTCTCAGCCTCCTCAAGTGCAAGCTCTGAGGTCTTCCTGTCCTTTCTGTAGCGCTGATAGAGCTTCTCAAGATTCTCCTCGGGGGAGAGTGCAGGATCCAAGGGAATCGTGATACGTGAACCATCGAAGCCATCGAGCGTTATGCTATCCATTCCCTTCCTTGCAAGATGGATAAAGGAAGCAAGGGTATCTGCAGCGGTCTTCGTCGCTTCATATCCCTCTGTTGCCTTATAGCGCTCACGCTGTCTTCTCAGCCTTTCCTCAAGAGCCTGCAGCTCCCTGTCCCTTTTCTCTGAAAGCCTTTTTATCAGGCTTTCTCTTGAGACTGCTGCAGCATCATCGCTTTCCTGCCTGTCAATGAAGCTGTTGAAGGATTCGCCTTTCCATTCCCTGACAGAGAAGTGCTTCTCTCCCTCGTCTGTGCGCTCTTCTATGATGAGCTTCTTTCCCTTCTCCTCACCGCGCTGGGGTCTCCTGTACATAAGCTCAAGGATCGTATTGTCATCTGTCATGACAATAGCATTCGCTCCGATTCCTGAGAAAAGCCTGACAAGAAGCTTTATGCTGTCTTCGCTGTTCTGAAGCGTGAGGATGAAGGCTCTGTCGAATGGAAGCTGCCTGACTGATGTGACTCTGCGTCCTTCAAGATGGGAGCGCATATACTGGGTGAAGCGCTGCATCTTCACTGACTTCTTCCTCATCCTGTCCGTTCTGACAACTCTGGATGATGGAGTCGCTATCTCGAAATACAGAAGCCATGCCTTCTCGGTCTTTGAATACATCGAGAATGTGAAGCTGTGTATATCGTGCTCTGTTATCTTCTGTATATAGCTTCCCTCGAGCGGGAGCTCCGAGAGTATGAGCTCAAGTTCCTTCCAGTTAAGACTCATGTGCCCTCCTGATCATTTCCATTTCCGGTGGAAGATAGAATGATCCAGTCACAAGTATATCCTTTCCATTGTCCATTGCCCATCCAAGAGCTTCATCCGGATCAGGGATCAGAACGATCTCCTTTTCAGGGAACAATGATCTGGAAAGCGAATATATGCCGTTGATATCGCTCTTCTTGAATGTACCAGGACGTGATATCGCAATCTTATTGAAGGAAGGGAAGAGCTCTGAGACCATATGCACGATATCCTTTCCGGATATTGAGGCGAAGATAAGCACTGCCGATTCAATATCATCGGATATCGCGAGGAAGGCATCACGTGTTGCCTTCACAGAGCTTACTGTATGTGCGCTGTCCGCAACGACAAGGTGGCTGCCGATCATGAGCTTCTCGAACCTTCCTGGAAGCGTGGCTTTCTCAACCCTCCTCAGTCCTTCCTCGGTAAGCAATCCGAGTTCTGATGCCGCAAGAACTGCGAGAGCTGCATTCTCTGCCATAGCCTCTGTTGTCATTGAAAGGGTAAGAGAGTATTTTCTTCCATCAATGGAGAATGAGACCTGCTCTCCGTCTTTCGATGTTTCCGACGAGAAATCCTGGATATGATCATCAAAGGTAAAGAAAGGGACTCCATTGTTCTCAGCTTCCTTCTGGAATACCGCCATCGCCTCTGCTTTCTGCCGGGAGATGAATACAGGAGCATCCGGCCTGATTATCTTTGCCTTCTCAAGAGCAATCTCCGCAATCGAATTCCCAAGCACCTGCGTATGCTCAAGCTCTATGGGAGTGAGTATCACGGCAGAGGGGATGATTGTATTCGTCGCATCAAGCCTTCCGCCTAGTCCTGTCTCTATCACAGCATCTGTGCAGCCATATGATCTGAATAGCATATATCCATATGCTGTATACATTTCGAATGTTGTAGGCTTTTCAGAGCCAAGATGACCAGGAAGGGAGAATGACGATACTTTATCGAGAAGCTCCGATGCTGTCTCAAGATAGAGCTCGTCGGAAAAGAAGCCGGAAGGCAGCATGAAGCGTTCCCTTACTGTATACATATGCGGAGAAGTATACAGACCGCCTACCCTTCCTGCACCTTCAAGAATAGAGGCAAAATACATCGAAGTCGTTCCCTTTCCCTTCGATCCTGCTGCATGGTAAGTCCTGAAAGATTCCTCAGGATGACCGAGAAGATCAAGAAGCCTGACCATGCGCTCAAGCCTGTTTTCCCTTACCTTCTCATCCGGAAGGGAAGGGTAGAAAGAATCAAAGACCGTTTCCAGCTCTGCAATATCCCTGACCATAGCGGTAAGTGTACTTCAATCCAGCGATTTCGTCATTGTCTAGGATAAATCAGAGATTTCTGCAATAAAAACGAAAAATGCACTTGACAAAAATGTACCGGGGGGGGGGGTAGCCTGTTTTTAGAAAATTCGTAAAGGAGAGGATTGAGAGAATGAAAAGGAAATCAATCTTGTTGACTACTGCTCTGATTGCACTTGCAATCCTGGCAGGATGCTCCGAAAGTGTCGTATATCCCACAATCCCAAGTTCGGTAAGCATCCGTCAGACGGGTGACTTTGTTGCAGGGCAGGATTTCGATGCTTCGAAGTTCGGAGTCAAGGTAACATATCTCAGCGGTGCATCCGAAGTGCTTGAGAATGCAGCTCTTGAGCTCTGGGGCAGTGTCGCTGATGGCGTTACAGCTGGCGATCAGGTCTATGTGAATGTTGGAAAGAACGTCGATGGTTACGATGTTGAGTACACAGCCAATATCTCCAGGATCTACTCGGTAACAAGCGCAACTGCAACAACAGCAGAGGAATCATTTGCTATCGATGCAACAAGAGGAGAAGCTGCAGCTGATCCTGGTCTCTTCACTGTAACTGCATATGGAAGCAACGGTGAGCCTATTGTTCTTGGACCAAGCAACTACACTGTCACTATTAAGGCAGATACAGCTGCTGCTGGTTATGCTGCTGCAGAGTCCGTCGATGCTAAAGCTTTGATAGAATTCTCTGGTAACATCGAGAAGGCTAATCCAAGTCTTACAGATGTTGAGATTCCTGTAACAGCAACAAAGACAGCTACGATTCCATCTGATGACATTACTGGTATCGCATTCAAGAGTAGCTCCTGCACATTCAAGTTCGCAGCATTCGACTATGAGGGCAATCTCCCGGAGATCGATCCTGCACAGCTTTCCTTCACCCTCACATATTCTGATGGTAACTCTGATAATGCTGTGAAGGGTAGCGATATCGAAGGTCTCGAGCTCAGCTATGTTGATGTCACAACTGGTGATCCGATTACGGAAAAGATCAATTCCTCTAACTTTGTATCTATGGCAACAGATGGAGGAAATTCCAATATCGCAATCGAGGCGACAGTCAATGGCGTTACAACAGCTTCCAACTACACAGTACCTGTTGAGAAGACTGCTGTTGTTCTTGAGTATCTCGGTGGCGAAGGCGAGGGTATCGTAACAGGCACACCTGTCGATGAGGTTGTTCTTGATCCTTCTGACTTCCGCGCTTATGTAACTCTCGATGGCAAGTATGCAGAGACAATCACTCTTACTGCTGATATGCTCTCTGTTGCTCTTCCTGCTACAGGCAATGTTGGTGCAGTTGATTCTAATGTTGCAGTCGCAGCTACATACATGGGACTTTCTGGCTATGCTAATGTTCCTGTGATTGCAGAGGCTGTTCCTACAATCCAGTCAATTGATGTAACTCTTGTGGATAATTTCGAAGGTCCTGCAAAGCAGTACTACACTAAGCTTCCAACTTTCGATGCAGCAACTGCAATTGAGAAGATTGCTATTACAATGAGCAATGGTACAGTTCAGGAATTCACTGGAACTCAGGCAGCTTCTGTGATTACCGCAGCATATTATCTTGATGAAGATACACCGCTTGCAGATGCAGATGCTACAGAAAACGGTGATTATGATGTACTTGCTGATATCGATAGCATCTATGTCAAAGTTGTATATGGTACTGCAGTAGACCTTATTCCTGTAACACTCACAGATGCTGTTGCTACAAAGGTTGAGCTTACAGCTGATTATGGTGATGTTGCATACTATGAAGCACCTATAACCTGGACAATCAGACTGTATAATGACGAAGGTACTGTTGTACCAGATTACACTGGTGAATACACTTCATACGTAGTAGAGTCCACCACATCAACAAAGGCAGCGCTTCCGACAGAACTTACTGTTGCTGGTTCTTACAAGGTTGCTGTTGTAATCAACGGTGTTCCTGTAGAGTCTGAGGCTGAAGAGCTTACAGCAGGCAGCGAATGGTACTCAATAGATAATGACTTCAGTGTTGTATATTCAGGGGATGAGATCTACATTGACGAAGCACTTAGCTCTGTTACTAAAGATGATTTCACAATCAGTGGATATACATACCATGGAACAAAGACTGAAGAGGCTGCAGCTCTTAAGGCTTCTGACGTCAAGATAGTCACTGGTGAGACAATTGCAGAATCCAATACTGTTTATGTTACAGTAACTTACACGGATCAGAATCTCGATGCAAATGCATCAATAACTGTTCCTGTCAAGATTGAGGGAAATCCGTGGGGTGAAGCAAATACAGCAACGCTTGCCTGGGCAGATGATAAGACTGCAGTAGGAACAACTTTACCTGCTGGTAGTTACAATGTCTCTGATTTTGTTGTGAATGGTTATGAAGCACATGGAAATGCTCCTGTAATAATCACTGTAAAGCCGCAGAATGCTTCTGCAATTACTTCTGGTGTATTTACAGCTAAACAGTTTGAGCATGTTACTTTCTCCTATAGCTATCTTGGAAAAGATGGAGAAATGACTGATCCAGTCGTATTTGCAACTGTAACAGTTGGAGCTCCTGCTGAAAACTGAGGAATCTATAGCGAGGGCATTGGGAAACAAACCGATGCATGACTGATAAGCCTGTCCCGGTCTATACGGGCTGGGATAGGCCCTATCTTTCTAGGAGGAAGACTATGGAAGAGAAAAGCGAGTCCCTCCGGAAACAAAGGATTCCAGCGAAGAAGAGGCAGGAATGCCTGAAGCTCTTCGAAGAGGGCTACGGCTACAAGAAGACTGCGCAGCTTGCGGGGCTCAACACGTACACGGTTAGGGACTACAAGAGGCGCTACGCCTCGGGTGACAACACCTGGGCGGAGAGGGGAGGGAGGTGAATCCTTCTCTCTGATAACCAAGTGAGAAAGAGGTCTCAACTCTATCTCTTACTAAATATCTGTTGGCTCCATGGCATAAGCTGTGGGGCCTTCATAGGCTATATGGGGATCTGGTCATGGCTGATATAAGGCCAGCAGGCTTTTCATTATTGTATGAGAAGGCCGTGGAGGGGAGGAATCTCCATTACCAGTAGTACAGCACATGGATGAACTACTATTCAGGGATGATAGATTCCCGTAGAACTTCTCAACGCAGAAGATAACAAGGGTATTCATAATGGCAGTCATGGCCGGTTGGCTTATAATGGCTGGCAATAGATAAGAGAGAAGAGAAGGAAATCGAAGATTTCAATAGATATCTGGTAAAACTATCAAAAAAATATGCCTCCAAAAGCTCTGATTCCAGAAATGACGCTATAAGTGCTTTGAAACGTACTGGAGTGGTGAACAAGAATGGATCGGCAAAGAAAAAAATAGTTTCATGGGGATGATGTGTATAGTAAACTTCCTAATCTTGTCCTTGGGTTCCACTGATGCAAATGCGATGTTTTCGAAAAGGTTTTACAAGGAAAAGAGCATCTATGTCATGGAGCTGAAGGTCGATGGGAGAGCGGAGGAGGCACTGAAGCAGATAAGGGACAGGGACTATGCGGGGAAGTACATAGACTATGCCAGGAGCCATGGCCTTGCTTTGCATACTGTAGGCATTTCATTCTCATCAGAAGGAAGGTGCATAGAAGATTGGAAGGAGGAGATGATAGTCCCCGGAAGAGAATGATCCTCTTCCTCTGTGTTAATTGCATATTTTCCTTCATAATAATTAAAATTTGATACATAACATCTTATATAACAAGCAATTAGGTAAGATTGTTAGGAAAGTGTTAAATATTATATTTTAACATAGATTTAACATGAACAGCCTTCTTATTTAATCCATTATCTGTAGGATGCTCCTGTAATCAAAAGGGCCTGGCCCTGAATTACAGGAGAAGAAAAATGAAGAAGTTTATTGCTATCATGCTTGTGGCTCTTGCAGCCTTCTCAGCATTCGCAGGCGGCTCATCGGAGCAGTCCGCTACAGTATCCACAGACGGATCCACATCAATGGAGAAGGTCATCCTTTCCCTTGCTGAGCAGTATATGATCGACAACCCTGGCGTGAATGTTACATATAATCCTACAGGAAGCGGAACTGGTATCACAGCAGCTCCCGAGGGCAGATGCGATATCGGTCTTTCGTCCCGTGCGCTCAAGGACAGCGAGGTTGAGTCCGGTCTTAAGCAGACAATCGTCGCTCTTGATGGTATCGCAATCATCGTCAATGCAGACAACAGCATCTCCGATCTCTCGATCCAGCAGATTGCCGATCTCTTCACAGGCAAGATTGCCAACTGGAGTGAGGTAGGTGGTCCTGATGCTCCTGTCGTTGCTATCGGCCGTGAAGCTGGTTCTGGCACAAGGGATGGTTTCGAGTCCATCACAGGAACTGAGGATGCATGCACATACAGCCAGGAGCTCACATCGACAGGTGCTGTCATAACAGCTGTTTCACAGAATCCTGGAGCTATCGGATATGCATCACTTGCTTCTAACCTTGATCAGGTGAAGGCAGTCACAGTTGAGGGTGTCGTTGCTACAGAGGATACAGTCAAGAGCGGCGAGTACAAGATCCAGCGCCCATTCGTCTTCGCTACGACGTCCGATGCACCGCTTTCAGATGCTGCCCAGAAGTTCTTTGACTACTGCGTAAGCGCTGATGCAGCTTCCATCATCGCAGGAGCTGGTGCTGTTCCTACAGCAGAGTGATCAGAGGGAACCGGGAATGAATATAAGACAGTTCATAGCCGAAAAGGGTTATAAGGATAATCCGAGAAGGCTAGCTGAGGATCTCATCCATCTTGTGTTCCTGGTTCTCGGTCTCGTTGCAGTCGGCTCGGTTCTGGTCATCACAGCATACCTTGTGGTGTCAGGACTGCCGGCCATCGTCAAGATCGGCCCGGTTGAGTTCCTCTTTGGAACACGCTGGGCCTCAACTGCTTCTGAGCCCGAATTCGGAATACTCCCGTTCATACTCACAAGCATCTACGGTACAGCTGGAGCGATAATCATCGGTGTCCCCATTGGCTTCTTTGCCGCTGTATATCTTGCGAAGATGGCACCGAAGAAAGTAAGGGATTCGATGGAGCTCTGCATCGGAGTTCTGGCAGGCATTCCTTCCGTCGTATATGGCCTTGTAGGCATGACGATCCTGGTGCCTGGCATCAGAATACTTTTCGGAGTGCCGGACGGAGCAACGCTGCTTGCTGCGATAATTGTTCTTGCTGTCATGATACTTCCATCTGTCATAAATGTTTCCCTTACAGCGCTTCAGGCTGTTCCCAGGGAGTATGAGGAAGCATCGCTCGCGCTTGGAGCTACAAGCACTGAGACGTATTTCCGTGTCACTGTCCCTGCAGCAAAGAGCGGGATATTCACAGCAATAGTGCTTGGTATCGGAAGAGCAATAGGAGAGGCAATGGCTATCATGATGGTTGCGGGCAATGTCGCGAATATGCCTTCGATCTTCCGTTCTGTCAGGTTCCTTACAACAGCTGTCGCATCGGAGATGTCATACTCATCAGGACTGCAGAGAGAGGCGCTGTTCTCAATCGCGCTCGTGCTCTTCCTTTTCATCATGCTGATCAATGCTGTGCTGAATGTTCTCAAGACGGGAGGTAAAAGCAGATGATTGAGAGAATTTCCGGAAAGAGGCGCACATGGTGCGGCTTCATGAGGGCCTTCTGCTATATATCGGTCGCGATCGTGACGCTTCTGACAGCCTTCATGATTCTCTATGTGCTCTTCCGCGGGCTTCCGCATATCACAGGGCAGCTCCTTTTCACAGTCCCGAGCATGCTCCGGAATACTATAGGCATTCTTCCTGATATCCTGAACACGATCTACATCGTCATCGCAACGCTTGTGATCGTTCTTCCGATCGGAGTAGGGGCCGCTATCTACCTCAATGAGTATGCATCGAACAGGAAGGTCGTTGAAGCAATCGAGTTCGCTGCAGAGACGCTTTCAGGCATTCCGTCAATCATCTACGGACTTGTGGGCATGCTTGTCTTCTGCCAGTTCTGCTCTCTTGGAACATCGCTCCTTGCAGGTGCGCTCACCCTTGTGATCATGAATCTTCCAACGATCATGAGAACGACGCAGGAAAGCCTGAAGACCGTTCCTGAAAGCTACAGGGAAGGAGCATTCGCGCTCGGTGCTGGAAAGTGGAGGGTGATACGCACAGTTGTGCTCCCGACATGCATAAACGGAATCATAACAGGATGCATCCTTGCAATAGGAAGAATCCTCAGTGAATCGGCCGCGCTCCTCTTTACTGCAGGGTTTGCGCACAATCTCAATGGATTCATCAAGGGAATGTCCAGCGCAGGAGCAACCCTTACAGTTGCGCTCTATGTCTATGCGAGCGAAAGAGGTGAGTTTGATATCGCATTCGCAATTGCTTCGATACTTATGATCCTCACCGTAATCATAAATCTTCTCACGTCATATATGGGAAGACTTATGAAAAGGAGAAATGGACAGTGAATATTATAGAAACCAAGGATCTGGACCTCTGGTACGGATCAATGCAGGCTCTCAAGAAGATAAACCTTGCTATCGAGGAGAAGAACATAACGGCCCTCATCGGTCCTTCCGGATGCGGCAAGTCGACATTCCTCCGTACTCTCAACAGGATGAATGACCTTGTACCAGGCGTAAGGATCGAAGGACAGGTGCTTTACAACGGGGAGGATATCTTCTCTCCGAAGGTCGATGTCAACGGGCTCAGGTATGAGGTTGGAATGGTCTTCCAGAAGCCTAATCCATTCATGATGAGCATATATGACAATATCGCATACGGTCCGAGGACGCATGGTATCAGGAGCAAGGTGAAGCTCGATGAGATCGTGGAGAAGGCTCTGATCGATGCATCCCTCTTCGATGAGGTCAAGGATAGACTGCGTAAAAGCGCTCTTGGTCTTTCCGGAGGACAGCAGCAGAGGCTATGCATAGCCCGTGCCCTTGCTGTTGAGCCTAAAGTGCTTTTGATGGATGAGCCTACATCTGCTCTCGATCCTATTTCCACAGCTAAGATCGAAGAGCTGGCTATGGGACTTGCTGACAGGTATACTATAATCATAGTCACCCATAATATGCAGCAGGCACTCCGTATAGCGCATAAGACCGCTTTCTTCCTTCTCGGAGAGGTGATTGAGTACGATGATACGGAGAAGATATTCTCCAATCCGTCGAATCCGAAGACGGAGGAGTATGTGACAGGAAGGTTTGGCTGATATGAGAACGAGATTCGATGCGGAGCTTGAATCGCTCTATGTGAATATGATAAAGATGGGAGCCCTTTCCGAGGATGCGCTTTCAAAGCTTGCATCCGCTCTTGGCTCGGATGACAGATCGATGCTCGGGGCAGTTGCCGATGTCTCGAGGCAGATCGATGAAAAAGAGAGGGAGATCGAGGCACTGTGCCTGAGGCTGCTGCTGCGCCGTCAGCCTGTCGCGAAGGATCTCAGGACCATATCATCTGCGATGAAGATGGTCGGGGATATAGAGAGGATAGGGGACAATGCCGCTGATATAGCGGAGATAATCCCGTTCCTTTCCGTTTCGGACCGCCCGAAGGCAATAGGGCTTGATACGATGATTGTATCAGTCACTGGGATGGTAACCGATGCAATAGATGCATTTGTCCATTATGATGCTCAGAAGGCAAATGCCGTAGTCGGGTCTGATGATATTGTCGATGATGCTTTTGTAAAGGCAAAGAGCGCGATAACCGATATGATCAGGAACGGGGATAAGGATGCTGCGGAGGCTCCTGACCTTCTTATGATCGCAAAGTACCTTGAGAGAATGGGGGACCATGCTGCTTCCCTTGCCCGCTGGGTGCTTACTGCGCTTGATGCCACAGGTGACTGGATCAACAATCCGGCGAAGGTTGAATAGCGATGATTTATCTTGTTGAGGATGATCCTTCTATCAGGAAGCTCGTGAGCTATGCGCTTGAGACCAGCGGCTATGCTGTCGATGCATCGGAGTCCGGAGAGGAGATGTGGAGGAAGCTCGAGACTGTGAAGCCAGAGCTCTTCCTGCTGGATATCATGCTTCCAGGCCAGTCGGGCCTCGATATCCTTTCCCAGATCCGTTCCGATTCCTCCCTCAGGGATATTCCTGTGATAATGCTTACGGCAAAGGGGACTGAATATGATAAGGTCCTTGGACTGGACAGCGGCGCTGATGACTATATACCAAAGCCTTTCGGCATGATGGAGCTTCTTGCACGCATAAAGGCAGTTCTCAGGCGCTATGAGCATCCTAAGGACAGAAAGGACATTTCATATGGCATGATTGTTATCTCACCGTCATCGCATACAGTCAAGGTCGATGGTGAGAAGGTTGAGCTGACGCTCAAGGAGTTCAATCTCCTTCTGTACCTCATGGAGAATGAGGGCATAGTCCTTGATAGGGACAGCATACTCAACACAGTCTGGGGTTACTCATTCGATGGTGAGAACAGGACCGTTGATGTCCATATCAGGCACCTGAGGGAGAAGCTCAGGAATGAAGGGCAGAGGATAGAGACCGTGAAGGGTGTCGGCTATAAGTTCAGAGGTAAGGATGAATAAGAAGATATTCCGTGCGCTGTTTTTCGCAGTGCTTGCTACGCTTGTGCTTTCAGCTGCCGTTTCGGTATTCATATTCTATTTCTCATACTCGGACAGGGTAATGGAGGATCTCGATGCGGAGCTGAAGTATCTGTCCAGGGCATACAGCGAGGACAGCGGAGCGCTTGGTACTTATGTCCCAGGCCGCCGCGTCACTCTTGTTTCGCCGGATGGAAGAGTGCTTTATGACAGTGAGGCGGACCCCGGGGAGATGGAGAACCATCTTGGACGGCGGGAGATCGATGAGGCCATAGCATATGGCACAGGCCATGATATCAGGGAAAGCGAGACTCTGATGCGTTCGTATTACTACGCCTCAGAGAGGACGTATGATGGAAATGTCCTGCGTATCGCAGTCCTTGGAGAGACTGTCTTCTCCTTCGTTGTAGGCATGATCTTTCCTCTCTTCCTGGTTCTGGCTGTTCTTCTTGCGTTCTCCGCATATATTTCCATGAGGATTGCAAGAAGGATTACCGATCCGATCAACTCAATAGATCTCTCGCATCCGGAGGATACAGAGGGCTATGAGGAGCTTTCCCCGCTTCTTGTGAAGATAGCGAAGCAGCAGGCACTGATAAAGAGCCAGATCGAGGATGCGGAAAGAAGATCAAGGGAGTTCGGGATCATCACGGACAATATGTCGGAAGGACTTGCCGTCATCGATGATGAGGGCCGTCTTCTCTCAGTGAACAGAGCTGCCTGGGAGCTCTTTGACGCTTCAGAGGCGAAGAAAGGTGATTCCATTCTTGCAATCGACCGCTCGGAGTCTTTCTCCGGAGTTATAGAGGATGCCCTTCATGGAAGGAGGGGCGAGGTTGTCATAGAGCGTCCTTCAAAGACTCTCCAGATCATTGCATCCCCTGTTTCCGAGAAGGAGTCGGGTGCAGGTGCTGTGATAATAATAATGGATATCACGGAGAAGGCTGAGCGTGACAGGCTGAGACGTGAGTTCACTGCGAATGTCTCCCATGAGCTCAGGACTCCGCTGCAGTCGATATCAGGGTATGCGGAGCTTCTGAAGAGCGGTGCTGTGCAGAACGATAAGGTACCGGAGTTTGCAGGTGAGATCTTCAGCGAATCACAGCGTCTGATTGCTCTTGTCCACGATATAATCAGGCTCTCAAAGCTCGATGAGAATGAGAGCGATGAAAGTCTTGAGTCCGTTGATCTCTCTCTGGCTGCTGAGGATGTGGCGGAACGCCTGATGAAGAAGGCGAACGCATCCGGCGTCTCACTGGAAGTGGTGAAGGATGCTGAGTGCATCATCCATGGCTCTCCGTCCCTTATCGATGAGATGATCTTCAACCTTGCGGAGAACTCGATCAAGTACAACAGGAAGGGTGGCAGGTCCGTGATAAGGATCTTCCGTGATGAAGGCTGTCCTGCGATATCTGTTTCCGATACTGGAATAGGCATCCCCGACGAGGACAAGGACAGGGTCTTTGAGCGTTTCTACCGTGTCGATAAGTCACGCTCAAGGAACTCAGGCGGTACAGGGCTCGGTCTTTCGATAGTCCGCCATGCCGCTCTCTTCCATCACGCTTCGATATCATTGAAATCAAAGCTGGGAGAAGGAACGGAGATCACAGTACGGTTCCCTGCACTGTAATCCGCTGTAGCATTTGCTGCAGGAAAATACTGCTTTAAAACCAGACATAATCCTCGGATTTGTCTGGATTAGTAATTTACTACTATGCAATAATCCCCTATATGGGGATTTTTACATATGGACAATTTATGTCCGTGAAAGCAAAAATAGCTTGACCGTGGGTCGGAAGTCAGCATATTGCGAGGCACAATAGATGAAGACAATAGGATATTTTGATTCGTACAGCTTCCTCGATGAGTTCAGAGGAAAGGAATTCCAGGGCAAGTGGCCGAATGTGAAGGAGATGTTCCATATCACTACGCTCCGCTATCCGGATAACGCATGCTTCCATGCATTCAGCCCTGAGGAGGAGAAGTTCACATACACAGAAGCAGAGAGTAAGATCGAGGCTGTTGCTAGATATCTTGCTTCCAGGGGCGTTAGGAAGGGGGACAAGATCGCAGTGTCCGGAAAGAACAGCCCTGAATGGGCAATCGCATATTTCGGCATCATATATTCCGGTGCGACAGTCGTCCCTCTTGACTATCTTCTTAAGGACAGCGAGATGGAGACCCTGATCTCATTCGGTGGTGTGACAAAGCTCTTCATAGATACCGAGCGTATCGATGCTATCGATAAGGATGGCAGGCTTGGGCTTGAGAAGTTCGCCCTTGAGAAGGGAAGCAGCTATCCATTCGTACTTGAGATGGATGGACCGGAGGCGGAATATGAGAGGGCCGAAGGCGGTGATATCGCAGCGATTCTCTTCACCTCAGGAACCACAGGTACTCCGAAGGGTGTTATGCTTACCCATGACAATCTTGTATCGGACTGCTATCTTGCGCAGTGCAATATGAATATCTATTCAACCGATGTCTTCTATGCGATCCTTCCGATCCATCATGCATACACGATGCTTGCTGTTCTTTATGAAGCAACAAGCGTCGGTGCTGAGATAGTCTTCGGGAAGAAGCTTGTAGTATCCCAGATACTCAAGGAGCTGAAGAACGGAAAGGTGACAATGTTCCTTGCTGTTCCGATGCTTTTCAACAAGATGATCGGCGCCCTTATGTCCGGGGTAAGGAAGAAGGGCATTGTCGTATATGGGATTATCAGGGGAATGATGGGTTTCTCAGGCTTTGTGAAGAAGGCATTCGGGATCAACATCGGAAAGAAGATGTTCGGCTTTCTGCTTTCAAAGCTCTCCCTTGAATCGAATAGGATCTGCATCTGCGGAGGAGGTCCTCTTCCTGCATCGACATTCAGGATGTTCAATGAGCTCGGCATCGACTTTGTGCAGGGTTACGGCCTGACAGAGACAAGCCCGATCACGCACCTCAATCCAGTGGAGGCATACAGGGAGACTTCGGTAGGCAAGCTCCTTCCAGAAGAGGAAGTGAAGATTGTCGATCCAGATAGCGAAGGAAATGGCCTGATCTTCATCAAGGGACCGATGGTCATGAAGGGCTACTACAACAACGAGGAAGCAACGAGGGAGGTGCTGTCTGAGGATGGATGGCTCAACACAGGGGATGTAGGCCATCAGGATAAGGATGGATACCTCTATCTCACAGGAAGGGCAAAGAATGTCATCGTCACAGAGGGGGGAAAGAATGTCTTCCCCGAGGAGATCGAGGATCATTTCCAGCTTTTCGATGATATCGATACTATATGCATAATCCCATATACCATTGACAAAGCAATGAAGAGCGAGGGCATCAGGGCTGTCATCTATCCGGCCGAAAGCTATGCAAAGAGCGTCAATCGCGACAAGGAAGCTATCGAGAAGCATATGAACGAAATCGTTACTGAGGTCAACCGCGATCTCCAGAGCTATAAGAAGATCACCAGGGTCACTGTCACTGATAAACCGCTTCCGATGACAAGCACGAAGAAAGTGAAGAGATTCGAAGTGATAAAAGAATACAGGGAAAGCTGAGAATCCTCTTTTCTCAGCACCTCCAAAAATGGTAGATTTCTCTTATTGCATATAAGGTGGTGATTGTTTATCTATGAAGAATGTCGGATACCGGAATGCCTGGGCATTCCTTGACGGATACAGAGGTAAGGAGTTCCAGGGCAAGTGGCCAGGAGTGAATGAGATGTTCCACATCTCAGTCCTGCGTTTCCCCGATCATCTGGCATTCCATTCGTTCGAGCCTGAGATCAAGCTTACTTTCGCAGAGGCTGAGAAGCGCATAAAGGAGATTGCAGGGTATCTTCAGAGCACAGGCTTCAGGGAAGGGGATAAAGCCGCGGTCTCCGGACGCAACAGCACAGAGTGGACCCTTGCGTACTTTTCGATCATCTATGCAGGAGGCATCGTCGTTCCCCTCGATTACTCTCTCAAGGACAATGAGATGGAGAGATTCATCTCATTCGGTGGAGTGTCAAGGCTGTTCATTGATTCCGAGAGAATCGATGGAGTTGATAGAGATGGCAAGCTCGGACTGGTAAAATACTCGATAGGTCATGCAGATGGTTACGAGAGTGTTGATACAATGTCCGGTGAGTATAAGCCCCTTGCTTTCAGGAACGGAAGCGATGTCGCTGCTATACTCTTCACATCCGGGACGACAGGGACCCCGAAGGGTGTTATGCTCACCCATGACAATCTCATCTCCGATTGCTTCCTTACGCAGTCGATCCTGGATATCAGGAACAATGATGTCATGTATGCGATCCTTCCGATCCATCATGCCTATGCGATGATGGCGGTTGTGTATATCTCAATCAGCTGCGGAGCAACGGTCGTATTCGGGAAGAAGCTTGCAATGAGCCATATCATAAGAGAGCTGAAGGAAGGCAAGGTCACTGTATTCATGGCCGTTCCGATGCTCTACAACAAGATGATCGGCGCATTGATGGCTGGTGTTAGGAAGAAAGGACCTGTGGTCTACAGCATTGTCAGGGCACTCATGGTCCTTTCAGGCTTCCTGAAGAAGACCTTCGGAATAAATATTGGCAACAGGATATTCCATTCGATGCTCTCAAAGCTATCGCTTGATGGACTGAGGCTCTGCATCTCCGGTGGTGGTCCTCTTCCTCCTTCGACATTCCGCATGTTCCAGGAGCTTGGGCTGGATTTCCTTCAGGGATATGGACTTACAGAGGCATCTCCTGTAACTCACCTCAACCCATCCAAGGCTTTCAGGGTTGAATCCGTAGGAAAGCTCTTCCCCGAAGAGGAGGTCAGGATCGTCAATCCCGACAGTGATGGAAACGGAGAGATCTGGATCAAGGGACCGATGGTCATGAAGGGCTACTACCACAATGAGGAAGCAACAAAGGAAGTCCTTACCGAGGATGGCTGGCTCAATACTGGGGATGTTGGCCATCAGGACAAGGATGGATACCTCTATCTCACAGGAAGGGCAAAAAACGTCATCATCACAGAGGGAGGGAAGAACGTCTTCCCCGAGGAGATCGAGGATCACTTCCAGCTCTTTTCCGAGATCGATCAGGTCTGTGTGGTCGGCTATATGGCAGATGAGGCTCTGAGGAAAGAGGGGATAAGGATACTTATCAGGCCTACCGATGAGTACCGTGAGAGCATGAAGAATGATGAAGCTGCCATAGCACGCCATATGAACGAGCTTGTCGAGCAGGTCAATAGAGATATTCAGCACTATAAGCGTATCACGAAGGTCACGATCGTCACTGATAAGCTTCCGATGACAAGCACATCGAAGATCAAGCGCAGCGATGTGATGAAGCTTTACGGTTGAGGTAGTTATGGAACTTAAGAGTTATCAGAGGGCATTCCTGCGCTCAGCTGCGCAGAGCCTTGATCCTGTAGTCTATGTCGGTAAGGAAGGCCTTACCGACGGAGTTGTCAAAGCACTCGACGATGCCCTTACTGCACATGAGCTTGTGAAAGTACGCTTCCAGAATGCAAAGGATGAGATCAACGAGATCTCAAGAGCTCTTGAGAAGGCTACGCTTTCAACTCTTGTAGCGACAACAGGATTCACATCGGTCTTCTTCCGTCAGGACAGCGAAAGCAAGGACAGAATCTACAGAATCTGACGAATATATAATCAATAGCTATCAGCAAAGGAACTTTCTCAATCCAATCCTCATACCCATACCGGGTATAAATCAAAAATCAAGAATCCTCAAACAAAAGACTTGACAAAAACATACCGGGGGGGGGGTAGTCTGTTTTTAGATTTAGTAAGAGGAGAGGATTGAGAGAATGAAAGGTAAGAATATTCTTTTATCCGCATTGCTCATCGCAGTAGCCGTTCTTGCAGGCTGCTCCGAGAGTATTGTCTATCCTGCAGTTCCAAGCTCTGTTGTAGTAAAGCAGACTGGTGATTTTGTAGCAGGCCAGGATTTCGATGCTTCGAAGTTCCAGGTAATCGTTACATATTTCAACGGAAGCACTTCAACACTTGATGACGTTGCTGTTTATCTTATTGAAAATGGAACAGGAAATGATGGTGTAACTGTAGGTGATCAGGTTTATGTGAATGTCGGATACGACATCAATGACAATCCTGTTGAATATACTGGATCAATTTCCAGAATCTATTCGGTATCGAATGTCCAGGTAACTACAGCTGAGACATCCTTCCCGATTGATGCAGCAACAGGCAAGGCAACTGTCGATCCATCGCTTTTCACTGTAACAGCATTCGGCAGCAACGATACTCCGATTGTTCTTGGTCCAAGCAACTACTCTGTTGAGGTTGCAGTAGCTGATATAACATCTGATGAGTATAAGCAGGCTGAAGAGGTCGAAGCTACAGCTACTATTACATTCTCAAGCAACGTCGCAACGGCAAACAACATCTCAGTTGACCCTATTCCTGTGACAGCAACAAAGACAGCTGGTCCTACAGGCTTAGGTGAACTTGAGAATGTCAACAAGATTGCAACTGGCAGCTCAACATTCGCATTCGCAGCTCTTGATTATGATGGTCTTAAGGGTCTTCCTGAGATCGATTATTCAAAGATCTACATCAATGCAAAGTATGAGAATAAGACTTCAGCTGAAAACTATATGGCATCGGATATCGAGGGAATCGAGCTGTACTATGTAGATGCTGCAACTGGTGAGAAGCTCACTGCTGAGAATGAGAAGTTCGTGAATACTAAGCTTGCCCAGTTCGCTACTTCTGCAACCAGCGGTTCTGGCACACAGATCGCAATCAAGGCTTCCTATGATGGAGAAGAGCTTGAGGGACAGTATACAGTTCCTGTATATGCAACTACGCTCACATTCGAGTATGCAGGGCCAAAGGTACCGGCTGGAACTCTGATCAAGGATATCACACTTGATGTTTCCGACTTCCGCGCATTCCTTGAGTACAATAAAATCAAGGAGCAGATTGCAATCACATCTGATATGATTACAGTTTCTTCAACAGAGGAAGATGGAACAACAGCTGTTGCTGATAAGCTCCAGGCTACACTGAAGTACATGGGACTTGATGATACTGAGAGCATTCCTGTTGGTGATGCACTTGTAACAATCCAGTCTGTGTCATTCTCTGTTTCTGATGAATATGTAGCACCTGCTGCACAGTATTACAATGCTGACGGTTTCAAGACTCTGACAATCGATGCTGATGATATCGAGAACTTTGTAGTAACAATGAGTGATCCAGACGAAAAGTCTACACTTACTGCTGCTGACTTTGAGTGGGCTCTTTATACATCCGCAAAGCAAGAGGCAAAGATTGCTCTTGATGAGAATAATGAGCTCAATCTTTACGGTGCAACTGGTCTTGTTGTTGGCGCAACATATCAGGGAAAGACATACTTCTCAGGAACAACTGATTCTGAAGTTGGTATATCTCTTGGAAAAGCAGTTGCAACAGATATTGAGGCACTCGTTAAGGCAGGAGAGATGGTTGGTGGTACAGTTGACGTAACATTCAATACACTCAATGATAATGGATATGTCGACAAGGATGTAACAACAGGTCTTGCATTCCTTGATTCCAATGGTGGTCGCCTTGAGTCTGAGCCGACATATACTGTGACAGCAGCAGATCAGTCATACACAGTATATCTGTCAGCTGATACTTCTGTTGAGGAGTCTTACACAATTCCGGCTGGAAATGGTTATATTTCTCCTAAGGGCGATATTGCCCTCAAGCTGAAGACTGGTGTTGAAGAGGCTACAGCGAAAGTTGGTTCTGTCATCAACGTTGCTCTCTTTGAGTCCAGCTATGAGATTGACACAGCGTCTTACGATACTATTGAAGGCAAAGCTGCGGTTGCTGCACCTAAGATTGTCGGAGTCAAGGATGTTCCAAGCTCTCAGAGAATCGTAACAGGAAATAATACTTTCACTGTTCTTGTCTCTTACATTGGAGATGATGGAACTGAGACTACAGCTGAAGTCGATAATGTTACGATTTCCGGTATTGCATATATCAACAGTGCATCACCAAAATTCGGAATCACGTATGAGGATACTGAAGTAGAAGCAATTACAGAGCTTGTTCACGGTGTTGAGTATACCGTAACCGATTTTGCTGTTGATCCTGCATCATACAGCGCTCTCGCAGTAGGTGATGTAGAAGTAGAGATCGTCGATATTCTCAGAAGCGATCGTGATGTGAGCCTTTTTGAGGATAGCACCTTCAAAGCAAATTCTTCTGTTGGCGGATACGATTTCGTGATTGAGTTCACAGATAAGAATCTTGAGGTAAAGACAGCTACTGTACACCTCAACGTCGTTGCAGCATCAAACTAAAGGAATCCCTTACGAGGGGCACTGGGGAACCGGTGCATGACTGACAGCCTGTTCCGGCCTGGCCGGGCTGGGGCAGGCATGATCTTTCTAGGAGGAAGACTATGGAAGAGAGAAGCGAGTCCCTCCGGAAACAAAGGATTCCTACAGAGAAGCG
>CALXKS010000003.1 GCA_944389015.1 uncultured Spirochaetaceae bacterium
TATGCGGAGCATGAGCGATGCGCACTCATTGCTTCCCTCGAGGCAGCTGGAGAAGAAGACATCGTCCTCCAGGGTAGCATCCCTGAGTATCTCAAGCTTCTCCTTCATGCTCAGTATTGCCATATAGCTCTCCTCCAGGAGCAGATGCTTATCATCAGCTCCTGTATTATATACGCGCTAAATTGGCTTTTCTGACAGCTTTCTGTGAGAAAATTATTGAAAAATCTGTATGGGAGGAATGATTTGTCATAAGACAGAGGGCTGCCGGTTGCTGCAGATTTTACCTGAAGTATGAGATGGAATCGTCAAAGCCACCGAGGGAACTGGTGGCATTTGACTTGATCAGCTTATTTTTAATGGAATTAAAGCAGAGAAATGAGATTCTCTGTGAAGGCAGAGGTGGAAAGGCACTCTCCGGAACGGCCTTCTTTCTCCATGAGAAGGAAGAAATCCCTTGTGACTTTTCCAGAGGAAATTGCTTTCCGGACAGCTGTCCGGATGATTTCTGCTGCCTCTGTCCATCCAATGTACTCAAGCATCATCACACCTGAAAGGATAATTGAAAGCGGATTCACTATGTCTTTATCCGCAATATCCGGCGCAGTGCCATGTGTTGCCTCGAATACAGCAGCTCCTGTTGTGTAGTTTATGTTTCCCCCGGGAGCGATGCCTATGCCTCCGACCTCTGCTGCGAGCGCATCTGAGACATAATCACCATTGAGATTGAGGGTAGCTATCACATCATAATCCTCTGGGCGGAGAAGGATGTTCTGCAGGAAAGCATCGCATATGCAGTCCTTTATCTCGATTTCCCCATGGCCTGAAGGAATGAATGTCTTCCCATCCTTCTTGTATGCGCGGTATTCCTTCTCGGCAAGCTCATAGCCCCATTTGCGGAATCCTCCCTCTGTGAATTTCATGATGTTGCCTTTATGGACAAGCGTCACAGAGCGTCTGCCGTTTGCTATTGCATAGTCAATGGCTGCTTTTATCAGACGTTCTGAACCTTCAGGGGAGACAGGCTTGACTCCTATAGCTGAGGTTTCAGGGAATCTTATCTTCTTAACACCCATTTCAGACTGCAGAAATGAGATTACCTTGTAAGCCTCTTCTGTTCCAGATGCCCATTCTATGCCTGCATAGATATCCTCAGTATTCTCCCTGAAGACGACCATATCGACCTTCTCCGGGTGCCTGATAGGTGAGGGGACGCCCTCAAAGTATTCAACAGGACGGAGGCATACATAGAGATCAAGCAGCTGTCTGAGCGCGACATTTATCGATCTGGAGCCTTTTCCGATAGGTGTCATCAATGGTCCTTTGATAGCTACTAAAGAGCTCTTTATTGCTTCAAGCGTCTCTTCTGGAAGATTGGTTCCCGTTTTCTCGATAGCTTTTCCACCAGCAAGTGCCTCCTGCCACTCAATATGGCGGTTCCCTGAATATGCTTTGCTGATGGCTGCATCGAGAACCTTTCTCATCTTGTCTGTTATCTCTTTTCCGACGCCGTCTCCTTCGATATAGACTATCTCCGGATTGTCAGGGACAATAAGATGTCCATCTTCCATTCTGATTCTCATACTTCCACCTCATTGAGTCTGCCTCCTGCAAGGAGTGTTCTCTTCTGATCTTCTGATGCAAAGAGCACCATCGGTATATCCAGGCTTTTTGTGATGTCATGGAGAATGAATTCACCTGTTTCAATGGAATTGACTGGATTGATCAGCTCAAGCTCATCTCCCTGGTCGATGCTGTCGTAGTCCTTCTCATTCTTGAAAAGCAATGGAAGAATACCGAAATTGCAGAGATTGGCCTGATGTATGCGTTCGATTGAGACTGCACAGACAGCACGTATTCCAAGATACATCGGGCAGATTGCTGCGTGCTCTCTGGAGGATCCCTGGCCGTATGATGCTCCAGCTATGATGAATCCGCTTTCTCCATTATCACGGCATTTTGCTGCTCTTTCAGGGAATGAAGGATCTACGGATTCGAATACGAACTCCGAATAGCGGGGTATGTTGGACCTGTACTTGAGCCTCGCTCCTGCAGGCATGATGTGGTCTGTTGTTATCTTCTCTCCGACCTTTATCACAGCATGTCCGGCAACTTTCTCCGGAAGCGGAGTGTTTACGGGCGGCTGCCCTATATTCGGTCCGCGTTTTACCTCTGCAGAGAATGATGGTTTTATGAACATTGAATCATTTATGATGAACTGTTCAGGCATTCTTATACCAGAGATATCGGCATTGGAAGCCCTTGGGTCGGAGAATATGCCGGTGATCGCGGAATAGGCTGCTGTCTCAGGAGATACAAGATAAACATTGGCAGAAGGTGTTCCAGACCTTGCATAGAAGTTCCTATTGCTTGTTCTCAGAGATACGCTCTCCGTTCCCGGACTCTGGTGGTTGCCGATGCAGAAGCCGCATGCTGATTCAAGTATTCTAGCTCCGGCTTTTATCAATGTATCAAGAGTTCCGTCTTCAGTGATCATAAGGAGGACCTCTCTGGATCCGGGAGCCACTCCAAGTGATACCGATGGGGCAATGTGGTGTCCTTTGAGTATAGCTGCGGCTTTCTTCAGATCCATGTAGCTTGAATTCGTGCAGGATCCGATCAGCACCTGATTGACTGCCATCCCCGACAGCTCCCTTACTGTCTTTATGTTCCCCGGGCTATGAGGGCATGCGGCAAGAGGCTCAATTGATGAAAGATCGATATCGAAAATCTCATCATAGACTGCGTCTGGATCGGCTTCAAGCTCTACGAAGCCGTCCTCCCTTCCCTGAGCCGTGAGGAATGCAAAAGTATTCTCATCGGAGGGGAACAGGGATGTTGTGACACCGCATTCTGCTCCCATATTCGCTATAGTTGCTCTTTCAGGGACAGAAAGGGTCTTAACTCCTTCGCCGAAGTACTCGAACACCGTATTCACATTGCCTTTGACCCCGAAGCGCTCCAATACTCTGAGTATGACATCCTTTGCCGAGACAAAGGGCCTGAGTGCACCAGTAAGGTGTATGCCAACGACACGCGGGGCGATGATGGAGAAGGGGATGCCGGCCATGGCGAGAGCTACATCCAGACCGCCTGCTCCGGCTGCGAATGATCCTATTCCGCCTGCGGTGGGGGTGTGGGAGTCGGATCCGAGGAGCGTTTTACCGGGAAGAGCAAAGCGCTCAAGGTGTACCTGATGGCATATGCCGTTTCCTGCACGGGAGTATATTGCTCCGATTCTATCAGCTATCGTTCTCAGATATTCATGGTCATCGGCATTCTCGAATCCGACCTGGACTGTATTATGATCAACATAGCTTATTGCAAGTTCATTCCGTACTCTGTCGATGCCCATAGACTCGAATTCAAGGTAGGCCATCGTGCCGGTCGCATCCTGGGTAAGTGTCTGATCAATCCTTATCCTTATGCTTTCTCCGGCTTTAAGCTCTCCTTCGGTAAGATGAGAGGAGAGTATCTTATAGCATTGTGTCTGTCCCATACCGCATATTATATGAAAAGCAGTGGAAATCTCCACTGCCTGCAGCCTCAGGATATTATATTTCCTTCTGTGGATATAGTTACAACAGCAATGGGGATTATCTTCCCGCTTGCTTTTATCGCATTTCTCACTGCCATTTCAATTCCACCGCAGCATGGAACTTCCATACGGAGCACAGTAATGCTTTTTATGCTATTCTGCGAGATTATGGCAGATAATTTTTCCGTGTAGTCCACACTGTCAAGCTTAGGACATCCAATCAGGGTTATGCGACCTTTGATGAAGTCCTCGTGGATGCTGCCATAGGCATATGCTGTGCAGTCTGCGGCAATGAGAAGGTCCGCATTGCTGAAATATGGAGCATTTACAGGGACAAGCTTTATCTGCACCGGCCACTGGGAAAGCCTGCTTGGAATGCTATCACATCTTTTCTCATCGGTCTTTCTCAGTGTCTTCATCTGTGTTCCGGGGCATCCGCATGGAAGATTGCCTGTTTTTGCTTTCTTCACAGCATCCTCATCGTAGGCAGGAGCTTCCCTTTCCTCGAATGTGATTGCACCTGTAGGACATGCTGGAAGACAATCCCCGAGTCCATCGCAATAATCCTCCCTTAGGAGCTTTGCCTTGCCATTGACCATTCCTATTGCACCTTCATGGCATGCCGCAGCACATGCTCCGCAGCCATTGCACTTTTCTTCGTCTATTCTGATTATCCTTCTGATCATATACTCCTCCTTGAAATATGATTTGACTCCCATGCCTGTGATGAGAATAATCTATAGCAGGGATTATTTCTGTTGTTTTTGCAACAAAAGGGGTAATGTGGAAGAATATTTCCCGATTCTGCGGAAGAACAGGCTGTTTTATGGTCTGATTGATTCAGAGATATCTGCGATGCTTGAATGCTTCGATGGTGCGGTCAGGGATTTCCATTCAGGCCAGGCAGTATTCAGGCGGGGTGATACGATAGAGGATATAGCTATCCTCCTGAAAGGCCGGCTTCATATCCAGAGAGAGGATTACTGGGGAAACAGAAGCATAATAAACGAGATTGCCGAAGGAGATATGTTCGGAGAGTCATATGCGGTCATGAACGCTGGAGCTATTGCCAGCGATGTTGTTGCCGCTGAGGATAGCACGGTCCTTTTTCTTCAAATGGCTGATATAATCGCTCCATGCGGCAAAGGCTGTGCATGTCATAGCACTGCAATCGGAAATCTCATCTCGGTTCTATCAATGAAGAACAGAATGCTCGTCAGGAAGATCGGCTATCTTTCCGAGCGTACGACAAGGGAGAAGCTGTTATCATATCTTTCCGATGAATCCATACGGTACAATAATAGCTCTTTCGATATTCCATTCTCCCGTCAGCAGCTTGCTGATTTCCTTGCAGTTGACAGAAGTGCTATGTCAAAGGAGCTATGCAGGATGCGTGATGAAGGTCTTTTGGCGTTCAGGAAAAATCATTTTGAACTCAAACGCGGATTTTCTTTTAAAGATATTGACGTATAATCCGCTTTCTGCTAAATTCCTATCCGTTACTCAAGTAACGCCGCTTTAGCTTTTTTCTCACAAAATTTAACAATCCATGTTAACTCTTTTGAAGAACCACACTTATGATATCTGCATAGAACACTGATACGGGGAGAATGTGACAGATTTTCTGCCATTTTCTCCTTGAAAGCGGAGGTTTATGTATGATGAAGAAAGCGAAAACCCCTTTGTATTTCAGGGAAGAATCAAAGACATGGATAATGGTACTCTATGATCCCTCTACAGGGAAAAGAATCAGGAAAAGCACAAGGACTCAGGACTATGAAGAAGCCCTGCGAATATATCACAGGGCAACAAAGGATCTGGAAGCAGGAACAGAAGCTCTTACTCTTGGCGGGGTACTTGATCTCTATTCTGATCCAGAGACTAATCCTAGATACAGGATAGCACAGATAGAAGGAACCCACTACGGCCTAGAGCATGCAAAAGGCGTAGCGGGGCGAGCACGGGCAATCAAGGCACTTCTCGAACTGAAAGCTCCTGCGTATATCAAGAAAGATGTAAGAGACATTGGCAAGCTGGATGTGAAGAATGTCAGACAGATCATAATTGACTCTTGGGGGCAAAGAAGAAAGAGCCAGGAAGCCTTTGCAAATTTCAAGACAATGCTTAGTCAGTGTGCAGAAGATGGGTACATAGAAGTTTCTCCCGGAAAGGATGTGAGAGATGTTCCATACAAGGAAAGGAAGAAACCATCTTTCCCCGCGGAAGTGATAAACAAAGCGCTTGCTTTGCGTGATCTCTGTCCGGATAAAGAGAAGTGGGCATTCTTTGCATTCATGGCTACTACAGGGATGAGGATGAGTGAAGCGCTTGCTCTTTCTGCACGACAGATCTTCAATGGCACACTCACCATTGATTCGGCTCTGAAGAGCAATAGCATTGATGATATAGGTCTGCCTAAATATGATCTTATAAGGATTATTCCGCTATCATCTGTTGCGATGGAAATACTTTCGACAATATCACCGGACAAAAGCGGACGATATTTCCATCATAATAGAAGCTGGGGCACGCATGCTGTAATGGAAATAATAATGATAGCTTGCGGAGCTTACCCGGATGAACGGGAGATATTCTCTGAGATGAAGAGCCATACTCTCCGCCATTCACTGAATACAAATCTTCTCACTGCAGGACTCTCTCCGATACTGGTAGCTGAATATCTCTCATGGGAACATCAGAGCATACTGGATATGCAGCAGCGCTATACCCATGTATATGCAGAAGCATTGCGACCTGTAGCGGATAAGATTGATGAACTGTATCATCTTCCTTCGATGGAGGTAAGGATAAGGCATCAGGCATAGAGCTAAGAGAAAGGGCAGTCCGATTCTCCGTCAGACTGCCCAACACTAAAAAGGAGGTTTGCCGTTAAAGCTCAGTCGCCTTCCCGTCAATCGTTATCGTTCCAGCAGGAGAAGTGAACTTGGCAGTATTC
>CALXKS010000004.1 GCA_944389015.1 uncultured Spirochaetaceae bacterium
AATAAATTCCTGCTTAGTGATAATATCGCCGGCATGGATCAGTACAGAACAACCCTTGAAAGGCAGAAGGAATATTTCAGAAGCGGAAGGACTCTTCCATACGAAGAGAGGAAAAGCAATCTCATAAAGCTCAGAGATGCGCTCAAGGCACATGAGGATGAGATCATAGATGCACTCCATTCAGACCTCGGGAAGAGTTCCTTTGAGGCATATGCCACGGAGATCGGCATTGTCTATGGTGAGATCGGATATCTCATCAGGAATCTCAGGAGACTTATGAAAAAACATGGGGAACCATCCCCCATCACCATCTTCAAGGCAACCTCCTACACAATAGCGGAACCACTGGGGAATACACTCATATTCTCCCCGTGGAACTATCCGCTTCAGCTGACCATGGTCCCTCTTGCGGGAGCTATAGCCGGCGGCAACACAGCAATCGTCAAACCATCAAGGTACTCAGCCGCAACCTCTTCCCTGATGAAGAGGATCATAGAGGAGACCTTCACATCAGAGTACATCGCAGTCTTCGAAGGCGGGCATGAGACCAATACAGTCCTTCTTGATCTGAAGTACGACTTCGTATTCTTCACAGGTTCTCCGAATGTCGGGAGGATTGTTGCGGAGAAGTGCGCATCGAAGCTTACGCCATGCGTTCTTGAGCTTGGAGGCAAGAGCCCTGTGATCATCGACGGCACAGTGGATATGAAGCTTGTCTCACGCCGTCTTGCATGGGGAAAGCTCCTAAATGCAGGACAGACCTGCGTTGCTCCAGACTATGTGCTTGTGAAAGAGGGGTATCAGGATAAGCTCATCGAGGAACTCGGTAAGAGATTCCATGAAATGTTCACAGATGATCCTCTTTCAGCATCGGAGTTCCCGAAGATCATCAATGAGAAGCACTTCGAGAGGATCAACGGGCTTATCGATGGTTCGGTGAAAGCACTTGGAGGGCGCTCTGACAGATCATCGATGAAGATCGAGCCTACAGTCCTCTACCCTGTCAAGGATACGGATCCTGTGATGCAGGAGGAGATATTCGGGCCTGTGCTTCCCATCCTCACCTATAATACTCTCGATGAGGCCATCGACTTCATCAGAGCCGGGGAGAAGCCGCTTGCGCTCTATATCTTCAGCCATGACAGTGCTTCCATAGAGAAAGTCCACAGCCTTGTATCATTCGGCGGAGGATGCATAAACGATACAGTCATCCATCTTACGAATCCGCGCATCCCATTCGGAGGCGTCGGGGGATCCGGAATGGGAGCATACCACGGAGATGAGAGCTTCAGGGCTTTCACCCATAGGAAATCGATAATAAAAGAAGCAACATGGATAGATCTTCCTATACGCTTTGCACCATTTAAGGATAAGATAAAGCTCGTGAGGCTTTTGATGAGATGAAGGGAAATGGTCTGAGGTGGATAGCTGATGCTGTAAGAAGTCTGATGATAGGCGGTCTGGCGGGAGTCCTGATAACGATCTTCGCAAACACCGTCTCATTTCTGGGCGACTTCAACCACCACTTTCCATACATCGTCCTTCTCATGCCTCTGGGAGCATATCTCACACTGATGCTCTTCAATTTCCTCGGCGATGCATACAAGCGCATAACATCGACTGCTATCGATTTCATCCATGATGGAGAGGCCGAGGATGCAGGTGCAGTGAGGCCTGGGCATGCCGGACTCAAGATAACGCCGCTGATGGGATTGATCGCGTATATCTCGGCAGCCATATCCCATCTTGTCGGTGCTTCCATCGGAAAGGAAGGAGCGGGTGTCCAGATAGGCCTTTCAGCCAGTGAGCTGATATACAGGATCGACAGACGCATAATGCCACGTGGCAAGAGGGGCCGCGGAGACTATTACCTTATGTGCGGAGCCGCGGCGGCTTTCGGCTCCCTTTTCGGCTCTCCCGTTGCAGGCACCCTCTTCGGACTGACATTCGCATCCCCTGATGTCCTGCATCTTCCTGTTCTGTTCCCTTCCCTGATATCATCATACACCGCTGTCCTGGTCTCATCCCTTCTCGGCATACACAGAATGGCAATCCCTGCCTTCGAGGTTCTTCCTGTAACGATAGGAAATGCGTTCACGGTAATAGCATTCGCTTGTGTCGTCGGACTTGTCGCAAGGCTTTTCGTGACGCTCCTGGAAGCATTCAAGAAGTCGTTCGGATCACCTGTGATCGCAGCCCTGATCCCCTCGCTTCTTGCGGCTGTCATGCTGATAACCCTCTACTTCCGCACGAACGATACAGACTACACAGGACTCTCCCTGGATCTTCTATATGCAGCTATAGACGGACGTGGCGTACCGTACTATGCATTCATACTGAAAGCGACGCTTGTATTCCTCTCCATCTCGGCAGGATTCACCGGAGGAGAGGTCGTTCCCCTTCTTGTCACAGGTGGGACCATGGGATACACGATCGCATCCCTTATCGGGCTCGACACAGCGGCATTCTCAGTGCTTGGCGCAATCGGGATGCTGGCAGGCGGATCGAATCTTCCACTTGCCTGCTTCGCGCTCGGTCTTGAGCTCTTCGGCTACAACGAGCCTATGCTCCTGTTCCTTGCTGTCGCTTTCGCATTCATCGCATCCGGCAGGGAAAGCATATACCAGCACCAGAGAGCGGCTCTTATGCGCCGCTGAATATTTCCAAAGTCAATATATTATGGTATTTTATCTCCGCCATGGATGATAACAAGATACGCAATATAGGCATCATGGCGCACATTGATGCCGGAAAGACAACGACAACGGAGAGAATCCTCTACTATACAGGCGAGAACCACCGCATCGGCGAGGTAGATAACGGTGAAGCCACAATGGACTGGATGCAGCAGGAGCAGGACAGGGGCATAACGATCACCAGCGCTGCAACGACATGCTACTGGCGCGATCATCAGATCAACATCATCGATACCCCGGGACATGTTGACTTCACAGCTGAGGTCGAGAGAAGCCTGCGCGTCCTTGATGGCGCTGTCGGCGTCTTCTGCGCTGTAGGAGGCGTTGAGCCGCAGACGGAGACAGTCTGGAGACAGGCAGACAGATACAACGTCCCGCGCATCGCATTCGTGAACAAGATGGACAGGCTCGGTGCTGATTTCTTCCGCGTCCTTGAGGATATGAGGAAGAAGCTCGGGGCGGAGCCCGTTCCCCTCTTCATACCAGTGGGTTCTGAGAATGCATTCTCTGGCATCATAGACCTTGTGAAGATGAAGTACCTTGTCTTCGACCCGGCAGATGAGGGAAAGACAATAACGGAGAACGATATCCCGGCATCCGAAGCCGGCAGAGCCTCGGAATGGAGGGACAAGCTCATAGACAGCGTGGCATCATTCTCCGATGAGATCATGGAGCTCTACTTCGATGGCAAGGAGATACCTGAGGATATGATCAGAAAAGCCCTGAGGAAGGCAGTCCTTGAAAGAGCCCTCCTTCCGGTCTTTGTGGGATCATCGCTGAAGAATATCGGAGTGCAGCCGCTCCTTGATGGCATCGTCGATCTCCTTCCGTCCCCTGCAGAGGCAGAGCCAGTCGATATAATCAATGCAAAGAACGGAAAGGAAGAGAAGCTCCAGCACAGCGTGAACGGTCCGCTTGAGGCCCTGATCTTCAAGATCCAGGTCGACCCTCAGGCCGGTCCTATGTGCTTTGTCCGCGTATACTCAGGCGTGCTCAAGAAGGGAATCGGCGTATACAACCTCACAAAGGGAAAGAAGGAAAGGATCAACAGGCTCCTGAGGATGCATGCAGACAGGCCTGAGGATCTCACAGAGCTCCGCGCTGGGGATATCGGGGTGATCATAGGATTCAGGCTTGCACAGACAGGTGACACCATCGGGGATGAGAAGCATCCATACCTGCTGGAGAAGATGCAGTTCCCCAACCCTGTCATCTCAATAGCGATTGAGCCGAAGAGCACTGCTGAGATGGACAAGCTCAGGAAAGCACTTGAGATGCTTGCGATGGAGGATCCTACATTCTCATACAAGGATGATCAGGAGACAGGGCAGCTTGTCATCTCCGGCATGGGAGAGCTCCATCTTGATGTTCTCGTGACAAGGATCACCAAGGAGATGAAGATCGATGCAAGAGTCGGCAATCCACAGGTATCCTACAGGGAGTGCATCAGAGGAGAGGCATCCGGAACAGAGAAGTTCGAGAGGACGATCGCAGGAAAGGAGAATACAGCAGGCATCTCGCTTACAGTGCGTCCGCTTCCTCCGAAGAGCGGGAATTCGCTTAAGATCTCCGCAAACACAAGGGATATCCCAGAGGAGATCGTCGAAGCGATAAAGAACGGCATCGGCGGAGCATTCTCCGGTGGTATCAAGTTCGGCTATGAGTGCACAGATATAGAGGCTGATGTTACTGCTATCGACTACGATGAGAACACCTCTACCCCATTTGCATTCACATCCTGTGCTGCGATGGCCTTCGACAGAATCGCTTCAGAGGCTGGAGCTGTGCTGATGGAACCTATCATGAAGGTACAGGCATCCGCTCCTTCCGAGTATATCGGAGATGTGATCTCATCAATCACACAGCGTGGTGGCATCGTTATCTCAATGGAGTCCCGCCCAGGAGGAGATCTCGTGACAGCAGAAGCACCTCTTGAGAAGATGTTCGGCTATACAACAGTCCTCAGATCCTCAACCCAGGGAAGAGGCACATTCAGCATGGAGTTCTCACACTACAGCGAGAAGGCAAGATGATGAGAATACTCATGATTGCAGGCTCTCTGAGAAAGGGATCCTTCAACAGGCAGCTTGCAGAGAAGGCAAGAGAGATGATCGGGGATAGAGCTGAGGTCTCTATCCTTGATTACCATGCAATCCCCTATATGAACCAGGATATCGAATTCCCTGCACCGGAAGAGATAGAGAGAGTCAGGGAAGAGGTCCGGAACTCAGATGGAGTATGGATATTCTCACCTGAATACAACTACAACATCCCAGGTGTTCTCAAGAATCTTCTGGACTGGCTTTCACGGCCTCTCGTCCAGGGAGATCCGGAGAGGATCACGGTGATGACAGGAAAGCCTGTGACGCTCTCAGGGGCAGGCGGGCAGTCCGGAGCATCGAATGCCAGGAAAAGGCTGTCAGAACTTATGCTATTCATGAAGACAAAGCACATGGAAGGCGAAGAGACCTCTGTAGCCCTGACCTCCGATGAGTTCGCATCAAGCACACTGATCTTCACTCCTGAACGCATTGAGATGCTTCAGGATCAGGCAGAGCGATTCATAGAATTCATATCAAAGAATGGATGATCTCCTCCCTGATAGTTGTCTAAACATAATTAACAAATCAGGTGGTAATACGAAAAATTTTTATATCAATTGACCGATAAACCCTCATATATTAGAATTTCCATAGTGAAAAATTTCGTAATACGAAAAATTTTCATATGAGAGGGTATATGGAAATAAAGAGAGAGGAATACATAAGAAGGCTTGCAGAGCAGCGGAGAAATGGCTTCATAAAGGTCATAACCGGCTTAAGACGCGTTGGAAAGTCATACATACTCAACAGGCTCTTCTATCGTTATCTGATCAATGAAGGACTTGCTAATGACCACATTATCCAGATAGAGCTTGATAGAAGAGAGAACAAGGACCTCAGAAATCCTGATAACCTCTACAATCATATCCTCTCGAGAATGACAGACAATGATGAATATATTGTCCTTCTTGATGAGATACAGCTAGTCCCTGAATTTCCGGATATCCTCAATTCCCTTCTCCATTACGACAATCTCGATATATATGTCACTGGAAGCAATTCCAGGTTTCTCTCCTCGGATATCGTCACAGAGTTCAGAGGCAGGAGCAGAGAGATCCATGTTCTGCCTCTGACATGGTCTGAATTCATCGAGGTATACCAGGGAAATGAGGAAATGGCATGGGAAGAATACTATACGTATGGAGGATTGCCTCAAGTCGTCCTTGCGGCATCAAGAAAAGAGAAGGAAGATATCCTGGATGATCTTTATCGCCTTGTCTATATCAAGGATATAGTAGAAAGACATAAGATAAAGAATCTGGAGAATCTATCAGAGCTTATTTCCGTTCTTGCTTCTCAGACCGGTTCACTTACGAATACAGCAAAGCTTGCGAATACTTTCTGCCCAGTAAAGAAAAGCAGAATAAGCGATGAAATGATAAACAGATATATATCATATCTTGAAGAAGCTTTCCTGATTAAGACGGCTCCCCGCTATGATATCAAAGGAAAGAAGCATATAGGTGCCCTGAGAAAATACTACTTTGAGGATACTGGATTAAGGAATGTCCGGCTTGGTTTCATGCAGACCGAAGTGAATCATCTTATGGAGGCAATTGTCTTCAATGAACTGAGATACAGGGGATTCTCTGTGAAAGTCGGGGTAGTCGAACTGAATTACAGGAATGAGAACGGAAGCAATTCCAAGAAACAGCTTGAAGTCGATTTCTATGCATCAAAGCATGATAATGCATTCTACATCCAGTGCACACTCTCTCTGAAGGAAAAGGAAAAGCGGATGCAGGAAGAAAGGCCTTTCATGCTGATAAAGGATTCCTATAGGAAGATCATCATCGTTGAGGATAATATCATTCCCCATAATGATGAGAACGGGGTGCTCATTATCGGGATCAGAGACTTCCTATCCTCTCCTGAGATTCTCAGCTGAAACAGCAGATAATCCAATATTTGATTATTACCAATACCTTATTAATATAAATATTATTATAAATAATGCATATTATACTATCTTTATATACTGCTTATTATATTGTAATAAGCAGTCATTATATGATTATACACCAATAAGGAAAGTGAATATTCATTGTCGTGTGAATGGACCGAATACATACTGAGCATCTCCGATTCCTATAATCAATGTTCCATCCTCGCTGATCTTGAATACATCTATCCTGTCCCCGGCATATCCATTGGCATTCATCGGAACGATAGTCACAAGATCATTGCTGGTGTAAATGTCCAGCCAGTCAAAACCGCTGTACTCATCGATGTTCGAAATCGGATCAGAACCAATGGGGAATATCTGGTACCCGATATCAGTTATCTCTGCCGTTGTTCCATCATCAGCAAGCCATTGACCTATGAATGAATCGGGGAAATCGATGAATATCACATTACTTGGGTTTGTTATACCTGTTGTATCCACGTAAATATTGAAAGTGCTGTAATTATTGATACTCAGATTGCCATAAAGAAAGGATCTCTCCATATCCCTGGAAAAATAGAGATTTTCTGATCTTGCTCTGAAGACATCCCCTTCCCTGTTCAAGACAAAATCCATCTCTACGGGTATTTCATTGCTGTTACCGAGAGAACTGGAAATGCAAGCATATCCCCAGACCTGCAATGGACTATTGTCAAAACCAGTGAATATCCCACTGATTGCAACTCTATCGTTATTGCTTTCAAGGACAATCGTCAACGTATCATCGATAACATATTCCTGCCTCCCCTGAGGATCCGGGTCCACAGGAATATCAAGCGATGCGATATTGGAACCGATTCCATCATACATAGTCTTGAACAGATCGTATGCAATACCAAAAGCATTATTGTAATCCGAAAAGATAGAATGATAATCGAGATGAAATGCATCTGTATTGATATAAGGAGCCTCTGCAAGATATTCCTCATCATATCCTTCTGGAAGAATGACTGCATTGCCTGTCTTGAATGTACAGGAAACGAAGCAGGTGAAAACAATAAGAAAGAGAAGAATATATCTAATGGTTTTTCGCATAATCATACAATTGTTGAATTCAATGCAATGGAATGGGATTTCAACCCTGCTCCATTGCACTGATTATCACATAAACTATTCGGCATCTGCGGCATTCATCTTTACCGCTATTGCCCTGATAGTTGTCTCTATATACCTATCATCGGTGAAACTGACGGTATAGGCAGGGAATACAACAAATGATGCTCCCTTATCCCATGCATCATCGATAAGCTCTGCTACAGCATTTGAAAGCGACACATCATATGCCGCAGTTCCTTCCATTGCCACACCATCGACACCAGTTGTCTCATCAGAAAGAAGTCTGCCATAGCTATGGGTATCGCCATCTTCAGGATTATCTGCATTGACCCGGCCATGTCCCTCAACAGTCCCGATGACTGTATAGAAAGGACTATCCAGATCGTCAGCGGAGATTACGTGGATATAACGCATCGGCATCATGCTCTCCCCGCCAGGCATCAGATCGCCGGAAGATACCATCATAGGAGGCACTTCTGCATTCTCAGGCTCATCTGAAGAGAAGATATCAGTAAAGTTATTCATCGAAGTACAGGAAACAGTAAGCATGATAACCGCAACTGCAATAAATGTATTCTTAAGCACCTTAAGCATAATCACCTCCTTAAATATCGAACCTGTATACGAATCCAGCGCCGAAATCAAATGTCAGGAACCAGGCATTGTACCTGCTGCTGTTTGCAGATCCATCGTAGGAGAAGTTCCAACCATATCCACCATCAAGTGCAATATTGATATTGAAACCGAAGTTCTCGCCGAATATGAAGTAATTCTGAAGTGCGACCTCAGCCCCGATTCCGAACATTCCGTCAGTTCCATAGAATAGAACACCGTCAGTATTGAGAAGAAGCCTATAGACCTCACCATCAAAGAGCTTGAATGATGCACCCGCATTGATTGTTCCACGCATCTGCGACGGGAATGGAGTAAAGTAAGCAGCGGCGCCTGCCGAGAGACCGATAAGCCCGAATCTGGACTGCCTGGCAAGGTAGTTCTGCCTTGAGATCTTTGCCTTCTCTCTGCGGATATCCTTCTCTATATCCCTGGTATCTCCATTGAGACGATAATCCTCGATGATGGAAGCAAGACGATCCATTACATCCCTTGCCTCCTCTGTATCATAGACAATGATAAAGGTCTCTTCATAACCTTTGACATTCTCCTTCATTGTCTCTCTGATTTCCTCTACATCTGAATACGCCTCATCATAGACCTCTTTGATACGGCCTTCGAATTCGCTGTCAATCTTCTGGATCTCTGCCTGAAGAACAGCAAGCTTACCTGATGCATCCAGATCGGATACAGCGAGCCTGACACTGATATCCTCGTAGATTTCCTTATCGATAAGCTTGTTATCATCATCGACATAAGTTGAATAACGAGTTTCTCTATATCCCTCAGGATTTATCAGGGAATCCCTTTCCTGATGCTTATCGGAGATTATATCCATCTGCTTGTAGATGATTACCTTTCTAGGATCAGAAGCCTGGTCTCCCTGCAGACGCTTTATCTCTGCCTGTGCATTCTGCCATATCAAGGCAGCCTCATTCGACAGCCGTTCATTCTCACTTATGTATTCAATCCTCTTTCTCTCTAAAGCCTCCGGAGATGAAACATTCATGATTGCCTTTGCTTCATCACTGAGAGGCTTGAGTTCTTCCAGGAATGAAGAGATATTCGGATAGCTTTTCTCCGTTACCGTGAAGCTATTGAGATAGCTCACATCTGCAAGATCATCGAATGTGATATCTGAAGCCTTTTCCGAAAGGATAGACCAGGCTGAAAGCTCTGCATTCAGAAGTTCCAGATGAGGAGTTGAAGTTATAGCAGGAGGTACAACTACCCCGCTCTTCTCGAAGAAGATCGAAGCAGAAATCTCCGGCCCCACTCTCCACTGACTCTCAAACATCGGTCCATTTGAGAGCTCAAGCGATGTGATATACTCATGTGCTGAAAGAGGCATGAGCGCTGTTATCATCACAGCCAAAAAGATAAATAAACCTGTTATTCTTTTCCCACGCATATACAGGATTATATTTCCAATATCGGAATCTGTTTAGGGAAGAAAAGCAATTACAGTCAAATTGATTCAGATAAAGGAAGGGTGCACCTAATGGCACACCCAACAGATATTCAAATAGAAGAGATAGATTGCTTATCTCCAACTACCTATTCCAGAAGCAGGGCTTATCTCCCTCCCCGCTCCGCCCAGGTGTTGTCACCCGAGGCATAGCGCCTCTTGTAGTCCCTCACCGTATACAGGTTCAGCCCCGCAAGCTGCGCTGTCTTCTTATAGCCATAACCCTCTTCAAAGAGCTTCAGGCATTCCTTCCGCTTCTCTGTAGGAATCCTTTGTTTCCGGAGGGACTCGCTTCTCTCTTCCATAGTCTTCCTCCTGGAATAATATAGGTCCAGCCGGCTTATGCAGACCGGACCATATCATAAGCCTGATTGTCCAGGCCCCTCACGAAATAGGATCCTCAGGCTTTTGGCTCATCAACCAATGTCAGCGTAAATACCTTCTCAGCGACCTTGCCATCTGTTCCGGTGTATGTGTATACAAAGGAATAGAATCCTGCATAATTATCCGTGAGGTTGCCAGACATATTGTTGAGTTTAGAAGTTTCAGGATCATAGGCACCCTTTATGTAGCCCTTTACTTTGAGATTGCTATCAGTGCCATGAGTTTTGATTTCCTCTTTGTCCCATGTGAACTTTGTCAGATTATATTCCTTACCATAGTAAAGATTTCCTGCCGCAATCTCTTCAAATCCCTTGTCTTCTGAGTATACAAGCTCAATTGAAGTTCCATCGGTATATGGCACACCCTTGAAGCTTTCAACTGTCAGGACCTTATCAGAAACCTGCTTTCCAGTGTTATCAACGTAAGATACAACAACCTTTATCGTTGCATTTGTATCCTGGATAAGCTGTGAAGAAACTGCTTTCTTTACACTTGTGATCACTGGCTTTGCTGCATCACCTTTTACATTGAATCCTGAAAGTACATAATCGTTAACATTTGTACTTACAGCTTCACCAAAGAGAGGCACATATTCATCTGCAATTTCCGCTTTAATTGATGTTACATCAACGTATCCTACGCCAACAGGAACTGTTACAGCATTTGTCTCACCATCGTCAAATGCTACAATAACACTCTTTGCAGTTTCATCAACCTTTGCAGGAAGTGTTCCAGAAATACCATCAACATAAACAGTTCCAACACTTGTTATTGACGCCTGAGGTATTGTATTCACTATACCATCTGCACTTGAGTAGACAATTGACCATGTGATTGTGGAATCAAGCATTGGCTGTCCACTCTCAGTTGTATACTGATAATCAGCAACAAGCTCAATATCTGTTACAACAGCATCCTTTATTGTTACAGGTGCAGCATACTCGGCCTTTTGATCAACACCATATTCGTATGTAATCCAGACATAAAGTGAATTTGTAGCACTGAGATAATGACCATTTTCAAGCTTTGCAAAGGATACATTCGAAGTGGAATATGCAACCTTTACATCAGCAGGATTGATTGTAATCTCCTCTCCATCCTGTGTTGCTGAGATAGACTCAATTACTGCTGTAGTAAGAGTTTCATTGATATCCTCAGTGTATACCTGCTTGTAGATTACGAAATCAGGAGCAAGCTTGACTTCATCAATGGTAATTGTCCCTGCAGGATCTGCATTCTTTGCTGTTCCGACAATATAAGCAGTCTTAGCAGCCTGGCCCATATAAACAGGATATACAGCTACATGATTTCCTGCAGCAGGGACCTTTCCATCCTCAATATCCGTAACATAAGTTACAGCAATAGAGTCTGATGTTACTGATACCTCAGAAGAGACCTGGCCAATTACAAGTTCTACACCGTCTGCATCTCCAGCTACCCTGTTATAAATAGTCTTTGCAGATTTATTATCATAGTAATTGTAATTTACTACAAAATCAGAACCAGCAATTGCAGGAAGGGCTTCACCCGGAATAAGAGCAGGAGCGGTGAAATCCTTAGGCTGGATGGAAACAGTAACAGGACTTACATAAACGCTTACTGTATCAGAGAGATCTTCATAGGTTGCAGTAAGACCAATTGAAGCCACTCCAACAAGATCCGTTGAAAGAAGTTCAAGACCGTTGATATCTGTCCACTCAAGATCTACAGCTTCTGTGATATCATACTTACCATTTGCTGTTACCTTAACCTTTGATGTATCAGGCTCAGGAAGCGCCTCGTAGTCAAGACCTGGAATGGAAGCATTATATTCAACAGCAATCGATGTAACCTCAGTTCCCTCTGGAAGAACAGTCGTAGCACCACCATAAACAGCAGTAGAATCAAATGTTGCCTCAGCTGTGTTATTGTTAGGAAGATTTGCTGTAACAGTTACAACAATCGGAACGATAGGATTATCCTCTGTCAGCCCCTCTGGAGTATCGATATCAATAGTATACTCGCTGGAACTAAGAACAACTGGAGCCTGTTCCTGTCCATTCTTTACATATGTAGCAGAAACATTGAAATCAGCAGATGTGACTTTATATCCGCCATTAGCATATGTAATAGCCTCTGGTCCATTGTCAACTATAATCTTGTGAATAGGATATGTTGTAACCTGTCCATAAGCATATATAGTTTCTGTTTCAACTCCATTCCCTACAACCGCATAGATTTCCTCGCCATTCTCTGCGATTCCATCTGTATCAGTATCAAGAATCGAAACACCATTGAGAGTCCTGGTCGCTCCGTTCATATAAGTTGCAGTAACTTCGAACTTCGTTGAATCAAGACTCTGCCCTTCAAGGATATCTCCCTTCTGGGTAATGAATCCGCCCGTAGGAATTTCTGGATACACGACTGCATCCGAGCATCCGGCGAGCACTGCGACAAGCGCAATGACGCAGGCGGAGATTAAGAATGATCTTCTTTTCATCTCATCCTCTCCTTACTAATTATCTGAAAATAAGACTCCCCCCCCCCGGTACATTTTTGTCAAGAGGAATTTGTAGATTGAGGCAAGATTTTTGGATGGCTGGCCTGATTTACCCTGGCTGCAGGCAGGAGTTCTGCTTATTTTCCTTTACTTACGCCATCTGAGCATTTAACATTTTCCTAATAGCTTATTGCAATTCAAAAGGAGGATTTCAGATGAGCGTCAATACCAAGGATATCAGGAATGTGGCCATCATCGGCCATAACGGTACGGGAAAGACGAACCTCATAGAGCAGATGCTGTACTATGCAGGCGTTCTTTCCCATCCAGAGACTGTCGACAGCGGCAAGACTGTCAGCGATTACACTGACGAGGAAATTCAGAGGAAGATGTCCATCCACTCATCACTTGCATCAATGGAGTGGGACGGAAAGAGAATCAATGTGCTCGATACACCGGGTACTGGCGACTTCATCGGAGAGGCAATCTCCGCATTCAGGGCTACAGAGGCGGCTCTCATGCTTGTAGATGGCAGAGAAGGCGCACAGATCGAGACGATCAAGCTCTGGAGAAGACTGGACGAGAGAAATAAGCCTAGAGCTGTCTTCATCAACAAGATGGATAAGGAGAGGGCAAGCTTCAGGCATACCATAGATTCACTTGTTGAGGAGTTCGGAGCTCACTTCGTTCCTGTTGTCATCGCGCTTGGCGAGGCAGAGGAGTTCCATGGAGTAATCAATCTTATCGAGAACCAGGCATATGAGTGCCATCAGGGAGGAAAGGAGACTCCTTGCCCGATCCCAGAGAAGTATGCTGCTGTTGTCGAGGACTTCAGGAACAGGCTTATAGAGAATGCGGCAGAGGGAACTGATGAGCTTATAGAGAAGTTCTTTGAAGAGGGAACGCTTGAGCCTGATGATATCCGCCACGGACTTGCTGTCGGAATGAGGGAGAACAGGGTCGTTCCGGTATTCTGCGGTGCGACAGACAAGGGAGCAGGCATCACTTCCCTTCTCAACTTCATCAAGAACAACTTCCCATGGCCTCTTGGAATAGAGGAATACATCATCGGACATGAGGGCGAGGAAACGACGCTTGAGATCGATCCGGATAAGCCATTCTCCGCATATGTCTTCAAGACAACCATCGACCAGTTCTCCGGCAAGATGAGCTTCGTGAAGATCGTCACAGGTGTTCTCACCCCTGAGACAGATATCTACAACAATGAGATCGGGAAGAAGGCAAAGCCTGGCAAGATCTACAGGGCTGTGGGAAAGAAGCTCATCGAGACCGATTCGCTTACCGCTGGTGATATCGGAATAATCACCAAGTGCGATATCGCATACACCAATGCAACCCTTGTCGCAGGTCCTGAGTATAAGAGGCGCTTCAGACCTCTCAAGCTTCCTCAGCCGATCTATCAGCTCGCGATCTCAGCAGAGGACAAGAAGAGCGAGGACAAGATGAATGATGCTCTCCATCGTATCGCAGAAGAGGATCTCACATTCCAGATGCAGTACAACGAGGAGACGAAGGAGTCGATCATCGGAGGAATGGGAGAGCTCCATATCAACATGATCCTCGACAAGATCCGCGAGAAGCAGAAGATCAACATCAACACAAGAATCCCTAAGATCGCATACCGCGAGACGATAACAAAGGATTCCGGGCTTGCTGAATACACCCACAAGAAGCAGTCCGGAGGCCATGGGCAGTTCGGACGCGTCGTCATCGACATCTATCCTCTTGAGAGAGGAAAGCAGTACGAATTCGCCAATGAAGTCAAGGGCGGTGCTGTATCCAAGGGTTATGTCCCTGGCATCGAGAAGGGCATCCACGAAGCTATGGAAGAAGGATATCTTGCCGGCTATCCTCTCGTAGATATCGGAATAAGGCTCATCGACGGCAAGGAACACCCTGTCGATTCATCCGAAATGGCATTCAAGCTCGCGGCAAAGGGAGCTATGCAGCAGGCGCTTTCAAAGGCCGGATGCGTGCTTCTTGAGCCATTCATGAAGCTTGAGGTCTTCGTTGATGATGAATACCTCGGAGCGATCCTTTCAGATCTCTCCTCAAAACGCGGACGCGTTCTCGGACAGGAAGAGAAAGGACATGTCGTTTCCGTAAAGGCAGAGGTCCCGATGGCAGAGCTGAGAAACTATGCTATTGACCTCAAGAGCATGACATCTGGCACAGGATCATTCGAACTCGAATTCGATCACTATGAAACACTCAACGGCAAGCTTGCAGATGATGTCATCGCTGAATCAAAGAGGGAAAAGGCAGAGGAGTAACAGCTTTTCTCTGAAAAGAGCCCGGAGGCAATGCTTCCGGGCTTTCAGTTTCTCTGGGTGCAGAATGCGCCTCTTTCTCTGAGCAGATCTTTCCCCAACGACAGCTCCTAGTTCGATATCAATTCTACTATATAGCAACTTAATTCACAATAAAAATTATATATGATGCATTCAGAATTCATAATTTAAGGGCAATATCATACACGTTCAAGCCAGATCTCACTTATTGAATACTCCTTTTCCATGCCCTTCTGCTCGAATTTCGTAACAGGTCTCCACGCGACAGGAGGCGCAAAACCGAAGAAAGGATTGTTCAGAAGAGGCTCTTCCTTCGCAGTCTCGACAACTTCCTCAGCATACTCCTCCCAGTCTGTGACCATATAGATATACCCACCCTTCACGAGCTTCGAGGCAAGAAGGTGGAGGAATGGAAGCTGCATAAGCCTTCTTTTGTGGTGCTTCTTCTTGGGCCACGGATCGGGGAAGAAGACATGGAAGCCCTGGACAGATCCATCGGCTATCATATGCTCGATGACATCGACAGCATTGAAGCGGATGATCCTGACATTATCAAGCTTATCCTCCCCCAGATGCTTCAGAAGCTTCACGAATCCCTGCAGGAAGACATCGATCCCGATGTAATTGTATTCAGGACGGCGTATTGCGACCTGCTGCATCGTATCACCCATCCCGAAGCCTATCTCGATCACCACAGGCTTGTCAGAACCGAACAGCTTCTTGTAATCAAGGAGCTTATCCTCATAGAAAAAGCCATACTTCGACATATATTCAGCAACGGCTTCCTTGTCCTTATCCGAAAGCACATTATTGCGGAGCGCATAGCTCTTAATCTGCCGCTCCTTGCCTTCCCTTATCTCAACCTTCCCCAGTCTCTGGAAAAGCTCATCATCGGTCATATCAATCTCCTGGCTCATAACGCAGTATTCTACTGAAAAGAAAAGCGCTGAACAATGCCGGTCAGAGAAGGCGTTTCAGCTGCTCAAGAATGAATACAGCCTTATCCTTCAGGGACACGGCCCCTGTCTCCATGCGCATATAGTTCATCCTCCTGCTATCCAGCTGGATCTTCCCGTCAGCAAG
This sequence comes from uncultured Spirochaetaceae bacterium, assembly GCA_944389015.1. Classification (GTDB taxonomy): domain Bacteria; phylum Spirochaetota; class Spirochaetia; order Sphaerochaetales; family Sphaerochaetaceae; genus Ornithospirochaeta. The sequence continues at coordinate 16,138 of CALXKS010000004.1, forward strand.
CCTCAGAAGGTTTATCACACGGTCCGGATTGAGATCGGAAAGCTTTGAGAACTCAATCTCCACAACGCCTCTGGACTCCGAAAGATGGAATATGGAGAGACGGCGGCAGATTATCTTTATCTCTGCTATGCAGAAGAGGTTGTCGACCTCCTCAGGCATCGTGCCGTATCTGTCCTCAAGCTCTGCCCTGAGACCTTCAAGCTGCCCCTCTGTGGAGACGGATGCGATCTTCTTGTAAGCCTCGAACTTCGAAGACGGATCGGGGATATACTGATCGGGAATGAATCCGGAGTAATCAAGCTCAAGGAGCACAGGCCGGGCTTCCTTCTCATTGTCCGTAAGCCTGTCTACCTGCATTCCCATTTCTAAACTAGGATTTCCTTCAAAGTCTTCTCCACCTCTGCTG
>CALXKS010000005.1 GCA_944389015.1 uncultured Spirochaetaceae bacterium
CCGTCATGCGGTACAGGCCTTCAATCCCTTTCTCGTCATACAGCTTCATCCATTTCCTTAGGCTCTCTTTCGTAATGCCATTCGCTTCACAGAAATCCGTGATGCTGATGCTGGGATTATCTCTGAATCTCTTTATCAGGAATTCCTTTTCCAGTGCATTCAACTGCTTTCCCATTATTCTTCTTCTCCTAAAGTAATTATCTCAGATTCATGTCAATTTTCTTCCATGTTTCTGTCTACTTTCAGAGTAGCAACACCCCACAACTGGGGCCTGATCATCTCCCAGCTGATGATATGTTTTCCTGACAGGATTTCAGACGAGGATTTTGCCTGATCTGAATCATTGAATTGACTGACAAGGAAAGGCCCTGCCAGCAGCATTTGTTGACAGTGCCTTTGTTCGATTCTAGACTTCTGATAGCTGGTAAAAGGTGGCAGTCTGCTACCTCAGCTGCAGATTATTTTCCTTCTTTTGACTAGCTAAGAGGGAATGTCCACAAAATGAATTACACTCCCCATCCCTATCGATGGCGAACGGCTATCATATTGCACATGAAGTCAGAAAATGGCAGCCACAGTGTCAACATATGCTGTGGCTTATCTGATTTGCTCAGATTGCAAATCTGCTTTTTTCCATCAGATGAATCATCAGTAATTCAAGCAAGAATATCCCTGACAATACCGCATAGTGCTTCTGCGAATGCCCTATGGCTCTCCTTTGTCATATGCAGGCAATCGCTTCCTGCATGGGCAACTGCAGCGGCATCGAAGAAATATGAGCCTGTGATTTCCGCTGTACGGCGGAACCACTTAGGGAATTCAAGGCTCTTCTGATGCGAAGAATAGTCATAGGACTCAAAACCACTTGAATCTATTCCCTCCCCTATACGTATCGGAGAGATAAGAAGAATCCCAGGCTGTGGCATATCCTCGCTTCGTATCTTCTCAATGATCACCTCAGCACCATGAGCAATGCTCTTCACAGAAGCATTGTAGACCTGCTTGGTATCATTGGTTCCAAGCATGATTATTACCAGATCCAACGGCTTATGGGTCTGCAATATATTCGATATATCCCTGAGTCCATTCTTCCCAGGCCTGAATGGATCATCAAAGACCGTAGTCCTGCCACCAAGTCCCTCTTCTATCACATGGTACTCAGGGCCAAGGAGCTTCCCGAGGATGATGGTCCATCTATCATCATAATCATACCTTCCATCATACTCAGTAGCAGAGCCATGCGTATTCGAATCACCGAAACAGAGTATATGCTTCATAATCTATACCTCTAAGAAAACCTTGATTCAGTGTAACGCTGAATGCTCAGTACGTCGATTCAAAACATATATCACATACCACATGGCTTTGCATTCTGATCATAGCCCAGAGCAGCACATCCCAGCACTCAGATTGCTATCGTTGAACACGCCCGCTTGCATTCCCTCCCATAAGAGACAGAACGTCCTTTTCACCTACAAGATTGAAATCTCCGGGAATCGTCTGCTTAAGGCAGGAAGCAGCAACCGCGAACTCGATGGCATCAGAAGGAGAGCGGCCTTTGATAAAACTCGAAATCAAGCCACCAGAGAAAGAATCCCCGCCGCCGATCCTATCCACAAGGTTGATCTCATATCTCTTGCTTGAATAACAGTTTTCTCCATCGTGAATAATCGCCGACCAGCCATTCCTGTCTGCAGAAATACTCTCTCTTAATGTAATCGCCTGGTACTTAAGATTGAATTTCTGCACCATTTTCCTTGCAACTATTGAATAGGATCCAGAATCGACATTGCCATGTTCGAAGTCGGTATTTTCGGCTTTTATTCCAAAGACCGCCTCACAGTCTTCTTCATTCCCGATACCGATATCAACATATTCCATCAGTCCCGACATTATTTCATTGGCTTTGGCTTTTGACCACAGTTTGCTTCTGAAGTTGTAGTCAACACTGACTGTCAGATCCATATCCTTTGCCACTTCGAGACCATTGCGGAGAGTCTTTATAGCATTCTCTCCCTGGGCAGGAGCCGTCCCGCAGAAATGGAACCAGCATTTATCCTTCAGGATTTCCCTCCATTCATCCTTTGAAATTGAAATTTCAGTGAAAGACGAATCCTGCCGGTCATAAATCACTTTTGAGGGTCTCTGGGAATATCCTGTCTCTGTATACAGAATACCCAATCTCTTCCCGCCCCTCAGGATATAATCGGTATTCAATCCATAGCGCCGCAGAAAATTGATACAGGCCTGCCCTATATCATGATCCGGCACCATGCTTACAGCATAAGCAGGTATTCCGAAGTTGACACAGGACACTCCTACATTTGCCTCTGCGCCTGTGAACATAACCTCATAGTCATCGGCCTGGACAAGTTTCGAATACCATGGAGACTGAAGACGCAGCATCAGCTCACCGAAACAGACAACACCCTTATTCCCGCTTTTCATCTGAATCTCCTGTCAAAAGCCTATGAAAGCTCTCAGCATTACGCTTTATCTGGTCCCAACCGCGCTCTGCAATCAGCTTGTCACTTACAATCGCCTTACCTATGCCGACTGCTATAGCTCCAGCTTCAATATATAATGGTGCTGTTGTCGCATTGACATTCCCTGTAGGCATCATACGGATTCCGGGGAAAGGGCCTCTCATATCATTATAGAAATCAGGATTGCATATCTTTCCCGGAAAGGTCTTCACTACACATGCACCAGCTTTCCATGCATGATATATTTCAGTCGGGGTCATGCATCCGGGCATTACAGGAAGATCCTTTTCCACACAATAATCCACTACGCTTCTATCAAAACATGGACTGACTATGAAATCCGCACCGGCTTTCATGCATTCATCCACCTGTGCTTTCTCAAGAATCGTACCAGCTCCGATAAAACAGTTTTCATAATCTGCAGCGGCATTCTTCAAAGAAGAGATGCACTCAGCATATCCAGGAGAAGTCGAAGTTATCTCAATTATGGATATTCCTCCTTGATAAAGTGCCTCCAGAAGATATCTGGGATCAAAAACTGTATTGACACGTACTACAGAGACTATCTTTGTTTTCTCAAGTGTTTTAATCAGATCTTCCTGCATTCCACACCTCACTCCGAAAGAACAGACTGAGCTATTATTGTCTCAACAACCTTCATAGTCTTGACGACATCGCTGAAAGGTGAGCTTGTAAGCTCTTTCTTCTCCTTGATCGAAGCGATGAATTCCCGGCTTTTCTGCTCGAATCCACCGAAGATGTGGAATTCGGGACTTCCCGCAACTTCCTTGCAGTCATACACACGGCCATCATAATCACCGTTCTCATAAACGAATGCCTTATTTTCCAGTTCGATATCCGAGTATATGCCAGGCGCATGTACCTCAAGTCTGAAAACTCTCCTTCCACTAGCCCAGTTGTTGATCAGTATTCCTGTCGAACCATTATCAAAATGAAGCGTGGAGCAGACCCAGTTGATATCAGGAGTGCCGATCCTCTTTACGAAGCTTTCCACCCCGACAACCTCTCCCTGGCATATCCATCTGAGGGTATCGACAGAGTGTGAACCATCATCATGTATGTGATCACATGCTGTGAACATAGGATTGAGATCGTATTTATAGAATTCGCATACAGCATGTGTCACAGTACCATGCGGTCTGATTTCAGACAGCACTTTATTGAGTATCGGACTTGAGCGTCTCTGATGCCCTACCTGAGTTATGACATTATTGATCCTTGCGGTCTCTGCCAGCATCTGTGCCTGATGATATGTCAGTCCAAGCGGTTTCTCACAGAAAGTCGGAATTTTGTTTCTGAGGCAATAGAGAATCATATCATACATCTGATGAGGAGGCCCAATCACATATATCCCGTCGGGAGCTTCAGCATCGATCATCCTGCGGAAGTCATCATAAGTCCTTTCAACACCATATTTTTCTGCAGTTGCCTTTCTTTTGTTCTCATCAAGATCGCAGATGGCAGCTATTTTCACATCATCAAAGTCCGCGAGCGAAGGATAATGGACTTTGTTAGCCATCATTCCTGCCCCTACAAAGCATATATTCACCATAGTAAGCCTCCTTAATTTTCCTCAAATACAAGCCCTAGGATTTTCTCAGGTTCATTGATAATGGAATCAATGGCCTCTGTAGCCTCCATCAAAGGGACATGGTGGGTTGTGAGCGAAAGGACATCTATTTTCCTGCGCCTGATAAGCTCCAGTCCGAGCTTCAGATTATCTTCTGTGGTCCATTCGACAAATACAGGAGGATAATCATTGCCTTTCTCCCATGCAGAATCATGATAGCCAGGACCGGTTCTTGCCGCGAATCTGATATCCATGTTAGCTGCTATCCATGCACAATCGATTTCAGATCCTCCGACCATTACAACCCGGCCCATTCTGTGGCCGTCAGGAGTAATCTTCATAGAATCACAGACTGCTTTCCATGTATTCCCGGCCTTTCCAGGGAATGCAAGAACAGCCGTATCAAGCCCTCTGCCATCAGTAAAAGCCTTTGTTGCTTCAACCGGATCCTCCGTTTTCATATTGATGGCTTTGTCGATACCCCATTTATCTGCGATCTCGATCTGAATAGGATTACGGGCCCATCCTATAACAAAGTTCCCACAAACCTGATGGAGCTGTGCTGTGAGCTGACCGACAAGCCCCATTCCAACCACAGCAACCTTCTCTCCCAATGCGGGTTCCGCTCTGCGTACTGCCTGCATTGCAGTAGCAAGAAGCATAGAGTATGATCCTTCTTCATATGAGATATCATCCGGGAGTGGAACACATAGATTCTGGGGAACTACCGCATATTCAGAATGCAAAGCAAATCCATATCCTATGCATGCAACACGTTGTCCTTTCCGGAATCTGGAAACGTTATCGCCAACTGCTTCCACAATACCTGCATTCGAATATCCGAACTTACGGGGAGTTCCTATTTCTCCGCCTTCCCTGCGCAATGCGGCCAGATGCTTCCATCCACCCAGCTCCGTACCTGGGCTTACAAGAGAAGCATATACTCTTACGAGGACCATTCCTTCGGAAACTTCCGGAACATTTTCCTCTACCAACCTGATCCGACCATCTCCGCAGACTGCTGCAACATGTCTTTTCAAACTCATTTCCTAACCTCCTGCATATCGATATGAGTAAGCGGCAGTCCTGCCCCCTGAGTCGCAGGCAGCGCCATCTTTGCATACAGGGAAAGAAGCCCATCGGGATTTCTTGGATAAGGATTCTTCCAGGCTGCCTTTCTCCTGGCTATCTCCTCTTCAGGGACCAGAAGCTCAACTTTTCTTCCAGGAAGATCAATGGAAATCAGATCCCCATCTTCAACAATCGCAAGTGTTCCGCCTTCAGCAGCTTCCGGAGTAACCTGGCAAATAAACGGTCCCTTTGCAAAACCTGATATCTTGCCATCTGTTATGACCGCGCATTTCTCATGAAGGTTAAGAGAAACGAGATAGCCCATAACCTTGAATACATCCGTTAAACCAGGACCGCCTTTAGGTCCTTCATAACGAAGAACAATGATATCATTCGGCTTGATCTCATGGCGTTTCAAAGCCGCCAGGCAATCTTCCATCCCATTGAAGCATTTAGCAGGTCCTGTGACATTGAACATGGATTTAGCAACGACCGTTGGGCGCACAACAGCTGAATCAGCCAGATTGCCATGCAGTATGAAGAGCCCCTCTTTGAATACAGGGTTGCCCGGCTCCCTGATAACCTCCGGTAGGGTTATTCTAGCAGCTTCTATATTCTCTCCTACTGTCTTTCCATTAACCGTTATCGCATCTTTGTGGATGCTTCCGGCAAATCTCTTCATTACAGCCTGGATACCTCCAGCCTCTCCCAGATCCTCCAGATGATATGGGCCACTTGGCTTTATAGGAGTAATACACGGAGTTTCCAGTCCGATCTTCTCGATTAAATGGAGATTGACTGTATCAAGCATATGAAGCTCATTCGCCAAAGCAAGGATATGGACTATCGCATTTGTTCCACCGCCGATTGCGTGCATAACCCTTATCGCATTCTCAAAAGCTTCCTGCGTAAGGATGTCGCTAGGCTTTACATCCTCATCGACAAGCTCAACAATCCGTCTGCCTGCGCGTTTTGCCAATCTCAGCAATTCAGCTGTTCCTGCACATATCGTTGAATTCCCAGGAAGGGACAATCCGATTGCCTCGGTAATGCACTGCATCGTGTTCGCAGTTCCAAGAAGAGCACAGGCTCCCGGACCAGGACAGAGATGCTCTGTCATTTCCTGGACTTTCTCCATATCCACATGTTCAGGATCTGTCTCACACTGCCACGAAGAAGGATCAAGATCGCTCATATCCACATTTCTGCACTCGAATCTGCCGCTGTGCATCGGACCGCCAAGAACGATAATCGTCGGGATATTGATTCTTGCAGCAGCAAGCAGATGTGCAGGGACGTTTTTATCACAGCTGGATATCAGAATCAATCCGTCAAAGGCATGAAGAGCGGCACATGTCTCTACATCCATAGCCATGATATCCCTCGAAGGTGTGTCATAGCGATGACCGTTCTCTCCCAAAGCAATCGGACAGCCCCCATAGCCACCGAATTCAATTGGAATACCACCAGCCTGCAATATTCCAGCACGAACAGCTTCTGTCACCTGTTTCAGGTGAACATGCCCTGCAGCCGTCTCGCTCCATGTATTCTGAATGCCGATCCGGAAACGATGAATATCCTCATCATCATATCCGATGGCCTTTGAAAGCGCTCTCATTCTTGCCATCTCTGGCTTGTGAAGAATATGCGTATAGTGTTCCTTACGCCCCATACTGCCCTCCTTTTGATTTTGCTGTTTATCCTTTCAATCCGCTCATTGCCACAGCTCTTACTATTCCCCTCTGGAAGATAGCGAACATTATCACCATAGGAACAACACTTAGAACCGCAGCAGCTGTTATCAGATGGTATTCAACGAAATACATGTTGGTGAAACTCTGAAGGCCAACCGTGACAACTTTCATGTCAACTCTGTTTGTTATGACCAGCGGCCAGAAGAACTCATTCCAGCTCCACATGAATTTTATGATCGCCTGCGTTGCTATGAATGTTTTCACCTGCGGCATGACAATCTTATAAAAAGTGTGGAACTCCGAGCTGCCATCGATTCTCGCGGCCTCTATAAGCTCAATTGGCACAACGTCCATTCCCTGGCGCATGAGGAATACGCCGAATGAACTGACAAGAAGAGGAAGAACAAGCCCGGTATAGGTGTCCGCCAGATGGAATTTCACCGCCCACTGGAAAAGCGGAACAACCACAGCCTGAAATGGCACAATAAGAAAACAGAGAATAAGGAAGAAGAAAAATTCCTTGAACCTGAAATCAAACTTAGAGAATCCATATCCAGCCATTGTTGTTATCAATATTGAGAACAAGCAGCTGAACGACGATATCAGCATACTGTTCGCAATAAACCTCATAAAAGGCTGACGATTGAATACTTCTTCATAATTCGAAAGATTCTTGAATGAATCGGGGAAGAATGAAATCGGCAGACGCTGGATTTCCGCAGGGGTCTTGAATGATGTAAGTACCATCCACAGAAAAGGGAACAGCATAAAGCAGATTATGATCAATGCCAGGACATATATCAGGATTTTCGTTGTAATCTTCATCTTCATATTCTGCCTCCTCAGTACTCAACCTTCTTCCTCATGAAAACCCATTGGAATATGCTGATGATCATCAGGAGAACGAATAGCAATATAGCTATCGTAGACGCTTCGTTGTAATCAAACCATTTGAATGCTGTCTCATACAGATGGAGAACGATTACCCGGCTTGAATTCGCAGGGCCGCCGCCTGTTGTTATGAATACCTGATCAAAAGCCTTGACTGCGAATATTATCTCCGATATGCAGACCAGCACTATCTGAGAGTTCAGCAATGGCAATGTGATCTTAAAGAAGGATTTTACCGGGGATGCGCCATCAATCAAGGCAGCTTCATAGTAATGAGTCGGTATTGACTGGAGACCAGCAAGCAGTATCGTCGCAGAGAAACCAACTCTTATCCATATCGTGATTATCGCAACAGATGGGATTACCTGAGTCGGAGACGAGAAGAAAGGCTGTTTCTTCATTCCGAACTTTACCAATAACTCATTGAGAATTCCATATACTGGATCAAATATCCACTGGAATATCAAAGAGGCAGCGACAAGTGACATCATCATCGGCAGCAAGCTTGCAATCTGCAGGGTATTCCTGACGAGGATGCTTGGAGACTTATCAAGCAATACAGCGACAAGCAATGCCAGAACTATCGTTATCGGTACCGATATCAATGTCAGATAAGCGGTATTTATCAGGCTTTTCCAGAATAAGGAATCAGTCAGGACTTCTTTGTAATTCTCCAATCCGACAAATGAGCTTACCCCTCTGTGCTCAGTGAAAAAGGAGAGGAGGAATGTCTGTATGAATGGATACGTATATACAACCAGAAAATACAAAACAGCAGGGAATACAAACAGGAATCCAATCAATCCTTTCCTGCTGTTATATGTCCGCTTTCTCATAACCCATGACCTCCTCTCATTCTGCTTCTCTGCAGGTGATGAAATACAATCACCTGCAGAAATTCAGCAAATAGGCTTAATTGCCAAGAATCTTATCCATTTCGACAGCAGCTTTATCCAGAGCTGACTGCGGCTCATCGTAACCATACATGACATTCTGAACGGCCGTTCCAAACACGCTTGCCAGCTCATTCATTTCCGGAATGTAGTAGTCATAAGCCGGACCAGGTCCTCTGGAGACAACTTCCTGTACAGAATCGAAATCCTTTCTGTTTTCAACATATTCGCTGTCATACGAAGCTTCCATAACAGGAAGAAGGCCCTGTCTCTCATTCTGCTCAAGATCATTCTCCGGTGTCATTAGGAACTCAAGGAATCTCCATGCAAGCTCTTTGTTAGGACTTCCGTTGTAAACAAGATTGCACCACGGGAAAAGATTTCCGCCACCGATAGCTTCCTTCTGAGCAGGAGCCGGATAAATCATATAGTTGATATCAGGAGCACTCTCATCAAGCCAGCCGGACACCCATGACTCTCTGAGCATCATAGCAGCTCTGCCCTGAGAGAATGCTGTCTCTGGAACGCCGATCTCAAGGCTTGTGACCTTCTCATCCAAGCACTTCTTGATCCATGTCAGACCTGCTACGGATTCAGGACTGTTCACAACACCGGAAGCCTTGCGGGTCTCCGGATCGAACATTCTTCCGCCAAATGCATGGAGAATAGTAAGGTTCTTATCAGCAACACCCTGGCCTTCTCCAGAATATCTGAGTGCAAATCCGGCAACTGTTACGTTTCCATTCTCATCATACTTTGTAAGTTTCTTCGCATACTCAAGAAGCTCATCAAATGTTTCAGGAGGATCATTAGGATCAAGTCCTGCTTCTTCGAACATATCAACGTTGATATAAAGCTGCTGGAAATTACCTGCTTCTACAGGATATCCATATCTTACGCCATTATACATTCCGATAGGCTTGAGGTATGATACCAGTTCCTGATCAAGATACTCAGCAAATTCCTCCGGCATAGGATCGGCATAATCATACTGACCAGCCCAGACATGAGCCATTCCTTTATAGAAATCACAAGGAATAGTACCGGCATTGAAACTGCTCAGGAACTTGGCCTCATATCCAGAATAAGGAATTGTAATGACCTCAACTCCACTGCACTCATCGGGATACAGTTTTGCGAATTCCTCTCCTTTTTCCGCAAAATAGTTATTGAACTCTGTCATCTGTTCCCACTCTGTCATGTAAATGAGTTTCACAGGTCCTTTCTCTTCAGCCGACTCAGCTTTGCCGCTGGCGAAAATCGGAACGGCTAATAAAGCAACAAACAAGAACAATGAAAACTTCTTCAATTGACTCCTCATTCTTTTTTCTCCTTTTGACCATGGTTATCTGTCCGAAAAAACTGATTGTCAATTTAATATCAAGAAAACAGAATTTTATTATTTTATTACAAATTTTTGATATCAATATTTTATTATACCGTCAATATCCTATCCTTTTATAAACATCGAGAAGGAGTTCTGTATGGATATTTTAAACTGTGATGTTCTTGTTATCGGTGCAGGAGTAGCAGGAACAGTGTCCACGATTTCCGCAATGAATGAAGGTGCAAAAGTCATCCAGGTAATCAAAGGCAGAATCGGGAAATCAGGAGCAAGTGCTTTTACAGTAACAGAAGCCTCAGGTTTTGGAGTAGCAGATGGATATAGGGATCCTTCAGATAATCCTGATGTCCACTACAACGATATAATGGCAGCGGGACACGGCATGTGCATCCCCGAAGTTGTAAGAACACTTGTTGATAATGCTCCTGGGATAATATCAGAACTTGAGAGCTATGGGGTGGAATTTGAGAAAGAGAATGGGAAATACCTCGTTTCCCAGGGATGTTTCGGATCTCTCCCAAGAAACTACAACTTAACAGGGCATGGGACGAAGATCATAAATTCACTTCATGCTTCATATAATGAGAATGTAAAGGTCATTGAGAACTGCATGATCATCGACCTCATCACAGATAATGGGATATGCTCTGGCGCATTGGGAGTAACATCCGATGGAAACTATATTCTATTCAATGCATTCTCAGTGATCCTTGCGTCTGGCGGTGCTGGACAGGTTTTCAAGCACAGTCTGAACCCTGCGGAAATGACAGGCGATACGTATGCGCTTGGTTACAGGGCTGGAGCAAAGATAATGAACATGGAATTCATGCAGGTCGGCAATGGGATAATATGGCCCGGTCTTTCGATTCTGAATTCCTGGATCTGGTCTCTGGATCCTGAGCTGGTCGACGTGAACGGGAATTCCGTACTTGATGGAATCCTTCCTGAGGGGATTTCCGCTCATGACGTAATGAAAGCCAAATCCGTTCACTATCCTTTCAGCTCTGAAAGCATATCCAGATATATTGAAATCGGAATGCAGAAAGCGATCACATCAGGTAAAGGCGGACCGCATGGAGGAGTTTTCCTGGATGCGAGAAATGTACTGAGGAACGGCAGGCAGAATTCTGATCTGCAGTTGTTCTGGGACATGTGGAGACTTTCCAGCCAGTGGTATCTTTCCAAGGGAATAGATCTGGAAAAAGATATTGCGGAAATAAATGGACTAGCGCATGCGATAAACGGCGGCCTTGTGATAAATCCCAAGGCAGAGACCTCAATTGAAGGTCTATATGCTGTTGGAGAGGCATCAAGCGGACCGCATGGAGCAGACAGGCTCGGAGGAAATATGCTCCTCACCTGCACTGTATTCGGAAAGATCGCTGGAAAGGAAGCTGCCAATGCAGCCCGGAAAGCGCATCACAGTACCAAATCGGCCCAAACAATTGCTTCAGATTTCATTTCATCACAGGATTCAATCTATAAAGATCCTGTAAATGATTGTCTGGCGATCAGAGAGAAAGTCAGGACTGCTATGTCCTCCAACATGTTTGTAATCCGATCAGAGGAGAAATGCAGAATCTGCAGGAATGAGCTACTGGATTCAATTGCTCTTCTGGAAAATGCCGATTACAGCAAAGCAAAAAATGCCTATCAGAAGTATGAACTCAGGAATATGATATTAGTAGCGCTCATGATAACGGAGGCAGCAGCAAGACGGAAGGAAAGCAGAGGAAGTCATTATAGAGAGGACTATCAGAAAGAGGATTCTTCATATGATTTGCCTTTTTCTTTTACAAAAGAAGATGGACAGATAGAGGGGGCAGATGTTCTTTGAATATATAAGGGCAAACAAACTCGAATGCAGCAGGTGCCTGAATTGCGCGCTTCACACAAGCGCGCAGTATCATATCTACTATTTCGCGAAGGGAACAGGGGAATTCTTTTTCATGGGGAACTATGAAGATATAACCGCAAACCGTCTGTTCTATATCATCCCAGGAACTCCATACAGCATAAAATGCTTTGAACCCGATGTGAAATGCTTCCATGTTGCCTTCCAGATCAATGCGAATGGCCCTGATTTCATCTGGAAATATCCGCTATTCACAGTCCCTGCGGTAGAAAAAAGAAAAGACCTTGAGAATATTTTCATCAGGCTTTCTGTTGCAAGCCTCGTTGAGAATACAGCACTTGCGGAGCGGATAATCGAAAGATTATTCGAATGCATTGATTATTCAACCCAGAGCTATTCCATCGATCTGGCTACAAGGAACTTCGGAAGGGAGCTGAAGAACATACCAAAGCATACCCATATAGATGAATACCAGATAGATTTCTTCAAATCAGGATCCGGTCTGATTCTCATAAATGACAAATGGATATCCTATGCTGATGGATCATTGTGCTTCATCCCTCCCAGCATACCCCATGAGATAATATTCAACAAAGACTGCAATATCGATAATTACAGCATCAAATGCAAAGTGCTGAAACATAAGAACATAAAGATACCTGCAAGCGGTTTCGCATTGCAGCTCAATACCCAATATGCATCAATGATACAGAAAATCATGATGAATATCGCAGGGGAATTCATTATGGGAGAAACAATAGATGATGGCCTGCTGGATCAGCTTTTCTCAATAATATCAATGGTCAATAACGATACAGACAATCAGGAGAAGAGCAGCATAGTTGATTCAGCGGTTGACTATATCAAGACGAAATACGGCGATAAGGATCTCCGGCTTATCAATATCTCTGATGCTCTCGATGTCTCTCCAGAGCATCTTAGCCGCGTATTCCACTCACAGACAGGCATTACTTTATCAACCTATATTACAAAATGCAGACTCAACCATGGGCTTCTTATGCTGAAAAACAGCGATCTGCCTATAAAGGAAATCGCAGATAAATGCGGATTCAGCAATGTAAGCTACTTTGCTTCTCAGATCAAGAAATTCTATAAAATGACTCCCAAGGAAATCAGGAATTCAAGCCAGAGAACTGTCAACCGATGATCTGACTGGCTTTCTTCCATGCTTCAGGTAGAGAATGCAGATCAGCATCAGGACGGGGAAAACAACAGCCGCAAGAATCCCAGCCTTGAGGTTGTCGCTGAAATGGCTTGCTACGAACCCTACAAGAGAAGGTCCTGCAGAGCATCCTAAATCACCGGCAAGGGCAAGGAAAACAAACATCGCAGTATTTCCTCCTGGTATCGCGGCAACGGATTTGCTGAATGTTGCTGGCCATAGAATTCCAACAGATAAACCAGTCAAAGCACAGCCGATCAATCCAACAAAAGGACTCGGGACGATGGAAATGCATAAGTATGATGCAATGCATAGAATACAGCTGGATTTCATGAAATGATCAAGATCCATTCTATCCCCGAACTTTCCATAACAGGCCCTTGCGCATCCCATAAGGAAAGCAAAGGACATAGGACCTGCAAGATCCCCGATGGTTTTATCCACCCCCAGTTCCTGCTCAGCGAACGTCGAAGCCCATTGGCTTACAGAATGCTCGCATGCTCCTGCACAAAGCATCATGAACATGAAGACCCAGAATATCCTCATTGAGAACAGTTCCCTGACCGTCAGACCATCTGCTCCCTTTTCATGCAAGGAATATATAGGGACTTTGGTAAAGAGAAGCATATTTGCTACAGGTAGAACAGCCCATATAAATGCGAGGATCCTCCAGTTATTGATTCCAAGAACTGAGAAGAAGACTGTGGACAGCAATACCACGATCATCTGGCCCCAGCAATAAAAGGAATGAAGCAGGCTCATTGCCTTCTCCTTATTATCTGTTGGGCAAGCCTCTATTATCGGACTGAGGAGGACTTCCAGCAGGCCACCTCCCGAAGCGTATATTATCACGGATATCAGAAGGCCTATGAATGGATCAGGCAGGATATATGGGAGCATGGCGATCGATACCAATCCCAGAGCAGACAGCATGTGTCCTATCACAACAGAGGCGCGATAGCCTATCTTATCTATGAATCCTGCAGACAGGAAATCAACAAAGAGCTGCACCAGGAAATTCAGGGTGATCAGCACGGTTATATCCGAGAAAGGAATAGTGAAATCCTTATGGAACGTAAGGAAAAGGAGAGGAACGAAATTGATCGGAATGGCCTGAACGATATAGGCCGTGAAACATGCACGCATTGTGCTTTTATAACTCAGCTGCATAGGATTGAAAACTTACTGGCATCTCAAAAGCAATAGCACTATACAAAGGAAATATCAGGTTAACCATAAATGACAAGCATATGCTATCAGAAAGAGCTTATGCAAAGTCTTTCATACAGCATCTCGGACAGTCCTACGTTTATTGTCTTCTCACTCTGGGCATCATAATCGATAGAGATATCCCTCTTCCCATACAAGTGGCACTTTTTGTTGATCACGGAAAGAATGTATTCATTTATAAAGTGATCCAACTGGGAAATCTCCCCGCCTATGACAACCTTTTCCGTATCGAATATATTTATGAGAATAGCGCAAAGCTCACCGATAAGACGGCCCACATTCTCCCCTATCTTAACCGCTTTCTGATTACCGGCTTCCAAAGCAGCTACGAAATCGCCCCACGCCTTCAGTTTGTCGCATAGGGAAGGTTTATTATCCATGAAATCGGAAATGATAGCCGGAATGGAGATATCATTCTCAATACAGCCATAGGAATCGCTTATCGGGCAGTATTTATCTTTATCGCCTATCGGAATGAATGCAACTTCTCCTCCATAGCCATGCGCTCCCCGCAGAAGCATTCCCTGGCATATTATTCCTACACCAAGGCCCTCTGAGATATGTATATATATCAGATCAAGGCAGTTGGATATGCGCCTCCGCATTCCGATTGCGCAGAGATTTGATTCGTTATCAACATAGCTCGGCAATGAGAACTCCCGTTCGACGATGAGCTTAATCGGAGAACCTTCATACATCCGGGCAGCGCAGTTCACCAGCTTTTCCGATGAGATATCGAATATACCGGAGACTGCCACCCCGACTCCGATAAGCTTATACCCGGCACAGAATTTGCCGAAATCAGAATCAAACCTCAGCTTAGCTTCATGGATCACTGCTTCAGGAGAGGATAGATCCTTCACATCATACTTCTTATAGCAGATGACCTCGTTCCTCAGATTCAGCAATCCGATTCCAAGAACAGCCTGCATCTGCACATTGATGCAGACTGTTCTGTACTTGTTATAGTTGAGACAGAGGGCATAAGGACTCCTGCCAACAGCGATCTCAGACTTCTTATCTGCCTGAAGCAACCCGGCTTCAAGCATTTCATTGCAGAGATTGGACACTGTTGCGAAGCTCAAGCGCGTACTGTCAGAAATTTCCTTCTTTGTCATCCCGACATCTGCAAACCTGAGAAGGTCAGCGATTATCCTCTTATTATTTTCCTTGATTCCAATCACATCCACAGGAATACCCGCCCCTTGATACAACATATTATAACTGCAATTCAATCATACTGCAGGAGGATTCTGATACTTTGCAAGCACTGCAGGATCAGAAAGAGTCTCTCCGGTTATTACAGAGCAGCCTCCGTAGATAATCGGTGGAACATGGCCAAATGGAGGGTTGGCTGACGGAACTGATGTCGGATGAGCTGCCTGATATGCAAGCATCATGGACTCAAATCCAATGAGGTATGGATCGTCAACAACTGATCCCTCGATATCGCCAGAGAGAAGGAGCTCTATGACAGCAGAGCTGTAATCACTTCCTACAATGACAATCTTATCAAGAATACCAAGTGTTCTTGCAGCGGCTGCAGCACCTGGGGCACCATATCCATGAGTACTGAAGATTCCCTTGATATTCGGATTTGCCTGGAACAGAGCAGCACATACGGTTTCAGACTTTGCGACATCTCCCTCATCGTTGAGCTCTGAAACGACCTTGACATCAGGAGCATTCTCGCTGATCCAATCCTTGAAGCCCGCAGCTCTCTCTTCCTGAGCGATATTGCCAGGAACGATTACAACAGCAACCTCACCGGATCCTCCGATCTGCTCGACCATGAACTGGGCAGCTGCAGCTCCGAAATCATAGTTGTTTGTTCCTACATAGCTAAGTCTTCCACTCTCTGGAGCATCGCTGTCGAATCCAATGACTGCGATATTCTGTGAAAGAGCCTTTCCTATTGATGAATTGAGAGTCGTCTCATCTGCGGAAGCAACAAGAATACCCTTCGGCTGCTTTACGATAACCTGCTCAAGGGTTCTGGCCTCAAGGGATGCATCCCATTCTGCTGGTCCCTGGAGCTCTGTCTGCACATGATCACCAAGAATAGCAGCCGCATCCCTCATTCCAGCATAGCACCAGTTGAAGTATTCAGCGCCCTTCGTGAAGACGACCATTGAATAAAGCTCATTTTCCTTTACAGCAGATGTCCCATCAGATGAAGCTGCTGACTCCCCGGATCCACCGGCGAATACAGGTGTTGCAATAGCTAGGAATACTGCGAAAATGACACACATCTTTTTAATCATATTTTCTCCTCCTTTTCTTGGAAAATATGTCATTGGACTTTTTCTTTCAGATATCTGAAGAATTCGCTGAGAAGCACTGCGGCAATGAGGAATACACCAGTCATGACATCCTGGTAGTATGTCGACAATCCGCTCATGATGAAGGCATCGTAGATCACTGCCATGAAAAGGGTTCCAAGCATTGTTCCAACGATCGATCCTTTGCCGCCATGGGTAAGGCTTGTACCTCCGATAGCAACAGTGGTGATAACCCTCATGTCAGCATTGGTGCCATATGAATAGCTCGCGCTGCTGTATGTTATTGCTGTCAGTATTCCAGCGATTGCAGCAAGTGCGGCAGAGATCATATAGACCATCATATAGACACGTTCTGTCTTGATACCGCTTAATTTCGCGGCTTCAGGGTTTCCTCCGACAAAATATACCTTTATGAAGTTCCTGTTGAATTTCGTCATGATGATGAAGAATGCAGCAAGAACAATATAGACCACCCAGCTTAATGGCATCCCAAGGACAGTCATAGTCGCCATTGCCTTGAAGCTATCAGGGAAACCTGACATAGCTGACCCGCCTGTGATCGTAAGGTTCACACCTTTGAGAATCGCCGCAATCGCCATCGTAACAACCATCGGATGGAGGCTCAGCGTCTTACGAAGGAAATTCGTGACAAAGCCAATAAGGGAACATCCCAGGACAACAAGAACCGCAGCTGGCATGAAAGGCATTCCACTGCCCATCAGCAACGCAAGCAATATCGAAGAGAATGGCAGGATACCCGTAACAGTGAGATCAATACCTCCTGAAAGGATGACCAGAGTCATTCCAAGTGCCATTATTGCTTCCATGATGAATGTGTTGACCATGACTGCGAAGTTTGCAGCCGAGAGGAAATACGGTGCTCTCGAGCTCATTACAGCCACGATTATTATCATTATCAGGAAAAGCGTTGCATAGTTCAGGTTCACACGGCCTATGAAAGCAGCAACTGTTTTATTCTTGATTTTCATTTCAGCCCTCCATCCATACTGAAAACTGCGTTCATGACCGTTTCCTCTGTCAGTCCTTCTGCTTCGAATTCTGCAGTCTTCCTCCCTTCACTCATGACCATCACCCGGTCGGAAACACCAAGGATTTCCGGAAGCTCGGATGAAATCATCATTACTGCCATCCCTGATTCCGCAAGTCTGCGGAGTATGGAATGGATCATGGATTTCGCACCGACATCGACACCGCGTGTAGGCTCATCGACAATAAGCACAGAGGGCTTTGCTGCCAGCCATTTCGCAAAAAGTATCTTCTGCTGGTTTCCTCCGGAAAGATTCCGGATCCGGAATCTGCTGCAATCCGAAGGATGAACATCAAGCTCTTTGATATAGTCATCGGTAATCTGGCTTATCATTCCCTGATTCAGGAATCCAGCACGGCTGCATACAGACCTGAGACAAGCGGAAACAACGTTCTCACGGACTTCCATATCTACAAATAGTCCTGAGATCTTCCGGTCCTCCGAGAGGTAGCAGACACCATGGGCAACTGCATCGGAAGGGCTTCTGAAAGATATCTCCTCTCCATTGAGATATACAGTACCTTCATCAAGTCCATCTGCTCCGAAAACAGAAAGCGCGACCTCTGTTCTTCCAGCTCCTACAAGCCCGAACACACCAAGGATCTCACCTTTCTTCAAGGAGAAATCGATGTTATTGAACTTGTTCTTGCGGGAAAGTCCTTTGCTGCTCAGAATCACCTGTCCATCCCTGCTTGATGCACGAGGAGGATACAAGCGCCCAAGATCTCTTCCAACCATCATCCTGATGATTGTCGCTTCGTCCATCTCATCTCTGGTAAGGGTACCTGTTCTCACACCATCGCGCAGTACGGAAACCTTATCGGAGATTCTTATGATCTCATTGAGCTTATGGCTGATGAAAATTATCGAGACACCCTTCTTCTTAAGATCATCGAGAATCTCGAAAAGCCGATCGGCTTCCTTATCGGATAAAGCACTTGTAGGTTCGTCAAGAATCAATATCCTTACTTTCTTGGCAATTACCTTCGCAATCTCCACTATCTGCTGCATACCGACGCTTAGATTTCCCGCTATCTCCGTAGGATCTATATCAGCACCTACTTCAGCAAGAGCAGCTTTAGCATCGCTGTTCATCTTCTTCCAGTTGATGAATCCGGCTTTATATACAGGCTCACAGTTGACAAAGACATTCTGAGCAACCGTCATATTGCCGACTATGCTCAGCTCCTGATGCACAATCCCTATTCCATGGGCATAAGCCTCAATAGGAGAATGCATGACTATGGGTTTCCCATCAAGGATGACCTCTCCGGAATCTGCCCTGTATATTCCTCCTATTATCTTCATCAGGGTCGATTTGCCTGCACCATTCTCACCGATGATGGAGTGGATCTCCCCTTTCTCAAACTGCATATTCACATCAGTGAGAACTTTATTCGCACCGAAGGATTTTGTAATATTCTTAAGCTCAAGGACACTCATGCGGTCCTCCTTTCACGGATCTTGTTTCTGATCACATCAATCGCGACGGCCACGATAAGCATTATTCCGCTTATCGCTCCGGACCAGTTAGGAGATCCGTTGAACATAATGAATACATTGTTTACCAGCGCAACAAGAATTACTCCGAGAGCTGTTCCCAGGAAGCTTCCCTCGCCTCCTGCCATATTGGCGCCACCTATCACCGCTGCTGATATCGCCTTCATCTCAAACGAGAGGCCATAGCTGGCATGGCCCATTCCGAGGCTGCCTGTCATCAGGACTGCTGCTATTCCCGCCATCAATCCGCTTATGCCATAGCCGATGATCTTCACGAGATCCGACGATATTCCAGAGAGGAATGCAGCTCTTCCATTGGCTCCGACATAGTACATGCTCTTCAAAGGGCGGAAATTCACCGACAGGATTGCAAGAGCTACCATTATCAGAACGGAGATGAGTATCTTATTTGGAATAAAGAGAAAAGATCCTCTGGCTATATTCAGATATGCTTCTGGCAGATTCGCGACAAAATATCCGCTTGTCAGTACATAGCACATTCCCCTGCATATACTCATTGAGCCAAGCGTTGCTACAAAAGGAGCAACATGCACTTTCGCAATAAGAAGACCATTGAAACAGCCTATAGCCAGACCGAATGCCAAAGCCGCCAGAACGGCAACTCCTGTAGGAATTCCGCTCTGGGCCATTAATGTTGCGATTATCCCCGAAAGAGCAAGGACCGCACCGACGGAAAGATCAACACCTCCGAGGATAATTACGAAAGTCATTCCGCAAGCTAAAAGCAGATCATATGAAAGATTTGAGAATATGGCCTCAATATTGCTTCTGGCATAGAAGAGCTCACCTTTTGCAAAACACATGAATACATAAATCAGTGCAATTGTGATGATCAGGGTAAGCTCTCTGTTTCCTATCTTCAATTTGAATCTGCTCAACTTCATCTTAAATTCCCTTTCCTACAAGATCCTGGACATCCACTGGGAGATCAGTGCATGCAACTACTGTATTACCCTTCTTCAGGAAGGCATTCTCAACACAGCCGCCAGCAATCTGCTCGTCAGGATATCCATAGCAGCCAAGATCAAGCATTATCCCAACATTCTTCCCGTACTTCTCCTCTTTGGTCGGAGTGATGACCATAGGCTCAAGACACTCTGTAAGTCCGGTGCCATGGCATGTGCTGTAGAAGTGATAAAGTTTCATATTTCTTCCGTTGATATCAACAGAAGCAAAGTAGTTTCTTGCAGCGAGATCTATGAGATTCGATGGAAGATCATTCTCGCATACCTCATACAATGCTTTCTCTGCACGTCTGAATGCTTCATTCATGCAATCAAAGTACTCTTTCTGAAGCTGCGTTCTCTCTCCCATGACAAAGGCTCTGCGGCATACACCCTTATAACCTTCGAAGCTGGGACTGATTCCGACCTGGACAATTTCGCCCTCCTTGATGACCTTGTTCGTTGCAGGTCCGATAACAGTCTTGCAGCGCCATCCGGAGTTGACGATCGTCTCGAAACCGAATCCGACAGCACCTAAGGCCTTTGCCGTGAAATCACCGACTGCAGCTACTTCAGTCTCCCTGAGTCCCGGCCTTGCTACAGCAAGCATTGCACGTACTGCGGCACATGCTATGGTGTCAGCCATCTGCATGCACTTGAATTCATTCTCGCTCTTCTCATATCTGAGATCCTCAAGGATCGAAGCGCTGTCAACAACCTCCGCCCCGAAGTTGCTCCTGAGGAAATCATAGAACTTCGCAGGAACGAGATCGTATGCGGAGATAACGCCGATCTTCTTTACATCATGCCCGACATAATCAGCAATGATCTGAAGCAGGTTACCGCGCTCAACGCCTTCATAGTACTCATCAGGGATGCTGAATTCATTTACAAAGCATGTAGGAAGATCAAGACCGACCTCTGATGCAAGAATACCGGATTCAGGACCAGCAAGGATCATCGGGCGCTTTCCCGGTGTTATCACACCACTTGCACGCTCAATATTCGGATTGTATCCAGTAAGATATATGCCATCGCCTGGCATTTCCCTATACCAGAAGAAGAAAGCCATATCGAGCCCTTCCTTCTCCATTCTGGCCCAGACCTTCTTATACCTTTCATCATATTCTGAGAGAGGAATCTGGAAACCCTTGTCGATCTTTTTCTCATAGGATGAGATGATATTCTCCATCTTTTCAAAATCAGCGACTGACAGCATTATTATTTTCTCCTTGATTTAATAATAAGTATTTTTATAAGTATTATAATAATTCAAAAAATAACGCTGTCAACAAAAATCTATCACAGAAAATTGAAGGCCCCACAGCGATGCCATGGAGCCAATGGATATTAATAAGAGATTTGAGGATTGAGATCTCTTTCTCCCTTGTTCATCTGGAGGGATCATTCCCTCTCCGTTCAGGTTTCATCAAAGGACAAATGCATGAAACCCGTATTCTCTTCTATTTCTCTGCAAGCAAAGCAGTGAAGTCTACTGGTACCCCGGAGACATCTCCCCCGCACTGCAGAGTGAGCAGGTTCATCACAAGATTCATAGAGATGGTCATTTCATACTCAGGTATGACTATGCTGTACATATCTCCAGTAGGATACTGGTTGATCATATAGCCGATATCATGATCATCGAGATAGCCGAAAATCTTCACATCCTCAGCAGGAGCAAGTCCCAGACCATTATCCTTTATTGTTGCATATATCTCATTGTCATCGAACTGTATCACACCATCCATGGCCGTTGTCTGCCCGTTATATATGAACGACACACATTCGAATGCACGTCCCGATAGCCACGATGGCACCTTTGTGCTTATCCCTGTATCCGCAGGACATCCTGCAAACAACAGGACCGCAATGGCTATGCATATGGCTATAGCTATCTTTCTCATATTCTTCTCCTCCCCTCTCAGGATGCGCATCAATCGATGACTCATGCCCAGCCTGAGGCATTCCGGGCCTCCTTTTTCAAGGCCAGCCCGGACAAATATCTCCATATTACAGGGAAGTCGTCTTCCCCCATTCACGGTACGCCCATGACTCATCACCCTGTGCATACCGACGCCTGTAATCCCTTACCGTGTATATGTTCAGCCCGGTCTTTGCAGCCGTCTTCTTATACCCGTTTCCTTCCTGAAATAAAGTCAGGCATTCCTTTCTCTTATCTAGCGGGACCCAGTGCCTCTGCCGGAGAGAATTTCTTTCTTCCATACTTCAGTTCCCTCCCGAGTACCTGCACCCCTTACGGGATGCAGGAATGAGTATCAATCAGCAATCGGTCTTAAGCCTTTATTGTAAGGTTAAGAGTAACGACTTTTTCAGCCTCCGCTCCTGTCGTATCGGTATAGCCGAATACGAAATTGATCTTTGATGCATGATTAGGAGTAATAGTACCTGTCATAGGCTCAAGCTCCGTTGTCTCAGGATCATATGCATCAAGGCAGTACCCCTTAAGCTCAAGAACTGTGTCATCACCATGTTCTTTTATGGATTCTGTATCATAGCCGAACTTGGTAAGATCATATTCCTCGAGAAGATACATTTTGCCTTCTGCAATCTCCGTTGCTGTCTCATCATCATAGACAAGCTTGATAGAACTCTCTTCTGTATAAGAAGTGCCGGAGAATGTGAACTTTGCCTGCTTTATTACTTTTTCACCTGTTGCATCAACATATTCGATGTTGGCAGTCACAGTATTCTCGCCTTCGACAACAACCTGACCAGTTGTATAGACAAACGTCACTGTAGGCTCAGCTGGTGTACCTACTGCATCTTCTTCATCGAAATTGAGAGTGTAAGCAGCAAATCCCTCTGTGAAAATATCAGAAGAAAGAGACTTATCTACAAGTGCTATGAACTCATCGGAAGGCTCAATAGCAGGTGTTGTCACATTCCAGTAAGAAGTTCCAGCGGCAACACTTATTTCTTCACTTGTTTCTTTTACATATGCAGCACCAGTATCAGCATCAGTCAGTGTCACAGAGACCTTATAGCCAGTCTGCTCTGCTGCTGTGAACTCTGCAGGAAGCTCTGCTACAGGAGCACCATTCTGGAATACATCATAGTCCTCGATGTCCTTTGCAACATAGCCTTTATCGTTCTTTGTGTTGACTATCCATGTGATCTCATCACCAATCAAGCCAGTTGTCGCACTTGGAGTAACCTCGACTGTTGCTACCTTTTCAGGAGCACCAAGCTCAACAGGGAACTCTGCAGAGAATCCATCATATGTTACCTGGAGATAAAGGTCAGCAAGAACTTCTGTTCCATCATAAGGGGAATCCTTAGCAGTTGCTTCGACAAACTTATCACCGACCATGAAACCATATGCAAGAGTTACATCAGTGAATGTCTCAGTGATTTCATCATCCTCACCATAGTCATAGGATACTGTGAGTGACTTAATGACATTAGCCACAGCAGGATCAGCAAGAGCTGTTGACAGCATATCTGCATCATAGTACTGAGCTGCAGGTCCAACATAGGTATCTGCAAATTCAATTGCAAGACCATCTACCTTTGGCTCTCTTTCGTCAACTGCAAGAGCTGCTGATGCAGCAGTAACACCTCTGTACTCAACTCCAACATAAAGCTTAGTATCTTCTTCTGAAGGAACAACAGTTACCGGAGTCTCAGGAGCTTTGCCAGTTGAATCTGTTGTGTAATACAGAGTAAGGTCATCAGCATTCTCGAAGAATGTCTTATCAGAGCCAACAGTAATGGAAATCCTGAAATCATTGAAGTCCGGAGCTGAGAGATCCTCACCTTTGTAGTAGGTCTTATCCTCAACATTCGGATTATCAGCAACAGCAAGAGTTACTGTCGTGAAGTCGGCATCTGCAAGCGCCCTTGTAGCAGTCTTTCCTGCATACTCAACAGCAAGGAAAACAGTGTTAGCTACTGGAGCAGTTGTGAAATCATAATCCTGAAGAGCAAAGCCATCAGCATCTACAAACGCATATGTGAGGCCTTCTGTATCAGCAGGAATTGTCTCGTCTGATTCATCAGAGTAATTAATTACCACATTGAAATCGATATCATCAACAGTAGGTGCGACTGTTCCATAATCATACTTAGGAATAGAAGCTCCGCTTACGGATATGGTTATTTTGCTGATCTCTTTACCAACAACAAAACTTACGTCAGAAGTTTCTGCCTTTACACCAAGGTACTCAGCTGTGACACAGTAAATTGCATCAGCTTTTGCTACAGTACCTGCAGCAATTGCATTGCCAGTTTCATCTGCATAGCCAAGCTCTACTCCATCTTCTGCTGTAAGATTGCGTGCAATCACTCTGGGTTCTCCGTCAACGTTCGCTGTCAGATTGACAGTAACCCAGCTGTCATCGATCTCAGGAAGCGCAGCACCTGCAGCAAGCTTGAGAGCTGTCTTGCCAGCTTCTGTCAGATCTGCAGAAAGAGTAAGATCTCCACCTTTAACAACAGTAACTGCATTAATTTCAGATCCTTCTGTATCAAAAGATGTCTTGGAATGGCCATTGACTGTGACCTTGATTCCAACTTCTGTAGCAGATGCAAGATCCTCAACAGCAATCTCCTCGCCATACTTGTTGACATATGAAAGCTCTACGCCCTCGAAGCTTACAAGATCCGTTTTCTTAGCGGCAGAGATAGCTCTGGAAGTTGCAGCATCTGTGTATCCTTCATAGTAAACCTGTACATCTACATCATCTTCGCCTGGAACAGGAAGCTCTGCATACTCAAGAGCAGGAAGATATGCACCTTCTTTTACAGTTACAGAAGCAATGCCTGTGATCTTGTCTGCTGTGAATGCAGGATTCTGGTCTGGAAGACATGAGAATTCATATACAGCCTGTGCATCTCCGCCGACATTTGACTTGATAGTCACAGATGCAGGAACTGCGGATGATGTAGGCTCAAGTCCGCCCTCATATGTGATTCCGTATTCGTTACCAGCATCTGTTGCAACAAAGTCATACTCTTCCTGAGAAAGGGTCATTGTCTTTTCTGCACCTGTCTTGTCATAGTATGATGCGACAACTGTGAACTGTGACTTGAGTACATTAAGACCGGCAAGATCGGTGTTCTTGATCTCAGCAGGTCCTGTGATTGTCAGAGCCTGGATATCATAGATATCGATGCCTGCCTTTGCAAATACAATCTCACCAACCTGGTTCTCTCCGATCCTGGCCCTGACTGTATCTCCAAGATCAACCTTACCAGTAGCACTACTTGATTCATCAACAAGAATAATGGTATTGGCAAGCTCATACTGGCTGCCATTCATGTCGATGCCATATACCTTGAAGTTGGTAGGCAGGAAGTTCTGTCCTGTAAGGAAGTCCACCTCCTGTACGATTTTTCCCGATTCAAAGTATGCAGGATACTTTGCCTGATATGAACAGCCCACCATAGTGAGAAGGGCTATTGCCACCACGGCAAACGATACAAAGATTGATTTTCGTTCTCTCATCGTCAATCCTCTCCTTAGTTTATCTTCTCAATAGACGATACCCCCCCCCGGTACAATTTTGTCAAGTGTTTTTTAGGGATTGAACGAACTTTTTTGAAATTATGGCATAAGAATGCCGCTGGCGGATTGCCAGCAGCTGTGTTTGCTTTTGTGTTTTATATTGCTGTTGTCGGAGAGAACAGTATCCTTACAGATGAAGGCCTTGTGCTTACAGCAAGCCCATCCTCCGTGAAGATGTCATTATTGTAGTGAAGGGCAACAGGAACACGGGCAATACCTTCACTCTCTACTTCAGAGAAGTCCGCAGATGCTGAGATCTCCGCAGGGTCCACAAGATAAATTATGCTATCCGGTCCAGTGATTACGATCTCGATCGTATCAGGGACGAGTGATACTGCGACAAATCCTTCCGGGAGCGTTACATCAAGAGGAACTGTAACAACCCGGTCATTGACATTGAGCACTTTCACTGCAAGAACAATGAAAAGTGCTATCAGGAAAGAGAAGATCTTCGCTATCCAGTTGGAAAGAAGGCTTGATATTATCTTACTCTGCTTCATTCTGCGCCTCCTTTCCTGCTGTCTCAGGAAGGACATCCTTATAGCGGAAGAGCGAAAGCAGCGTTCTCTTTATCGTTGCATTCGAGAGGTTGTAATAGATGTTGGCATTGTACGCCAATGATATCGCACCGGTCTCCTCTGATACGACAAGGACTATAGCATCAGACTCCTCTGCCAGCCCAAGCGCTGCTCTGTGCCTTGTTCCGAATGTGGCCTTTATCCCCTTCTGCTCTGAGAGAGGCAGATAGCATGCCGCATATGCGATCCTTCCTCCCATGACAACAGCAGCTCCATCATGAAGCGGCGTATCATGGTCGAATATCGTGAGAAGAAGCGTTGATGAAAGGTCCGCATTGAGCTTTGTCCCTGAGTCCAGTATCGATTGGATATCCGTATGGCGGGGGAAGACGATCAGAGCACCCCTCTTCTTCTCAACCAGGATGTTGCAGGCATTGAGGATGGAATCGATCTGGTCGCTTGTTGTCTGGCCTCCGATTCTGAAGAGCCTCGATTTCCTGGTGAATGATGACGAGAAAGCCCTTCTGAGCTCAGGATGGTAGAAAACGCACATGAGCATAAGAAATGGAACAAGAAGCGTTCTCATTATGCTGGTGAGCACATCAAGTTCCAGAGCCAAGCAGAGAAGATAGACTACAAGAAGGCCGAACAGGAAGCCAATGATCTCTGTCGCCTTCGTATCCGAAAGCGCAATATAAACACGGTAGATCGCAAAAGAAAGAACTGCGATCTCAACAGCCATCCTTATATAATCACCAACACTAAGCTCTGCAAGAATAGAGAACACTCATCACTCCTCATCAGGCTCGATCCAGTCAAGAGTACGGCTCACGGCCTTCTTCCAGCATCGTAGCTTATTCTGCCTTTCCTTGTCATCCATAAGAGGCAGCCATCTCATCTGTTCTTTCCAGTATGGCCTGAGGTCTTCCTCATCCTGCCATATGCCTGCGGTGAGTCCTGCTGCATATGCCGCGCCAAGGCATGTAGTCTCATTGATCCTTGGTCTCATCACAGGAATATTCATTATATCTGCCTGGAATGCCATGAGAGGAACGGAATTAGTCATTCCACCATCAGCTTTAAGGTGGGTGATACGGACCCCGCTGTCCTTCTCCATAGCATCCTTCAGATCATTTGCCTGGAATGCCGCAGCTTCCAGCACTGCCCTGCATATATGGTTTCTAGTAGCATATCCTGTCAGTCCTGCGATTATCCCACGGGCATTGCTATGCCAGTACGGTGCGAAAAGCCCGGAGAATGCTGGCACGATATATACACCACCGCAATCAGGGACCTCCTCTGCAAGGCTGTCCAGCTCCTGAGGAGTGGATACAAGATGGAGATTATCCCTCACCCACTGCACAAGAGATCCGGCGACAGCGACAGACCCTTCCAATGCGTATCTTGGCTTCTCGCCTTCTCTGCAATACGCAACTGTCGTAAGCATTCCGTGCTCCGAGACACATGGTTCTGTCCCTATATTCGTGAGCATGAAGCATCCTGTGCCATATGTGCACTTCGATTCCCCGGGTGAGAAACAAGCTTCGCCGAAAAGCGCAGCCTGCTGATCTCCCAGAATCCCTGAAACAGGAATTGCAGCCCCGAAAGGCCCTTCTGGATCCGTATAGCCATAGATCCTGCCGATTGATGGCACGATTGCTGGGAGCATTGACCGGGAAATACCTGTCAGGGAAAGCATCTCATCGTCCCATTCCAGCGAATGGATATCCATAAGCATATACCGTGAGGCATTCGTCGCATCGGTAACAGGTGCCGATCCCGTCAATCTTGAAACAAGATAGCTGTCAATTGTGCCGAAGACGATATCGCCATTCTCTGCAGCTTTCCTGACCTTAGGGACGTTATCAAGAAGCCATCGGATCTTCGAGGCGGAGAAATACGGAGAATAAAGGAGCCCTGTCTTCCTCTTCAGCTTCTCCTCGGGGAAGCTTTTCTTAAGCTCATCGATGCATCCGCTTCCTCTGAGATCCTGCCAGACGATACCATGGTACAGAGGTCTGCCCGTCGCTTTATCAAAAGGAATGATCGTTTCCCGCTGATTCGTTATACCGACAGCAGCAAGATCTTCTCCGGACAGACCAGCCTTCGAAAGAGCGGTCCTTATCACCTCGGAAGCATTGAGCCAGATCTCCTCTGCATCGTGCTCCACCCAGCCTGGCCTGGGACAGATCTGCTTATGCTCTTTCTGGGCTGAAGAGACAACAGTCCCCTCGCTGGTGAATATCATGAAACGGGTACTGGTGGTACCCTGATCGATCGCTCCGATATACTTCATTCCCTGATTATATCACACGATTGGGATTTCTATTCATAGAGAGCATCCGTAAAGAATGTTTTTCTGCCGAAATTCCCTGATTTGAGCGCAAATCCTATATCGCCGCTATACATCCATGAAACACCTGGGGCGATTTCCCTTCCGATCCTGAAAGATGAAAGACCTGAAGCCTTCACAACCGAACCGGAAGTCTCACCGCCGCCGACGATGAAACGGCTATAGCCCGCTTTCATGAAGAGCTTTGTCAGCACAGCAAACAGCGACTCGGTCAGAGAGGCTATATCAAGGCCAGGATAGCGCTCATCCTGTGCTTTTACCTCATCTGGGAGTTTGGTCGAATATATCATGGCCGGATACTCTGATGAGGATGACTCCACTTTCTGAAGGATCTTCTCCGCATAATCATCAAGGCCTTTCAGGCATTCATCAACGGATACCGCAATCATAAGCGCCCCAGTCTTCCTGTACTCAGCCACCTGCTCGTTAGATGCAGCAGAGCAGGAACCGGAGAAAAGAATCCTCCTGCCATTTGAAGAAGGAGCCTCGGCCACAGGGTTTCTTCTGCTGCCGGAGAAGATGCGTGAAAGCATTCCTGCAAGGGCTGAGCCACCGGTGACAAGACGGAGATCGGAGAATGATTCCGCAATCATAAGCACATCGTCATCATCAACAGCATCGACTATCGCGCAGCCTGATATCTCCCGGAAGATGTCCCTGGCCTTGCCCGATCTCAATGCATTCTGATCTATCAGGCTCACAGGGAACACTGACTGTCTCCTCAGGATCTCCGGAAGATAGCTGTCCTTCATGGGATTCAATGGATGATAGCGCATCGGGGACTCTCCAAGAGGAACCCCATTCACATATAGAATGCCATCCTTGACAGTACGTCCATTGACAGGAAGAGATGGAACAGCGATAGTCGAGCCTACTCCGAGCTCATCCATCAGTGCCTTCATCACAGGACCGATGTTCCCTCTGTCTGTTGAATCGAACGTAGAGCAGTACTTGAAATAGAACATACTGCATCCGGCATCTGCCAGAGCCTTCGCAGCTTCTGCAGCCTGCCTGGACGCTTCTTCGGGGGCAATGGACCGTATCTGCATAGCAATAACAGCAGCATCGCCAGCGGGTACAGCCTTCAGCTCATCAGCAGAAGGAATCCCATTGAAAAGCATTGTCTCCATTCCATTGTTGCGGATAAACCCCGCAGCATCCAGACCACCTGTGAAATCATCAGCAATAACACCAAGCTTCATTATCAATTTCCCTTTTCAGACTCTCACGATGGAAGGCTTCTTGATTCAAAGCCCATAGAGGATGCAGAAAGAGACTCCCGCGATGTGACAACCGCAATCCGGCAGTCATTCACAGCCTCTGAGAACCGTTTCGCAGCCTTCTTTATATCATCAGCAGTCAGGGCAAGTATGCTATTGAGCATCTTTTCCCTCTCATCATCATCTATTCTATAGATTATCCTGCGGATATCAACAAGGGACTTTACGGCAGGAGCCATCGGCTTGACCCCTTTTGATAGCTCTCCTATGACCGCATCTGAAAGACTTTCCTCCGAGATATCAGCAAAGAGCGGAGAGGAAAGAAAATCAGAGACAGTTCCATCAAGTCTTGGATCACGATACGAATAGAATGACCATATTCTTTCTATGTAATCCAGATAAGCTCCGACTCCATATGCACCGCCCTGCTCACGCACAAGCTTCCATAACGATGTGGAAGAGAGCATTGAGAGATATATCTTGTCGCTGGCAGCTCTCTCGGACATCATAGCCTCTCCCCTTCCTGATATACCGATGAAGGAGACGTCGGTCGGGGCTGTATATGCGCTGAAGGCAGGAGAGTCGGGAACGATATGGCAGAAGCTCTTCTTGCCCTTTCCTTCCGGAATCAAGGAAGAGAATCCGATGGCAGCCTTCCAGGCCGCTTCCATATCCTTATCCTCTGCCGTGATGTGTATCATCATACGGGCTCTGGCAATCGCTTTCACTGCTGCTGCATTTATCCGGGACTCAAGCACCCCGGGATCTGAGGAGAGCATATCCCGGACTGTATACCAGCATGTAAGCCCTGCAAGCCTCTCCCCTATGTATAGAGATGGGGAAAGAGCGGATGCAGCTGCGCTCATTGCATATGTATGGCCGCTGGATATTGAACTTGACTGGAAATCGGTGGAGATATCCGTAAGAGCTGCTTTTATCCTTTCATGGGTAATGCCATAGGAAATGAAAAGCTTCCTGAAAAGCTCAAGTCCTTCCCCCTCAAGACCAGGAAGTGATTTCAGACGCGCTGTGAGGAATACCTTCTCATTTCCTTCTGTATCCGATCCAGATTCAAGGTAGAAAGCATATCCTCCTGACACGAACCTCAGTTCTGTCTGGAACTCAGGATAATCCATTCCCTCTATTCCACACATCGAGAGAAGCCTAGCGAATATATTCAGGGCATCGAGCTCCTCATATGAGAAATCCGATACATCGAAAAGGATATCGGTATAGACAATCCCTCCCGTCATCATCGGCATCAGATAGATTCCATCGCGCACGGAATGCTCTATACGGTTTATACGATGCGGCAGATCATCGACGGAAAGGCGTGGAATGGACAGGATTGACTCTGGAGAATCTGCTGTATTCTGGAATGCGATGAAATCCTCTTCCGCTTCTTTGCTGTATTCCCCTTTCCTCCTTTCAAGCTCTTCTGAGAGCGATTCCCTGATGCTGTCGGAATACGATGGATCCTTCTTTATGACCGCAAGAAGCCTGTGATTGTTATTGATCAGGTTCTCCTCGATCCAGTCCTCGAAGAATCTGGGATTCTCCTCCCACTTTCTCCGTATTTCACCGATAATTCCTGAAGCTGATAGCATCTCTGCCGGATCCGTGCCGAATGCCAGCGCTTTCTCAGCCTGGAAGAACAGCCTCATTCCCATCGGCATTCCCGCAGGAATCTCCCGCGTGGAGAATTCCATACGCCTTATAGCGGCCTCGATAGCCTTCCTGTCAAAACCCGAGGAAGCTATCGAGCGCAGCGTATCCATGATGAATTCTTCGATTCTATCGGCATTCCTGTCATCAGCTCCGGAGAACCCTGCAGAGAACGTAAGCTCCCTGTAGCTGGAGCTCATACCGCTCTCCGTTGACAGGTCCGTTCCCAGATCCGATTCGGATATTGCCTTGTATAGAGGACATCCTGGCGATCCCAGAAGTATATCGACTATCAATGAAAGCAATGTGCTGTTTCCAGGTACAGCATTATCCCCAAGCAGCCACGAGACCATCACTGTAGATCCGGAATCCCCATTCTCTGCGCCGGAACGGGCAAAGTGCTTTCTGGGTTCTTTCCATCGCACGGTCATTCCGCAGCGCGGGATTCTCTCCCCGCCCTCCATGTGGCAGAGGTAGCAGCTGTCGAGCATGGCAAGCTTTTCATCAAGAGAAAGATCGCCATATAGGAAAAGCATCATATTCCCAGGAACATAGAACTTCCTGTAAGCCTCGAGATACTCCTCATAGGTCAGCGATGCGATTTCCCTGCAGTCCCCTCCGGATTCATACTTGTATGGAGACTCTCCGAAAAGCGGCTTGATCGCCTCTGATGATACCACAGATTCATGCTCCGACATCACTCCAAGCATCTCAGAGAAGACAACGCCTTCGAAATGGAGGCCTCCTTCAGAAGACAGTCTTATTCCCTCCTGCATGAAAGTCTCACGCCTCAGAAGCGGATCGAATACAGCATCGGTATAGACGGAGAATATATTGTCGAAGTCCTTCATCACAGTCGATGCTGCAGGATAGTATGTCCTATCAACGCCGGTGAGCGCATTGAGGAATGTATTCGGGCTGTTCCTGACAAGCAGCATGAATGGATCCTTGACAGGATACTTCCTGCTCCCGGCAAGCACTGTATGCTCGATTATATGGCTTATGCCCTTTCCCGATGATGGCGGGGTATACACGGAGTATGAGAAGAATCTCTCTTTATCATCATTGAGGACAGCATAGACCACAAAGCCTGTTCTGCCGTGCTCAAGGAGGATTCCTTCAGCCTTGTAATCCTCAATGCAGTCAATACGCTTCACGGTAAAGCCGTGCAATACATCACCTGTCTTCAGTTCCATACTGCAACAGTACATTGCCTTCAGCCCTTTGACAAGAATATAACTCCGGCATATCGTTTCCATATGCTTTTCGTCGGACCACATGTATCAATTGCAAAGGATATAAGCCTTGCACCCGTCAGAGCCCATGAGCTTGGTGCTACAGGATTCGCTCTTTTCACGAAGAACCAGAGAGTATGGAGTGCTCCCCCAATCAGCGAGGAGAGCATCATATCCTTCAGGAAGAACATGGAAGAATGCGGCTTTACCGCAAAGGCGGTCCTTCCCCATGCGGGCTATCTTATCAATCCGGCAAGCCCCGATAAGGATCTCTGGGAGAAGTCCCTTTCCCTCTTCCTTGACGAGGCAGCAAGGACTCTGGCATTGGGCCTTGATACGATAAACATCCATCCGGGGGCATACAAGGAAGGTCTTGGCACTGATGGTATCAGAAGGTCTGCTATGATGATGGATGAAGTTCTGGGGCAGATGCCAGGGCTCAGGATCGCAATTGAGAACACAGCAGGTGCGGGAACAATCCTGGGATCATCATTCGAAGAGCTCGACGAGCTGCTGTCAGCGGCCAATGAGAAGGACAGGATAGGCTTCACTCTTGACACTGCACATCTTTTCGGAAGCGGCTACGATGTCGCCTCCGATCCTGACAGCATCCTGGACTCTTTCTTCTCCAGATTCGGGAAGGATAAGCTATATGGCATGCACCTCAATGACTCAAAAGTCCCTCTTGCATCCCATAAAGACAGACATGAAAGCATCGGGAAAGGACTTATCGGCAAAGAGGCCTTCCTTGCAATCGTGAAACGCCAGGAAGTACAGGATATACCTCTTGTGCTTGAAACGATAGATGAGACGCTGTGGAAGGATGAGATAAAGATGCTTCTCAGTGCCTGATATGCGTATATAGACCCTATCAGATCCGCGACAGGATCATGCCGATGGCAATTGACGCACTGCGCCAGAGGGCATTGGCCTTTGCCTCATCAAGCGTGACCCCCATTCCGACAGCAGATGATGCCTGATCATATGCCTCCGATGGTCTTGATCTGTCAACAAGCAGTGCTCTGGCATCGGAACGGACGGACCATCCCCTTGATGTTTCCGCTATATCTGTAATACCGATACGGAGCAGCAGGAAATGGCTTCTCTCCGGATAACGTGCCAGCATATTTATATAAACGCCCTCGTCATCATCACCACTGGCTTTTGCCACCAGATACCCTGCCCCGATGTCATCAACAACATCCTGTATGATGGTATAGGCATCGCCACCTTCCACGATATTCCCGTTCTCATCGTAGAACGTGACCCCTATCACGGTATCGTCGGCATCGTATGCGGAATATCCTTCCATCCTGTACGCAATGCTTCTTTCGCTTAAAAGACGATAAAAACCATCAAGGAATCCTTCAGGTGCATTGAGCTCTATAGCGCGCATCGCATCAGAAGGAAGAGATACGGAGAAGATCACCTCCGAATCCCTGATTGTATACGGATCCGTTACATAGAAAGCAAACCGGCCCCTGCTATCTGTCAGGCAGGTAACCGAAGCACGTTCACGGTTTCCATCTGCATCGAACCTCTCGTATGATGCATCGATCTTCCCAGAGACAATGTATGGATGGAATATCCCTTTGCTGCGCTTTGCCGTGACTACCCCATCGCCGTTTGCTTCCAGCTCGATATTCCCAAGGTATTCCATCGCCATGGCCAGTATTGAACTGCTATTGAGCGATTCATCCTCAACGGGACCTTCAAGAGAGACCGCAAGGGCTCTCAGCGTACTGTCCAGGGCTTCAGTGTCCTCATTTGCGCGGTATCTTTCCCCCGCGCTGTCAAGATAGCCTCTTATCCTGTCTTCCCGCTCAAGCATCTGCACATAATCCTCGCTCATCAGGGAATTATAGGAAGACTCCGGTGTGACAACTGCGACATAGTACTCGAATCCTCCACCGGACGGGGTGGAATATTCAGAATTGATATACGTTCCCAGTTCTGCTATCCCATCGGTGCTGACGATCTCCCTCAGATAGTATTGGGAGAGATCATAGCCTGCACCGGCACTCATCGATGACAGTGCATCATCAAGCGCCGCAGTACGAGCTTCTGGGATGTTCTCTCCATATCCATGGCCGATGAACACAAGAGAGCCGAATATCACAGGAGGCCGGCGGATCCACTCAGGACCAACATCATCCTGTCCTGTAATGCAGGATGAAAGGATAAGAACCATGCACAATAGAAGCGGGAAAAGTCTTTTCAGAAGTCACCTCCCATTCCGATCATAAGCATATGCGATCCCTGCAGATTCTCATATCCTATCCTCCAGAAGAATGATGAGGCAGCCCTATGCTCATAGAAGATGGAGAAGCGTCCTTTCCAGTCAAAGCCTGAGGGGCCATATCCAAGAAGAATCGAGGCATCGGCCCCGATGCGGCCCTCCTCAATCAGCGTGAAGCTGACAGATGGGAATATCCTGTGGATATCCAGGAACGCCTCCATTCCAAGGCCTCCGTACCAATACATACCTCCATTATCATACCTGAAAAGAAATGAGATAAGAGGAACGAATGGATAGATGAGATCTGTTCTTCCGAATGAGAGCGATCCTGTCAGATCGATCCGGGGGAAAGCGAATCCCATAGCAGTCGACCCGAACATTGTCCACTCCCCTTCGCTCTCAAGGGATATGCCGGGAAAAGGATCTTCAAGATACACCGGGGATAGGACATATGCACCTGGATAGCTGTCAGAGACCTCGAATACTCCGCGCATGCGCCCATCTGAGTCGATAGCGCTGAATCTTGTCCCTTTCCTGAAATATCCATCAGAAAGGAATGAATAGGATCCACGATGTATGTAATCAAGCCTAAGTCCTGGCGAGAGAAGGGATTCTTCATAGAAAAGAAGGGAAAGAATCTCATCCTCTATTGCATCGGAGAGCTCATCAGTATCATGGCCCACAGCATTGATCACAGTGCTGACATCGCCATATTCAACCGTGAAAGAGGCATAGAGCATATCCGGGAAGTATCCATCATCTTCGCTGTATGATGATACCATGATATCCAGATTCCCACGGCCCCGCGTACTTGCATCGACAGATCTGCCTATTGCCGCAAGAGCATAATCAGGGAATGAATCATCGGGCGTCACTGTGCTTGCATAGAGAGCAGAAACGGAAACAATGATCAGGAAAACGGCGATAAGCTTCCTCATTCATCCCCCCTTGCAATAGCCAGGACAAGCTCCAGGCTCTTCTCCATGGACTCCAGAGCCACCCACTCGGAAAGGGAGTGCAGATTGTGTCCGCCTGTGAAGATATCAGGAGAGGCTATCCCATGAGATGCAAGATGCGCTCCATCGGTACCTCCACGTACCATCTGCTCCTTTATCCCAAGTCCTATCGAGCTGGCGGCATTCCTGAGTCTCTTCATCGCATATGGATGGGAAGCTACGGTGTCCCTGAAATTACAGTAGCTCTCCTCGATCATGCACTCCACCTCGGTTCCATAGATCATTGCAGCGCTTTCTGATATGTTTCTGAGCACTTCCTCCCTATGTCTAAGCCCGCTTTTCTCGAAATCGCGGAGTATAAGAGAGAGCTCTGCCATTTCCGCAGTCCCTGATATGCTCATGGCAGCATAGAACCCTTCCTCGCCGCTTGTGGCTTCAGGGCTCTCGGTACGAGGCAGGGCCTGTGCGATGAATGCAGCAGTCTGCAATGCATTCCTCATAACACCTCTTGCCTCGCCTGGATGCACAGCATGTCCCTGTATCTTTATCGTAGCTGCAGACGCATTGAAGCATCCTATATCTATGACGCCCTCCTCTGTGCCATCGACTGTATAGCATACCGAGGCCTTCATCAAATCATAAGGGAAGACATCGAGACTGTGCCCTGTCTCTTCATCAGGGGTGAAATAGACTTCTATATCAGGATGCGGTATGGACTTATCGGAAGAAAGGATGGAGAGCATCTCCATGATTATAGCCACACCTGCTTTGTCATCGCTTCCCAGAAGCGTATTGCCGCTGGATGTGATAACTGTCCCGCCTCTATAGCGCAGAAGATCCGGATTGTCATCGGTTTTTATCACAACACCGTCAAGAACAATATCCTTGCCATCGTAAGGAGAATGGACAATGGGAACAACACCATTCCCGGGAACATCATCAGCTGTATCCACATGAGCCATGAATGCAATAGCCTCACCATCGATATTCCCCGCAAGGCAGCCCTGAAGAACCTCCTCAGGGCCGTAGTGGACTGTGCATCCGATATCCTCAAGCTCTGTGCGCAGCATCTGCATCAGAACCTTCTGCCCAGGTGTTGATGGACGGATAGATCCCGCCATCCGGCTATCGCTCATCGTATCGATACTGACATATCTCAGGAATCTTCCAAGAAGAGTGCTTTCCATGCTGACATTATGCCACACAGGGGATCCTTTGAACATCGGATCATCAGATAGTGAAATCGTATTTCTCCAGCATCGGCTTGACATCATTCACCACATTGAACAGCGTGAACACCGCAAGGATGATTCCTGTCAGGACAGGAGATCGGTTAAGCGAGGTTCCTATGCTTATCATCGACGCCGCAAGAAGCCATGAGGCTGTAGGCTCTGTCGTGACATCTTCAAGCCATTCCTCGAATGTCGCTGTAAGATCTCCCGTGCGATAATACTCTGCAATAGCCATAATCGATGTTGTCAGCACTCCTGCAGCAATCGCGACAGCAGAGGCAGCTGCTATCTTGCCCCAGAATATCATATTGGGCACAAAAGCGTAGACAATGGCTGCTGTAAGAAGGACAGCGCTCTTAATGACCAGTTTCTTGAGATCATCATAGAATGCCTCCTGCTGCTCTGGCGACATGAATCTCGCAGTCCCTCTTGCCACAGCATATAAGCGCGTCTCAGCATCCTCAACCTGCTTTCTGATCTTATCGAGCTCTGCTTGAGGGGCAAGCCCCTCTGCCGCCGCGAAGACATCATCCGCTGTATTGAATGAAGAAGTCTCCAGGCAGAACTCAAGATATTCTTCCCCGTTCTCCTCTTCCATTGCCCGGGTCGCCACATGATAGCCATCGGCAGATGCCAGCTCCTGCATTTCCGGAAGATCAGCATCGATGTACTCCCTTACAATCGAAAGATTCTCATCGATTACCCGTCCCGCAGCAGATGTCAATGCCGAAGCATCGATGCCACCGAGCCCTGTGCGCGGTAGTGCGCAGGAAACCGCGAGTGTCGCAGCGATGAGGACCAGCGCAACAGCTTTGTCCAGATAGATTCTTGCTACTTTCATATATTTCCTCCTGAATCAGATAGTGAATCCTGCAATCAGCGAAACACGGAAACGCGAATACTGCGGTACAGCCTCCCGGAGCTCGGCAAGCCTTGATTCCTCAGAAGAGAAGACATCGGTGAATGAAATCCGCGGCTCAAGATAGAAGTAAGGGAATTCTATAGTCCACCCGATCATGGCTTCTGAGAAGAAAAGGAGATTGTCATCGGGAGCTTCAATTCCCCAGAATACACCCAGGCGGAGAAGAGATACTCCTGCATAGAATCCGAATCCATCGAATGGATAAACGGAGACCGCCAGTCCTGCCTCAAGGAAATCAAGATCATAATCATATGAATGCGAATATCTTATAGGCAGTGTCACACGGATATGCCTGAAGCGGTACGATGCCTCAGCATCAAGCCGCAGGGCTGGGTAGAATGAGGAATCAATGCATCTCAGATCAACCCCTGCCTGCCATGCTGCAGCGGAAGCGGAGAGTGCGAAATTGACCATGCATAACATCACCATGAACCTTCTCATGGTTCAAGGATGGCGGAATGAATGCAGATGGATAAGAGGCAGGAACGGCCAGATTATCTACTCAGCTGTCCCAATTCAATGCGCTTCTCAGCTCAGCTTCCCGGGTCTGGACAGATCCTGATACGAACTTCACAGGCTCCTCCTGGCCGGATAGCGTAAGGGATAAGCCTTTATGAAAACCATCGACCTTTCCCAGATTGTACTCATTGATTTCCCTGGAGGAGCATGACCAGCTCACCTTTACCCCACCCCCCGCGCTTCTTCTTGTGTAGAAGATAACATCGGATGATGTGATTGTGAGAGCCCCTGGCATCAGAGTGGTGCTATCGGGGGTGATCATCGAGGCCTTCACATACATGAAGCTCTCATTCCCCCTTTGCTTCCTTATCATTTTCTCCGTAACGACGGAGGATATGAGATAGTAAACAGCTACAAGAGGGAGCTCAAGCAGAATCAGCGGCCATATGACCATGCCACGGAATGATGCGAAATAAACAAATACTGCAAACACCGCAAGAATGGAAAAAAGCACAGCTCGCTTCACGTAAAGCACCTCTGGAAGTGGAATTCTGGGGAAATCTTATCATTTTCTGAAAAATTTCTCCACTGCGAGCGACAGAAACCACTATCTAGCGCGTATAGAAATCAAGGAGGCAATGAATGATAAGATTGCTGACAACATTTTTCGTGGCTATCACACTGGTGGTATTCCCATCATGCGAAGAGCCTAAGACACACGGGACAATGAGAATCAACCTGGAACAGGGAACAAGATCCATAGTCCCTTCCGGCTACCCTTTGGAGGTAGAAGAATACAGAATCATAGGCCAAGGTCCGCAGGGAGCAGACTTCGAGGTACGTACAGAACGGACCTCAATCACGGTAGAAGGCCTTGTTTCTGGCGAATGGCTGCTTGAAGCAGAGGGCATGAATGCTCATGGGGATGTGCTTGTCACAGGCAGCACTGTATTCGCATTCTCCGCATCGAATCCAAGCACAACAATCACGCTCGATGAACTGGTAGGCACAGGATCGCTGAGCCTGACGCTGTCATGGGACCCTTCATTGATAGTGGGAAGCGCCGAGGTAGAGCTGTCAATCAGACCGCAATTCGGGCCTGATACGGAGACTATGCTGACGCTTTCGTCGATCAATACGAATGCAGGAACCGCAACATACACCGGTGATGATTATGAAGCTGGATCCTATGTGCTCTCTGCGAAGCTTTTTGACAGCGGGATACTTGTCGCAGGATGCGCAGAGGCTGTACGGATTGCAGGAAATCAGGAATCAGAGGGAGAAATCGTATTCGATCTGAATAAAAACCCTACTGAACCCGGAACTCTTGAGATTGTAAATACCACAGGAGTTCCGGTCACATTCACGATCTCCGGGATTGAGGATACAGTTGAAGCAGATACAGAGATATCGGTGAGTCTTACATCCACAGCAGACAGCGTTGAGAATTACCAGGTATCATGGTATCTCAACGGCGAGAAGCTCGGAGAAGGTCCATCCCTGTCATTCTCGCCATCGCTGGGGGTACACCGCCTTGATGCAGTTGCGGCATCCTCGCTCATCGGATCTACAAGCAGCGCTGCAGTTAACTTCGAAGCTGTGACATCTGTTGCGGAAGGAGTACCGAACCAAGGTGGAATAGTCCGTGATGGTACGGGAGGAATCAATCTTGGAAGCGATGCGATTGTCCAGTTCATGCCAAATGGCAACCTCATGATATTCTCCAATGAAGATGAGACCGTACAGGTCGGAAGGATTATCAGAAACAGCATCACTATCGAGCATGAAACGAGCTATTCAAGCCTTGGGATTACCGGTACTGTATCAACATTCGCAATCGGAGAGTACAGCTCAAGCATCTACAAAGTACTTGTGGGAGTCAATGATCCTTTCTCAGTGAAGCTCTACAACTACAGTCCGTCGAACCATAGCATGACAAATACCGTGGAAGCAGATGCATCGCACATGCACATTGATCATGTGAAGGAGAAGGATGTTCCGCCTGCCTATTGCGATTACGCGGCCATGGCCCTGAAGATGGATGATTCCGCGATCATATCCATAATGGACAGAGACAGGAAGTATATGAACTATGTCTTCTTCAGGATTGATGAAACAGATCCAGAGGAGTTTGTCAGGACGAACAGGTCAATACTTGGGCTCGATGCGCTGGGTATCATCCCATACCTTGCAACATCATCCGCAGATGGCTATGCATTCGCTTGTCCTGACTTCTATACGATCATCGTCAAGTACATGGAGAACAAACAAGGCGCATATGAGGCTTACATCGACATGGATGCCGATCCTTATGTTGAAACACCGACTGGGCTGGCATATATCTCTGACTCGACAATGCTCGTCCAGACAAGCGAGTACCTGACGCTGATTGAAGAGGAGGATGTCGACAACTGGGTACGGAAATCAAGCGAGGAGATGGATAGTCCTAATACATCAGGCCTTACTTCATCGGCAGATTACAAGTATGCATACTACATCGATCATACCAGCGAGGAGATAGTGACACTTGCAATCACCGATTCCGGCCAGAGCTACAACGAGATTGCCCGTACTCCGCTTCTGCTTGAGGATGCGGATACAATCACTATATCACCAAGTGGAATAAACATGGTTCTCATTGATGAGAGCAACCCTGAGTCCCTTGCGATAATGCGCATCAAACGCTGATATGAAAAAAGCCATCGGGGGATCTCTCCTTCCGATGGCTATTCTCCGGATTCAGGAAATCACTGCTTGTAGACAGGTACTTCCTTATACTCGGTATGAAGAAGGTGATGGGCCTTCTCCGAGAGAGGCTGTCCGAGGAAGTCGGAATAGAGCTTCTGGATAGAAGGATTCTGGTGTGAGCATCTCTTCACGGATTTCTCATCATCCGTATAAAGACCTTCCGTCCTCTCTTCGCGGACCTCATCGTCTGTTCCATATGGCTGGCCACCGCCTGCGATACAGCCACCGCGGCAAGCCATGATCTCAATGAAATCAAGATTGCTCTCGCGTCCTGCAGCCTTATCCTCCTTGATCTTATCAAGAAGAGCCTTTGCAGAACCCATGCCATGGACTATGGCAACGCGGATCTTCTTTCCGTCTACATCCACCTCTCCGCGCTTGACGTTATCAAGGCCGCGGACAAGCTTGATCTCAGGATCGGCAAGCTCCTTGCCTGTCAGCCCGAAGTATGCGGTTCTTATTGCAGCTTCCATTACACCGCCAGTAACACCGAAGATCGTTCCTGCTCCAGTGTACTCTCCGATCGGATCATCGGCTTCAGTCTCAGGAAGGTTAGAGAAATCAAGGCCACGCGATGCGATGAGCCTTGCAATCTCGCGTGTAGTGAGAACGAGGTCGACATCACGCTCTCCAGATGAAGATGCATGCTCTCCATCGCGGGTGATCTCAGTCTTCTTTGCGGTACATGGCATGATTGCGACAGAATAGATGTTCTTCTTATCGATGCCGCTCTTCTCACTCCAGTACGTCTTTGTGATAGCACCCTGCATCATCATCGGGCTCTTTGCCGAAGAGAGGTTGTCAAGAAGCTCAGGATAGTACTTCTCCGCATAGTCAACCCAGCCTGGGCAGCAGGAAGTGATCCGAGGCATCACACCGCCATTCTTGATTCTGTCAAGAAGCTCATATCCCTCTTCCATGATCGTAAGATCTGCGCCGAAGTTCGTGTCGAACACATAATCGATGCCGATGCGGCGGAGCGCTGTATAGAGCTTCTTTGTTGAGATCTCGCCTGGCTTGAGTCCGAACTCCTCACCGATAGCGACCCTGACAGCAGGGGCGATCTGGACTGCGACAGTCTTCTCTGGATCGGCAATCGCCTTCATCAGCTCCGTCGTATGATCCTGCTCATAGATTGCTCCCACAGGGCAATGCGTGATGCACTGTCCGCACTTGATGCATGGGCTGTCATTGAGAGGAAGATGGGCTGCAGGACTCATAGTGGTCTTATCACCACGTCCGATGAACTCAAGAGCATACACGCCCTGAAGTCCCTGACAGACCTGTACACAGCGGCCGCACTTGATGCACTTCTCCGGATCGAGGACGATAGCTCCTGTTGAGCGGTCCTTGATATCCTCCGCAAGACGGATCTCAAACGGCTGCTCTCTGACACCATATTCGATAGCAAGCTTCTGGAGCTCACACTTGTTATTCTTCGTGCAGAGCAGACATGAGGACGGATGAGTGCTCATCGTGAGCTCAAGGATCGTCCTTCTGACCTCATAGAGATCATGATCATGGGTAATGATCTTCATTCCCTCGGCAGCAGGCGTTGAGCATGCACGGATGATCTTCTTCGATCCTTCCTGCTTACAGACGCACAGTCCGCACGAACCGAACGGCTTAAGATCCGGATGATAGCAGAGCGTCGGAATCTTTATGCCGGCTTTTCTGGCAGCCTCAAGGACGGTTGTTCCCTCTGCTACCTCTACCTCTATTCCCTGTACAGTAAGATGAATCATCGCTCTCCTCCTAGTGAATCTCGATTGCGCCGAACTTGCATGTATCCTTGCAGACGCCGCACTTGATACAGACATTGCCATTGATCTTATGAGGCTTCTTTACCTCACCAGAGATAGCTCCGACTGGACACTTTCTCGAACATGCCGTACATCCGATGCACTTTGAGGTGTTGATCTCATAGCTTATAAGCTTCTTG
This sequence comes from uncultured Spirochaetaceae bacterium, assembly GCA_944389015.1. GTDB lineage: Bacteria > Spirochaetota > Spirochaetia > Sphaerochaetales > Sphaerochaetaceae > Ornithospirochaeta. The sequence continues at coordinate 43,054 of CALXKS010000005.1, forward strand.
CACTTTCCTGACGGACACTTCTTATCCTGGATATGGGCCTCATATTCCTTCGGGAAGTATCTGAGAGATGAAAGGACAGGGTTCGGAGCTGTCTGGCCAAGAGCACAGAGCGATCCGATCTGCATAGCCTTTGCAATCTGCTGGATCTGCTTGATATCGCTCTCCTCGCCTTTGCCCTGCGTGATCTTCTCAAGGATATTGCAGAGACTCTTTCCGCCGATACGGCATGGAGCGCACTTTCCACAGGATTCATCAACGGTGAAGTTGAGATAGAACTTTGCAACGTCGACGATGCAGTCATCCTCATCCATTACGATCATACCGCCCGACCCCATCATGGAACCGATCTTCTGGAGCCCGCCGAAATCAATAGGAGTATCGAGGTTCTCCTCGGTGATGACGCCACCGGAAGGACCACCTGTCTGAACAGCCTTGAACTTCTTTCCATGGGCGATACCGCCGCCGATATCATATACGATCTCACGGAGCGTTGTTCCCATCGGAACCTCTACGAGACCGGAATTGCAGATCTTTCCTGTCAGGGCGAATACCTTTGTTCCATGGCTGTCCTCCGTTCCGATGGATGCGAACCATGCACCGCCATTGACGATGATCTGAGGAATGTTGGCCCATGTCTCAACATTGTTGATGACAGTCGGCTTGCCCCAGAGTCCCTTGTTCGCAGGGAATGGCGGTCTCGGCTGAGGCATGCCTCTGTGGCCTTCAATTGACTGCAGAAGAGCTGTCTCCTCACCGCAGACGAATGCACCTGCGCCGAGCCTGATCTCGATATCATAGTCGAAGCCTGATCCAAGGATGTCCTTGCCAAGAAGGCCATATTCCCTTGCCTGCTTCATCGCGACCTCAAGACGATGGATAGCCAGAGGATACTCTGCACGGATGTAGATGAATCCGCGCTGTGCGCCGATAGTGCGTCCGCAGATCGTCATAGCCTCAAGGACTGCATGCGGATCGCCTTCGAGCGTTGAACGATCCATGTATGCACCAGGATCGCCTTCATCTGCGTTGCAGACTACGAACTTCGTATCGCCTTCGGCAACCTTCGTGAAGTTCCACTTCATCCATGTCGGGAAGCCTGCGCCGCCACGGCCTCTGAGACCTGCGGTCTTGAGCTCATTGATGACATCATCCGGAGTCATCTCGAAAAGAACCTTCTCGAGAGCCTTATAACCGCCAGCAGCGATATACTCATCGATATTCTCAGGATCTATCGATCCGCAGTTGCGGAGAACGATTCTCTGCTGCTTCTGATAGAACTTGATATCCTCGACTTCCTCATATGCCTTTCTCGGAGCCTTGTTGTAAAGAAGCCTTGTAACCTCGCGGCCCTTGACCACATGCTCTGCGATAAGCTCCTTTGCATCCTCAGGCTTGACCTGCACATAGAAGGAATCCTCTGGAAGGATCTTCACAATAGGACCCTGCTCGCAGAAGCCGAAGCATCCTGTCTTGATGACCTGCACCTGATCTGCAACGCCCTGGTTCTGCGCTTCATCGATGAGCGCGTGATAAATCTGATCGGAGCGTGAGGATTCGCATCCTGTGCCTCCGCAGACAAGAATATAGTTCTTGAATCCCATAGCACTACTCCTCATTGCCGACGACGAGATCGTCAACAACCTTTCCGCCCTCGAGATGCTCCGTCACGATACGGACAGCATCATCCTTGCTGACATTTCCATATACAGTCAGTCCCTCACCTGGCTTGAAAACTTCAACAACAGGCTCCGGGCGGCCTTCAATAGCACCTGACTGTGTGATGATGACATTATCAAGTCCTCTCTTCTCAATCTCATCAGCGATTGTGTTGAGGACAAGCTTGGCACCCTTCTCTATTCCAGATGTGCCCATCGCGACAACAACATGGACGGTACGCCCGTGGATATCGCGCTTCTTCAGATTCTTCTCCTCGCGCTCCCTTATTGCGTGAAGATCGGAAAGCGAAAGCTTAGCCATAAATCTCTCCTTCTTTCAACCATGCCTTCCAAGATAGGCCCTGAAAGCCCTTATCCCCGAGGCATCGGAGGGAAATGCATTTTCCCTTCTCAGATCCTCCGTAGAGAATGTCCTATCCACTCCGGATGACCGTATACATACCCGCACATCGGATTCCCTGAGGAATACCGGCAGCAGAAACCCGAAAAGATCGGAGAGGCTGCCATCATCCTCTGCTATGAACCTCAGCCGGGTCAATCCTTTTCCTCGCGTTAAGCTGCAGCGTCCGCAGGATGTCTTCTCTATAATCGAAAGACCGCGTCCGCGCCCTTTACCCTTGGTTGTTGAACCCTCAGCAAATGGACTTCCTTCCAGCGTCCACTCACCATCGTCAAGGATCTCTATCTTCCAGACCCCGTTCTCCTCTTCAGCCAAGGCCGTTATCGAGCCGGCCCCTGCCTCAGTGCTGTTCTCGACAGCTTCCAGGATGAGGTCTGCCACGCTGTGCATCAGGCGAATTTATCGAGAATGCCTGAAATCTGGTTCTTTGAAACCTTTCCGAATACCTCTCCGGAGATTGTCATTACCGGAGCCAGTCCACAGCATCCAACACAGCGCACAGCCTCAAGGGAGAACTTTCCGTCATCCGTAAGTCCGCCAACACCAAGTCCAAGCTCTTTTCCAAGCTCATCGATGATGATGTCTCCACCCTTAAGATAGCATGCTGTACCAAGGCAAACCTGGATATTGTATTTGCCAGGCTTGTTCAGCTTGAAGAAGTGGTAGAAAGTAAGAACGCCCCAGATTGTGGCAAGAGGAATTCCGAGCTGCCTGGATACCTCATCAGCTGCTTCTCTCGATACGTATCCGAACTCTTCCTGGACACGATGGAGAATCATGATGAGATTGCCTGGCTTGTCTTTCCACTCAGCCAGATACGCATTCAGCTCATCTGAGAATATGTTCTGAGCCATAAGCCCTCCTTTGTCATTCGTTAAGATTTTACTGAATTGAGTTATAGTTTGCAATAAAACACTGCGTTTTTTGCAAAATGTAATGCTTAAAGCATTGATGTCATTCATATTTATAGCTACACTTTCCAAGAAAAAATTACATTTATCACATTATTTCGAGGCAAAGCAATGAACAGCGATATGCTAATCAGGATAACAAGGTATTACAGAGCTCTTAATCGTCTCAGGGCCATCGGATTAGAGAAAGTATTCGCACACAACCTCTCAGATGCAGCTGGCGTATCAGCAGCTGTCGTGCGCAAGGATTTCTCCCTGCTTTCCATCCATGGCCAGAAAAGAGGAGGATACGAGATCGTCGATCTGATCGAGAAGCTCAGTGCAATACTCGGCAAAGGGGATCCTCAGAATGTGATCGTCGTAGGCTGTGGGAGAATCGGGAAAGCCCTCATGCATTACTCTGGATTCGAGCCAGATGGGATACGTGTTGTCGCAGGCTTCGACACGGATCCCGTCGTCTATTCAGATGTATCCCATCCCGTTCCTGTCTATCCTCTGTCGAGGCTTGAGGAGGTGATTGAAGCATTGGGAGTCCGCGTCGCAATAATCACCGTTCCGGAGTCCTCCGCCGCAGATACAGCAGAGAAGCTGATCGATGCAGGCATAAAGGGAATACTTAACTTCTCCCCGATAACACTGAAAGCGAAACCCGCATCTGAAGGCGGATCGCAGTGCGTAATACACAATATAAACATAGCACTTGAGCTTGAGCAGATATTCTACCAGCTTCAGTTCCCTGACACGATGAAATAATCAGGCTTTCTGCCGTATCCATGAAAACAGGTACTGCTGTGACAATGCCTCATATGGATGGAAATAGGATGGATCCTTATCGGGATAATAGTCATGCATCACTTTTTTCATCCATACATCAAGCGGGAATCCTTCCCTTCTCTGATATGAGAATATAAGAATGCAGGAAGCAACCTTCGGACCGATTCCCTTGATCGTCTGAAGAGCATCCATAGCATCATCGAACGTCATGGAGTCAATTGTATCAAGCAGGGAGGCTTTCCTTACAGCATCCACTATAAATGGCGCACGGAATCCCACGCCCAGAGCCCGCAGGGAGTCCTCATCGGCCCCAGAGAGCTCCTCAGGCAATGGGAATGAGTATCTTCCAGGCTCAACTTCATGTCCATAGTGCTCTGAAAGCCTTCTATAGAGACCAGTTATGCGCTTTATATTGTTGTTCTGTGAAAGTATGAAGGAAATGGTCGTCAGGAAGTGATCCTGATGCAGCAGTCTTATAAGACCCGATGATTCCACAGCCTCATGGAGTATCGGATCTTTGGCTGCGATTTCCTCCCTGGCTTTCTCATAATCATATCCAAGATCGAAATAGTCATACAGGAATGGATCCGATGCCGCATCATCAAGTGTCCTTATCCTGACAACACGCTCATCCAGCACAGCCCAGAAGCTTCCATCCTCATCTTCCGTCCAGCTGAATGACTGCCCGCCAAGGAGCGTCTCTCTGAGATTCTCTTCAACCATGGCTCTGATTATCACGATAGAAGGGAATGATGGCAATAGACCAGCCGGAAGGAGAGCTGCTTCGCATCAAGCTGCCAGGATTCTGTCAGAATGTCCGGAGATTCATCATAACTGCAAAATGGTCCGAATATCCCCTTCCGGTGGAAGCATCATAAGCAAGCGGACGGCCAAGGATATCCATGGACTCAAAGGGTCTGATCACAGAAGCCCCTCTGTACTCCAGTCCTAAGCCATCAAGAGCTCTCTCATCGATGATGATATTATCAAGGAAATACCACTGCCCCTGATAGCAATATGTTCCCATTGCATCCATCATCTCTTCGCTATCCATAAACGGAGAATAATAGACTTCCTCTGACGCAAGCCCCGGATCTCCAGTGATCTTCAGAGGAACCGCGCTTATATCCGCAGCAGGATAGATTGACATCCCCTCTTCCGGATAACGCGGGTCTGCATTGAAATCCCCTGCAGCTATAACGATACTCTCACAGGCATCGGACATGAGAGAGCGCAGATGCTCGAACTGATGCAACCGTATCTTCTCACTGCCATCCTCAAGTCTGCTCCGGGCATGAATACCGAATACACGGATGGAACCAGAGGAAGCATTGAACGATAGATCGAGAATAGCCCGTTCACCATCCGTACTATGCAGAGCGCTTGATGCAGGCTCAATCCGAGAGATGAATCCAACGGACAAGGGCGATCCTTCCGCAGAGGCCAGACCGTAGAAAGAGTAGCCCTTCTTCCTGAGCCCCGCATCCAGAAGATCATGCAGGACTGCCGGGCTCTCAACCTCTGACAGTATCAGAATATCCGCATCGATATTCCTTGCTATGAATACAGCAGTACTGCGGATTCTTTCCAGATATCGCTCATGCGTATATCCATCACTCCTTCTGAAACCTTCATACTCCCAGCCATCATCAGTGCCATCAAAGAAAAGGTACATGTTATAAGCTCCGATTGTGACAGAATCACGGCGCACTTCCGGAGAACATGAAAAAATGAAAGAAAGGCAGACGCAGATAAATAGCAGCTTCATAGAATAATAACGCTCCAAATACCTTTCTCTGACAGCCAAAGCGCTGAAATTCCTGAATTACTCTCTGCTATTCGCCGTTTTTCCTTATTTCTTGTAAAAAGTATCAGAATTTTCAACGGAAAGCTGTCAGAAAAGCCTACCTAGCGCGTAAAAGATATAGGAGCTATTGAAAAGCATATATGCTCCTAAGGGAGGCCTATATGGCAATACTGAGCATGAAGGAGAAGCTTGAGATACTCAGGGATGCTACCTTGGAGGACGATGTCTTCTTCTCCAGCTGCCTCGAGGGAAGCAATGAGTGCGCATCGCTCATGCTCCGCATAATACTCGGCAGGGATGACCTCGTGGTCACGGAGGTCAGGACGCAGAAGTGGCTGCAGGGCATCCTTGAGCATTCGGTCAGGCTGGATGTCCATGCCGTGGATGGGGATGGGAATCTGTACAATATAGAGATCCAGAAGGATGACAGGGGAGCTGAGAGGAAACGTGCAAGATACTACAGCGCGATGATCGACAGCAGGGCCTTGGGGAAGGGAGAGGACTACTGCTCTCTTCCTGAGTCCTATGTGATCTTCATAACAAGGGGAGATGCCATAGGGGAAGGGAATGCGCTGAACATGATTGAGCGCATAGTCAAAGGAACGGGGAAGGATTTCTGTGATGGATCGCATATAGTGTATGTGAGCTCGTCCCTTGCAGATGAGCGGACGGAGCTTGGGCATCTCATGCATGACCTGAGGTGTTCCGATCCTGACAAGATGCACTATAATGAGCTCAGGGACATGGTTTCATACTACAAGAACGAGATGGAGGGGATAGAGAGCATGAGCGGGAAATTCGATGAGATAATGCAGAGAGCGTTGAAGAGAGAAACAGAGAAGGTACGGGAGGAGAGCCTGAAGGAAGGACGGATGGAAGGTGAGATGCTTGGTCTTCAGAAAGGTGAGGCCAATGGACTTCAGAGGGGTCGGTCAGAAGGCCGTCTTGAAGGTCGGCAGGAGGGAAGACAGGAAGTCGTCAGAAGCATGGTGAGAGATGGATCCATTCCCCTTTCCAAGATTGCAGAGTTCTCTGGACTCACGCTTGGTGAGGTTGAGAGTATAAGGAATAGCTTGCGTTAATGAGAAATTAGGTATTCCAATGTTTTACAATGATGCGAACAGGTCCTCCTCCTGACGATGGGAGGAACCTGTCCATATCAATCATTATCAGAGAGTGCCATCAAGGATTGCATCAACGACAACAGATCCTACCTTGAAGTTATTCTCCATTGCTGTTGCGAAGATATCAGCAGCTTCGATGGAATCCTCATCGGAAAGCGAATCTGACGACCTTGCAGGATCCCACAGGCTTTCTGGAGTTACTCCATTCATGAATACAACCATGTTCACGCTATCGCGGATGATGATGTATCTATCAAGAAGACCAAAACGGTCAAGGACGACAGCAAGGGCTACATCCTCCATCTCAGAAAGAGCAAATGGATCTGGAGCGCCATAGACTTCGCACATGGCTCTGGCATTCTGCTGATCGTACTCGCCCTTCCAGTAGTTATCGGCGGTAACTGTTGTTCCCCTGAGGACCTTAGGATCCCTTACGGCCCAGTCTGCGTTATCGAAAGTATATGCCATGAAAGCTCTTGTCTTATCTGTTGTCTCAAGCTCAACATCCTTTACAAGAGCATAAATGCTATCCATAAGATCCTGATCAAGAAGCTTATATGAAGAGCTATCATAGCTTGCATCATGGAACCACGTCGGAGCATCGGGATTTTCCATCTCCCTTGGATCGGCATGATGTCCGAGATCATAATCGATTGCAGCTGTGATCACAAAGACATCTCCCATTACGGAATACTCAGTTGCTGAACCGGCACAGCCTGTGCTGATGAAATAGCAGTCAGAGAAATCAAAGCGCGGATCAAGAAGGATCGAATTAAGGCTCATGGCAGTATTTATCTTGCCCATTCCTGTAACATAAAGAGCAACACCATCCTTTACATAAAGACTCGAACCAGGTGTTCCACCCTTTATATCATAAGCATCTCCGCCTTCAAGATATGCCTCATAATAGTACTGGGCTTCTCCTGGGAAATCGCCAGACATCTCGCCGTTCTCGAACTTCGGCAGGATAAGGACATTGATAGGAATGGCCTCTGCATCAGCAGCTGCAGCTGATGAGATCACGGTAAAAGCAATAAGCAGAAATACAAGAAGCTTTCTCATATATCCTCCTGAGAAAGTCTTATACATATAATGGATAGGATGTCAATCCAGATGCCCAGCAGCATCCATCCTGCGGATTATATCCTTCTCCCTGATCCTGAGCTTATAGCGCCTATAGAACACGGCAAAACATCCCATATGGGCAAGGAATGTTATTGCCCATGACACAGGATAGGAAACATAGAGGACAAACAGCGATCTGTCTATCTGGAATATGGTGAAGATCCAGACAACACGCAGAACACAGGCTCCAAGCAGGGAAACCACTGTCGGTGTGATCGAATAGCCCATGCCTCGTATCGAACCGCAGGCAACATCCATCATTCCGCAGATGAAATACGTTATGCTGATTATACTGAGTCTTATAAGACCATAACGCACGACCTCAGGATCCGAGGAATAGATATGCAGAAGCTCTGTACCGAAGATCATAGCCCCTATTCCAAGTATCAGACCTACTGCGGCTACGATTCCAAGACAGCATATGAGAACCCTGACGATTCTTTCAGCCTTCCCTGCGCCTACATTCTGGCTCGTGAAATTTATCGATGCCTGATACAGAGAGTTCATCGCTGTATAGATGAATCCTTCTATATTCTGCGCAGCAGCGTTTCCTGCCATGGTAATCGAACCAAATGAGTTCACAGAGGACTGTATAAGCACGTTTGATATCGAGAAGACTGCACCTGAGACACCGGCGGGAAGACCTATCCTGATTATCTGTTTCAGCTTATCCTTTGATATCCTCAGCCTTGACAGCGTCAGCTTATAGGCAGAATCGGTATGGATCAGACAGCGTATTACGAGCAATGCGGAGATATACTGTGAGATGATTGTCGCAAGTGCTACACCGGCTACTCCCATGCCGAATGCAATAACAAAGAAGAGATTCAAGATGACATTGATGATGCCGGCTGCGGTAAGGAATGCAAGAGGCCTCTTTGTATCCCCTACGGCACGCAGTATCCCAGAGCCGAAGTTGTATAGCATCAAAGCAGGCATGCCGCAGAAGACTATGCGCATATAGAGCTCGGCCAGAGGCAGAACATCATCTGGAGTTCCCATGAGAAGAAGCAAAGGACCGGCAAGCGCAATACCGATTACGACAAGAATACCGCCAGAGACAATGGCGAGAAGTATCGATGTGTGTACTAGGTCATCGATATTCTCCCGGTCTTTTGCTCCATAATACATTGCCATAAGCACGCTGCTGCCTGTCGAAAGCCCGATGAATATATTTATGATCAGGTTATTGAGGCTTCCTGTTGATCCGACAGCTGCCATTGCATGGCTTCCTGTGAATTGTCCAACTACGATGATATCAGCAGCATTGAAGAGAAGCTGGAGTATTCCGGACAGCATCAATGGGATTGAAAAACGAAGAATCTTGCCGAACAAAGGCCCATTGACCATGTCGATTTCATAAGATGCTTTCTTCATGGGTATCCTTCTTTGGACTAAAGCTATCATGCTTTCATCCTGTCCGCAAGCATCTATTTTTTCAGGCATAGACCTTATTGCCATGGTACCATATCAGTATGATCAGAACCAAAGAAGATCTTTGCAATGCTGTTGTCAGATTCGGGTTTCTTCCATTCTTCCGCTCTGTGATATATGGGTTATCGCTGGAGGATATGGCAGATAGCTCCATCTGGTTCCCTCCAGATGGAATGGGAGCCTGGGACTGGAAGGAAGATATCATAAAAGCAACGGGAGGCGCTTATGGGAGCTTCTTCTCAGGCTGCCCCGGATTCGTATCCCGTGATATGATATTCCCCCTTCTCTCCTACCGGCGCAACGGCTATGACTTCGAAGGATTCTCAAATGATGGGCATGCCAAGAAGAATGAACGCAGGATCTATGGGATTCTCGAGGAAACAGGAGAGGAGAACTCCACCTTCCTGAAAGCCAAGAGCGGCATGTCGGAGTCGTCTTTCAGTGAAGCAATGAAGGGACTGCAGATGAATGGTTTCGTCATAGTATCGGGGTTCGATTACAGGATCGCAAAGGATGGCAGGAAGTATGGCTGGGGCATTACAAGATACGCTCTGCCGGAAGCTGTATTCGGCGATAATACTGAATCAATGATAGACAGCTACTCCCCCGAAAGCGCATTCTCAGCAATGAAAGAACATCTGGAAAAGCTCTTCCCGGAGGAGCCTGAACATCGTATCGATATCTTCCTTGGAGGAAGAAGGACCTAGGCAAGAGTTTCTGAGAGCGTTGCGACCATCACAGCCTTGATTGTATGCATTCTGTTCTCAGCCTCATCGAAGACAACAGAGGATGCGCTTCTGAATACTTCATCGGTCACTTCCATCTCCGAGATCCCGAACTTCTCCTTAACCATCTTAGCCGTTGTCGTATTGAGATCGTGGAAAGAAGGCAGACAATGCTCGAATATCGTATTGCAGCCGGTGGACTTCAGGAGATCCATAGTCACCTGATATGGCTTGAGAAGAGCTATCCTCTCCGCCATCTTATCTTCTTCGCCCATTGAGCACCATATATCTGTATAGATTATATCAGCGCCCTTCACTGCTTCGTACGGATCCTCCGTAATCAATATCTCCGAGCCATTCTCCCCAGCCCATGCCTTGCACTGGGCCACAAGAGAAGCAGAAGGATCGAGAGACGCAGGAGTAGCAACAGCATAATCCATACCTACCTTCGATGCCCCTATCATAAGCGCGTTTGCAACATTGTTGCGTCCATCACCGACATAGGCAAGCTTCATCTGGTCGGGCTTCTTGCCGGTATGCTCTATGGCTGTCAGGAAATCCGCAAGGACCTGGGTAGGATGATCATCATCTGTAAGCCCATTCCAGACAGGAACACCTGAATACAGAGCAAGATCCTCCACTATCTTCTGCTCAAAGCCCCGGTATTCAATCCCATCATAGAGCCTGCCAAGAACTTTTGCAGTATCTTCCAGAGACTCCTTCTTTCCCATCTGGGAATTCGTAAGATATGTCACATTGGCACCTTCATCATAAGCGGCGACCTCAAAAGAACAGCGGGTCCTTGTCGAAGTCTTATCGAAAAGAAGGACAATGTTCTTCCCATCAAGCAGCTTCCCGTCAACTGCACTGCTATGCTTTTTCCCCTTCTTCTTGGCCTTAAGCTCGGCAGCAAGATCGATAAGATACAGTATCTCATCCTTTGTATAGTCTTTGAGCGTAAGAAAGCTTCTACCCTTGAGTGTCATATCCAATCTCCTTTATGCAGCTATAATAAATATTTATGCATAAACTGTCAATATTTATAAAATTATTGTATATTTATTCAAGCAAATCTGGAATATTGGCCTTTTCCAGTGATTCTGATCCTGCAATATCATCAGGGAGCTCAATCCTTTCAAGCTTACCGGTTATCATTGAGTTGCGCTTTACAGCATCATTTATCCTGTCAGATGCACGATCAATTGCATTCTGGGTCTTCTCAAGATCCTCTCCGAAGCGGAAGAACTGCGTCTTGAGATCCTTGAAAAGCTGCCAGATTCTCTTGGTGTTCTTCTCTACCTGAAGTGTCTTGAATCCTATCTGCAGAGAATTGATGAGGGCTGCGAAGTTTGTCGGGCCAGTGAGAAGCACCCTGTAATCATCCTGCAACGTCTCAGCAAACCCATCCATTCTCAGAAGCTCCGCATAGAGGCTTTCCGTGGGGACAAAGAGAATAGCGAAGTCCGTCGTCTTCGGTGGAACGATATACTTATCCCTGATATCCCTTGCTTCTGAGAGAACCCTTGTCCTCAGATTCTTCAGAGCTTCCCGTATCATATCCTCATTTCCCTCTGATACAGCTTCTGAATAGCGCACAAAATCCTCTTTCGGGAATTTTGAATCAATCGGGAGATAAACTTCACCATCGCTATCCTTTCCGGGAAGCTTTATGGCAAACTCGACTACAGCTCCGCCTTTTCTAGGAGAGTAGTTCCTGACATACTGCTGAGGCGTCATAAGATCCTGCAGTATGTTCTCTGCCTGTATCTCACCCCATGTTCCACGCACTTTGACATTGGAGAACATCCTGTTCAGCGATGAGATGTCACCTGCAAGCTTATCCATCTCTCCGATGCTCTTATACAGAGCTTCAAGATTGCGCGTCACCTGCTCGAACGACTTTGATATCCTCTCCTCCAGCGTATTCTGAAGCTTCTCATCGACAGTCAGCCTCATCTTCTCCAGCTGCTCAGAGTTCTCTGTACGTATCTTCTCCATCCCCTTTCCGACTTCCTCGGTAAGCGATGATGTCTCCTTGAGAACTATCTCCATCGTCTTCATATTCTCTTTTCTGATCTCTGAGAGAATCGTGGATATGGAATCCGTACCTTCCTTCTGCCTTCTGTCGAGCTTCTCATTCAGCTCCCTGTTCTCTCTGAAGAAAAGAGACATCTGCTCTCTCTGCGATGTATTTATCTCTTTGATAGCACTCTCAAGCGACTGGATACGCTGCTCGATTGAGAACCTGAAAGCATCAAATGAAGAAGCAGATCTGTCCTGCATTTCCTGAGACATTCTCTGGATATCCTTCCTGCTGTTCCCTCTTGCAAGAACAGCTGCAAGGATAACAGCATTCACTGCTGATAGAATAACGGATACAAGAACCAACGTTTCGATAGCCATAAATGAATAATAGCCCAGAAATGGATTCATTCCCATAGAACAGAACCATAATGAGTGCTGAATATCATACAGGTATGATAGGAAGCGGATGATAATGAATCCAGGATAATGTATCCTGAATAGCGGATAGGAGCGGGATAATAGTGCTTTTCCTTGTATCGGCATTCCTCTGCAGTGCAATGGTTTCCATTGTCCTGAAGATAGGAGGAAGATGGGAATATGATGAATACGGAATGTTCGCAGTCAACTATGCAGCCTGTCTTGTGCCTTTTTCAATCTCACAGATTGGAAGAAGCCTTCCCCTGTTCGATGCTGATTTCATGAACTGCGTTGCCTTTGCGGCAATCAATGGCTTTCTGTATCTTATGGGAATGGTGCTGAACCGGATGAATGTCAGAAGAAACGGAGCTATTCTCCAGTCGGCATTTGCCAGGCTTGGAGTCATGGTGCCGATATGCCTCTCGATAGTGCTTTTCGGAGAAAGGCCAATGCCACGGCAGATAATAGGAATTGCCATAGTGCTTGCGGCATTCTGTATTATGAATATCCCAGAGAAGAGCTGTGGTGATAAGATAAAGCCTGAGTTCGGCCTTCTTCTGCTCGGGCTTCTCTTCGGAGGCATAGCAGACAGCTTCCTGAAAGTATTCCAGGAGTACGGACAGCCAAGCCTTGAGAACTGGTTCATGGGAATAACATTCCTCACAGCTTCATTGATATGCCTTGCTATCACGGCGCTGAGAAAAGGGAGAATCGGGAAAACAGAGATCATCCTCGGGCTCTCGCTTGGAATACCTAACTATCTTTCATCTCTCCTTCTGCTCAGATCGCTCTCATCAGTCAGCGCATATATCGCTTATCCTACATACAGCGTCGGGGCAATCCTTGCTGTCATTGCTGTAAGCGCTATAGCATTCAGAGAGAGAATCACGAAATGGAGCAGGATTGGCGTTCTGATGATAATCCCTGCGGTTCTTCTCCTGAATCTCTGACTCATAAGCCTCGGCTCAGCAAGCAAAAAGCTGCCAAGGAAAGCTCCCTGACAGCCAAAATCAATCACATAAGGATTATTCTCAGTCTACGAGGACAACCTCACCATTCGGGTAGCGCTCTGCAACATACTCTCTTACCTTATCTCCCTTGAGAGCCGAGACAAGAGCCTGTACCTTCGGATCATCCTGATTGCCATCATTTACAGCAATGACATTCACATACGGGCTGTCCGCATTCTCGATGAAGAGTCCATCGCGTGTCGCGATAAGACCTGCAGGAATCGCATAGTTGCCATTGATTACAGCTGCATCAACATCTGCGAGGACACGTGGAAGCGATGCGGCCTCAATCTCAGAGAATGAATAGTTATGCGGATTCTCTGCGATATCAGCAGGAACAGCTTCAAGACCGGCATCAGCCTTGAGGGTGATGAGACCTGCGCTCTGGAGGAGAAGAAGAGCTCTTCCCTCATTCGTAGGATCATTCGGGATTGCAATCCTTGCGCCATCAGGAATTGCTTCAAGCGCATCATACTTCTGGCTGTATACGGCAAGTGGCTCGATATGGATACCACCGGCATTGACGAGCTTATAGCCGCGCTCAGCATTCGCACTCTCCATGTAAGGAAGGTGCTGGAAGTAGTTCGCATCGATATCGCCTGAAGCAAGAGCTTCGTTCGGAGTCACATAATCGGTGAACTCGACAATCTGAAGATCGATTCCCTGAGCGGCAAGATCATCCTTCACAAGCGAAAGAAGAACACCATGAGGATCAGGGGTTGCACCCACTTTGAGCACATTCGAATCTGCGGATTCCTTTGAACCGGAAGCGAAAACGGATGCTGCGAGAATAAACACAGCAAGAACAGCAAGAGTCTTTTTCATGAATTTATCTCCAAAATTTGTTTTTATTTTCCTGACGATATCCCTAAGGACCTGATACTCTGATAGAAATGCGGTGGAATAAAAGTATTATGCCCTCACGGGCATCATGGAGAACATGCGCATGGATGTAATGGAAGATGTCTTTGCCATATCGTGCTCTCCTTTTTCTTTGATGCCTTGATTATGCATAAAGGTGCAAGAATATGCAATGAATTTTCCATGCCTAAGTTGAAATTTTTATAAAAAAACAGGGGGTCTGGAATATAACTCCCTGTCATATAACAAATTGCTATCTCGATTTTTTTTAATTCCCTATTCAGTCAATCATCTCTTAGCAATAAGATGCGCGCTGATTTTATCACCAATGAACTGAATCACCTCAACCATCACGATAATCACGATGACAGCAAAAACCATATATGATGGGCTGAATCGCTGGTATCCATAGCGTATTGCAAGGTCTCCAAGACCACCTCCACCGATAGCACCTGCCATAGCTGAATAGCCGATGAGGTTGATGATTGTCAAGGTAACTCCTGACACGAGGGAAGGCAGAGCCTCAGGGATCAGAACCTTGAGTATTATCTGCCAGTTCGTAGAACCCATAGCACGTGCGGCCTGCACGACTCCTGGGTCCACTTCCTTGAGAGAGGACTCTATGATTCTGGCCACAAAAGGAGCTGCCGCTATTGAGAGCGGTATCACTGTAGCCATCGTTCCAATACTCGTTCCTATAATCAACCTCGAGAGCGGCATCAGCACGATCATGAGTATTATGAACGGGAATGAACGCAGTATATTCACAATACGTGAAAGAACATTGTAGAAGACAGGGTGCGGTATGATTCCTCCCTGCTCCTCCGAACTTGTTATATGGAGCAGTATCCCGACAGGGAGTCCAAGGATCATGGAGAATATCGTGGATAGGAATACCATGACCAGTGTCTGCCATGTAGCCTGGGCAACCAATGTGAACATCGTAGACTGGAAGAAAGATGCGATAGTTTCCATCACTCAGCCTCCTCTACAAGCACTCCCATCCCAGAAAGAAGCTTAACAGCTTCCGCTGCGATTGAAGCATCCGGCCCGATATCAGTGATCATAACACCCAGCTCCTCTCCATTTACAGTCTGCACCCCTGCTGCCCTGATATTGAATACAGCCCCTGTCCTTGCGGAAACAGTGGAGATTATAGGCTCATCAGTTGCCCCACCCCGGAACCGGAGAGTGAAGTGACCGCCATCATTTGACCAGCGGACAATTGACTCGTGGACATTCGTAAGGGATGAAAGGAAGTCCTTTGTGACATCGCTTTTAGGGGAAGCGAAGATATCCGAGACCGGCCCCTCCTCCACTATGTGGCCTGAATCAAGAACCGCAACACGGTCACAGGCATCACGGACAACCTCCATCTGATGCGTGATCATCACAACAGTGAGATTCATCTTCTTCTGGATTTCCTTTATAAGGGAAAGAATTGCCCGTGTAGTCTGCGGATCGAGTGCGCTTGTAGCCTCATCGCAGAAAAGGATCTCAGGCTTTACAGCAAGCGCTCTGGCTATAGCGACTCTCTGCTTCTGCCCTCCTGAAAGGGTCGATATAGGAGCATTGCCCCTGCCCTCAAGCCCTACAAGAGCAAGCAGCTCTGCTGTACGCTTCTTTATATATGCCTTATCCATATGGCAGATCTCCATCGGATAGGCGATATTATCCTCTGCATTCCTGGAAGAGAAGAGGTTGAAATTCTGGAAGATCATTCCGATCTTCCTTCTCTCCTGTATCAGCTCTTCCTTTGAGAGATTATCAACACGTCTGTCATCATAGTAGACCTCTCCCTGATCAGGCTTCTCAAGCATCGAAACAAGCCTGACGAGCGTAGACTTGCCTGCGCCTGAGCGTCCTATGATGCCATAGACAGTGTTGGATGGTATATCAAGGGAAACATCATCGACAGCATGAAGCGATGCATAGTTCCTCTTAAGATTCCTCAGTCTTATCTGCATAAAATACTCCGGAGATTATTTATATCAGATATCTGTATTTAAACCAACAGCTTATATACTCCACAATCTGCCATGACAGTCAAAAAAAGAAGCTGTACAGGAGTCAGCCCGTACAGCCTCCATAATGCATAACAGAATATGCTTATCTGAGATCCTTGTCTGTCTTCAGTACATCCTGATCATCATAAGCTCTGTTCTCTCCAGCCATTGCCCAGATGAACGTATAGTTAGAGGTTCCACAGCCGGAATGGATGGACCATGATGGATTGATCACAGCCTCTTCGTTGTGCATTACGATATGTCTTGTCTCCGAAGGCTCTCCCATGAAATGGAATACGACATTGTCATCTGGGATTTCGAAGTAGAAGTAAACCTCCATTCTTCTCTCATGGGTGTGAGCTGGCATTGTATTCCATACAGAACCTGGTTCAAGGTGGGTAAGACCCATTGAAAGCTGACAGGTATCAAGAACATCCGGATGGATGTACTGATTGATTGTCCTCTCATTCGAGGTCGCCTGTGATCCGAGATGCTTATGGATTGCATCCTTCAGAGGAATAAGCTTCACAGGATATGGACGATGCGCAGGTGTTGTGCACATATAGAACTTTGCAGGATCAGAAGGATCATCAGATGCGAACTTCACATCCTTCGTTCCCATAGGGATATAGATGCCATCGAAATGATCCATTGCATAATCTGTTCCATCTGCGATGATCTTTCCCTTTCCACCGATGTTTATAGCACCGAGCTCCCTTCTCTCAAGAAGGTAATCAACACCGAAATTCTTCCAGCAGTCAATGTTCTTATCAATGGAGATTGTCTCCTTGATAGGCATTGCTCCCATGGTTACGATTCTGTCGACGTGGGAGTATACAGCAGTGACATCATCTGGAAGGAAGATATCTGTAATGAGGAACTCATTCCTGAGTTCATCTGTATTCATTCTCTTGAAAGGCTCTTTGCCTGTTGAATAGCGAATATCCATGATTCGTGCTCCTATTGTCTATAATATAACAGCAAAACGGTTTTTTGTGACCACCTACTCCAGCTTCTCTGCAAGGGTATAGATATCAAAGAGGCGATTCATGGCCTTCTCAAGATCAACACCGGGGACTGGGGCTCCATTAAGATAGAGGGATGGCTCAATGGCAACAGAGATCATTCCGGGGATATCCATCGAGGGATCGCTTCCAGCTTCAATGAAGAATGCTGCTGCATCAAGGACATCCAGCATGTTCTTCTCTCTGAGTACACCGGTTATCTCATCCAGCTGCATTGCATCAAGATCCTCTCCGATAAGGAGATCACCATACTCATCACCGCCAAACATCAGGAGAAGCATGATCGCATTGCTTCTGGCTTCATCGATATCGATTCCTATGATATCAAAATATGAAAGGACGGCATCCTCATTGAGATCTATCCTTATCTCAAGAACATTGCTCTGATAAGCACTGCTATCTGAAATCACGATATCCCCTGTATCTATGAAAAGGGAAGCAAGAGGATCAGAAAGAAGCGATGCGGTAAAGCACATTGTACCATCAAGCGATGTGCTCGATGTCCTTGATCCGAACTTATAGATCGCAGATGCATCATCAAATGATATATATGCCCTGAGGAGGCCGTCCTCCTCCAGCGCCTTGCTATCAAATGAAGAGGAGACTGTTCCGCTGGCTCCTATGAGATCCGCATCCTCAAAACCGGAATAGAGCATAGCAGCCTTGAATGCTTCATTGGCTATTTTGATGATATTATCAGAGAGTATCCCTGAAAGCCTGATCCCTGAGCGCATGATCTCCTCTGGGATCATAAGAAGCATAGCTTCATCTGACATGGAGAGATCAACACTTCCTCCGGGATTCTCTGCAGCAGTTATGGCAGGAGCTGCAAGCGATAGTATGACCAGAGGCTCTGCAGGAGGAACCGGGGCCGGGAATACGGGCAGCAAAGCTGCCAATGACAGCATGATAACAGCAGATATCTTTTTCATACCTTGATGATAGCACACAAAAATTCACTGCAGGAGAGAATCAAGGAGTTCCGTACAGCCTCTGAGGATATCATCATATGCACTATGGAAGTCATCGGTATACCAGGGATCATCGACATCCCTGTCAAGAAGCATCCTGAACTTGGTGCTATCCCCGAAACGGCGCTTCAACGCAGCAAGGTTCGATCTATCCAGAGCTATTATCAGATCATAATCAGCGAATTCTCTATCGGTAATCCGTTTCGCTCCTCTTCTGGCAAATGGAATACCATGCCTTCTGAGCTCGGATTTAGCTGGCGGGTAGATATCATTGCCAGCCTCCTCACTGCTGACTCCGGAAGAAGAGATGACGAACCGATCCGATACTCCCCTATCCTCGCATAGCTTCCTGAATACAGCTTCGGCCATAGGGGATCTGCATATATTTCCATGACAGACAAACAGGATATTCATAACATCCTGTCTTTATCAGATATCCTCTCTTTCTGTCCAGCACTGATCCATGGAAACAGAAGAGGCTGCCCAGAAGGCAGCCCCTGCAATGATTGCAGTACCGATCACTCAGCCTGAAGCATGTCGATGAATGTCGAACCATAATCCTTCTCGAAGAGATCATAGGATGCTGACATCTTCTCTCTGAAAGCATCGCTGTCGACCTCAGCTGTAAGCTCAAGGTTGCCGCTGGAAACCATCTCATCAAGAAGCTGCTGCTCTTCAGCATCGTTGATGCTGTAGACTTCCTGCTGTGCATCCTTTGCTGCGCGGAGGATTATATCCTTCTGTGCGTCATCAAGCTGTGCCCAGCGCAGTCCTGACATCGAGAGAAGCATCGGTGTATATACGTGGTTTGTCATCGAGATATACTTCTGGACTTCATAGAATCTGTTTGCATAGATCTCGCTGATCGGGTTCTCCTGTCCATCTACAACACCCTGCTGGAGTGATGAGTAGAGCTCGGATACGTCCATTGGAACAGGGATAGCACCAGCTGCATCCCATGCTGCTACCTGATATGTAGCAGGGAGACAGCGAAGCTTGATTCCCTTCAGATCAGCAGGAGAGGAAACAGGGCGTGTGTTGTTTGTGAGCTGCCTGAATCCGATTTCCCAGAAAGCGAGTCCCTGGATGCCTTTTGTGGCAAGCTGGTCGATGATATACTGGCCCGGCTCACCGTTTACTGCAGAGCGTGCTGCATCCTTGCTCTCGAACATGAAAGGAAGCTCGAAAGCCTGGATCTCAGGGACGAGACCTGAGTAGTAGCTGTCACCGCAGATACCTACATCAACAGTACCCTGGATCATTCCGGATACAACCGCTGTGGAGTTTCCAAGAGTCGTATCATAGAACACTCTGACTGTGATTGCCCCGTCTGAATACTCATTTACGAGCTCAGCAAACTTCGCAAGACCGCGGCCTGCTGCGCTTGATGCGCTCATACCGCCTGTGCTGGCGCTGAGGGTAAGACCCTTCGACTCTGAACTACCACCTGCGTAGACTGTGCCGAATGCGCAGATGAGAACAAGAAGAATAACCAATAACTTCTTCATATCTAAACTCCTTAAGTTTTTATTATCAGCCCGCTATATTCCCTGCATTTGGAAGGAATGTGACAATACCTGGGACGAATATCATTATAACAACACATACAACCATCGCAATAACGAATGGCCATATCTTCTTAGCAACTGCCATTACCGGGCGCTCTCCGATTCCTGCGGCAACGAAGAGTGTCATTCCCACAGGAGGAGTGATGAGTCCGATACAGAATGTGATGACCATGAGCGTTCCGAAGTGGATCGGATCAAGGCCAAGAGAGATTGCGACCGGCGTAAGGATCGGTGCGAAGATGAGAACTGCAGGAACTGGATCGAGGAAGCATCCGACAACAAGAAGAACAAGCATAGAGAGCAGCAGGAAGAGCGATGGCGTATCGCTGAACGAAGCACATGCCTGGGCAATTGCCTGCGGCAGTCCTGCATAAGCGAGAATCCAGCTGAAGATCTGTGTTGTCGCAACGATTCCGAGGATCTGTCCGATAAGCTTGATCGAGTTATAGAGACTCTTGATCAGAGCCTGGACTGTCAGCTCACGGTATACGAAGAATCCGATGATGATTGCATAGAGACAGCTGACAGCAGATGCTTCTGTCGGAGTGAAGAGACCGGAATAGATGCCGCCAAGGATGATCATCGGAGTAAGAAGTGCCCAGATAGATGTCTTGAATGTCTTCCAGACATTGCTGAGACTGAACTTGCTTGTTCCCTTGTAACCGCGCTTCTTGGAGATCCAGAGTGTTACGATTGCGAATGCAAGAGCAATCATAAGACCAGGGATAACACCAGCAAGAAGCATATCGCCGACACTGTTTGCTGTACAGCAGCTGAAGAGAACCATCAGGATCGATGGAGGGATGATAGGACCAAGAGAACCGCCTGCTGCCTGAAGCGCACATGCGAAATCCTTATCGTATCCGTTATCGACCATAGCAGGGATCATCATGCCTCCGATAGCAGCAACACATGCAGCACCGGAACCGGTCATCGCAGCGAAGAATGCGGATGCAACGACGACAGCAAGTCCGAATCCACCGGGAAAGTGTCCTACAAGAGAGTTAGCGAATGCAACGATTCTCTTTGAGATACCTCCGTTCTCCATAAGCGCACCAGCGATGATGAAGAAAGGAATAGCCATGAGAGGAATCGAGTTGACACCCGCATACATCTGGCTTGCGATGATATTCATTGGGATATCCATGAATATTACGATATAGAATATCGCTCCAAGTCCCATTGCACCTACAACAGGCACTCCGAGGAACAGCAGAGCAATGAAGAATAAAAGCATCAATGCACTGGACATCAGCGAACCTCCTTGTCTTCCTTCGCTGCCTTAAGATAGACAGCAATCTTCCAGATCGTCACAACGAGCCATGCGGCAGAACCTACAACCATGGCAGCTGTTGTATACCAGACCTGTATTCTGAGAATCGCCGTTGTCTGGTTGATCATTGCCTGCATGCGGCAGATGTTTATACTCTGCACAAGCAGAACAGCGATGAAAATGAGCATAAAGAGATTCTGCACAACCTTCAGGATCATCTTCGACCGTCCATGCAGCGCATCTGTAAGAACGGAAATCTCAATGTGCTTATTATCAACAGCAGCAAGAGCGCATCCGACGAAAATCAGCCAGATGAATGTCATTGTGAAGACCTCATCAGACCATGGGAAAGACATCTTCGCAACGTAGCGAGAGAAAACAACGAAGTTCTCAAGTATAATCCATAGGAAGACTATAACAGCCATCACATACCTGAAGACCTTCTGTGCCTTTTCAAGTCCTGGATTAGTCACTTTAACCCTCCTTATCTATTAAACCTTAGCCACGAACCTGACGGGGCATCCGTCAATATGATCGAGTCTAAGCGGCATACAGATTATCTCACATGTATCCTGCCCGATCTGATCGAAATTCCATACGTACTCAACCAGCAGGGTACCTTTTCTGAGAAGAGCAGTATGTGTCTTCTGCTCATCGGGCGAAACGGGATGATCGAAGATAGGTCTGATCGCATAATCCTGAGGGAAGTCGAATGCAATTGCATTGAGACTAAGCGTCGCAAGGTAGTCAATAGCATCCTCTGCAAGATAGGGAGCATCCAGCCAGAACTCACGTGTCATGTGCGATACTTCCTTATCCCAGTCGCTTCTGATAAGCACGATCTTCTCAAGCTTCCTGTCTCCGATAGCCTTCACAAGCTCATCCTTCGTAAATGCATGGTTCTTGAGAGAAGAACCTGTCCTGAGATCAACAACGGAGGCCATGCCGTTATAGTGCTCAAGAGGATAGCAGTTGCTGTCATTGAGTCCTTTTCCGGTATGAAGCGGGAAATCGATATGAGAGAACCAATGAGATCCAAGAGTGAATTTCGTAATCTGCCATAGCTTTCCATCATCGAATGATGAGATAAGCCCCCTCTCGAAATGAGGATAGCGCCAATGCTCTTCGATTGGCCATGTGAGGTCAATATATCTCGCCATGAAAATGCTCCTTTTTTTACTTATAAAACTATACCATAGTTTTTGTATTTTTCATGTAGTTTCTAAATGGGAATCATGAAAAAAAATTCAATAAAAATTTCAGCAGCAGAGTCTGAAAACATCAATTTTGGACAAATAATGCAAAAAGGGACGAAATGAGTAATTTTTGCAGAAAAGCAATCTCTGATGCAGAGACATCTAAGCAAAAATAAAACCCCTCAGAAAGAGGGGTGGAAAATCAAAAAAAAAGAACCTGGCGGCGACCTACTCTCCCGCGGACGAGCCGCAGTACCATCGGCGCGAGGGCGTTTTACTTCCGTGTTCGGGATGGGAACGGGTATCGCCGCCCTGCTATGGCCACCAGGAGAC
>CALXKS010000006.1 GCA_944389015.1 uncultured Spirochaetaceae bacterium
ATTCCTGCCTCTTCTTCGCTGGAATCCTCTGCTTCCGGAGGGACTCTACTCTTTCTTCCATAGTCTTCCTCCTGGAATGGGGCCCGGCCGGCATTATGACCGGGCCTGATCAGCCTGGATCTCTCAATCCAGACCCCTCACGAAACTGGATCCCTCAAGCTTCCGGAGCCACAACAGTAAGCTCAACCTGACGTGTAGGCCACTTTGTTACATCATCAGTCTTTGTTGCAGTTGTTCCATCAACATACGAGATTGTGAATGTCAGGACATCGCCAGCTATGAGAGTACGATTCTCATCAAGGCTAAAATCTACACCACGATAGAGAGACCCTTCAATCTTTACAAGAGCGTTATCCTGTGTAGCTGTTTCCCTGTATGCTGTATACAAAGCAGCTGTGAAGTTCGATATGTTTACTGCACTTGTTGGAACAGGTATAGTATCTCCATTCTCATAAGTCTTTCCACCATATGAGATTCCAAAGCCTGTAGATGCTGGAACAACATACTCAACAGCAGTAACCTCTGCTGTCTTCAGAGTAGTTGTCTCGATTCCCTCATCGTTGACATAGGAAACTCTTACAGGAAGATTGTACTTTACAGCTGTAGCCTTGAGTGTTGGAGCAACCTCAATACCTGTGATTTCGAGTGCTACCTCATCACCACCCTTGGTTGTTGCTGTCGCTGTGAAATCAGAGGCAGTGAATACATTTGCATATACATCTCCGATGCGGAAGAGCTTAGCAGCACCAGCTGTTGTCAGCTCAACTTTGATATTATTAGTAGCTGTTACATAATCAGTTCCAGCAGGAATTGTAGCAGATGCATGTATCATGGCAGTTGCATCAGTTCCCTCTGTATAGATCTCAACTGTCTTTGCAGTCTCTCCGACTGTGACAGTAGTCCAAGCTGTATTATCTTCTACAGCCACACCATCAACAAGAAGCGTAATATCTGTATGCGATGTTGTTATATCAGCAATAGAGACGATGCCATTGTCATTGCTTGATGTAAGCTCATATTAAGAAACTGTAGTTCCAAGCATTGGATTTCCATTTGGATCTGTAGCTTTGTACGTCAGCTCAAGCTCAAACTCATCAGCAACTGCTGTAGCGAACTCTTTCACTTCAATGGAATCAAAGTAGACAGTTGTATTGCCGGTCTCTGGATCAACATATGTGTAGGAAACCACAACATAAAGCTTGGCACCAGTTTCTGCCATAACAAGAGAACCATTGCCATTCTCATCTACAAATGACTTATCATCAAGAGCCTTGATTACAATACCATCTTCAGCTGTGTATGTAGCCTGCTCTCTTGAGTATGCAACTTCAAGCTCCGATGGATCGATTGTTACAGGATCCTCGCCAGTCTTGAATATGATTTCAATTGGCTCAAGAGCATCAGCTGTCAGAGAGTTCATGACTGGTGTGATGTCATTGTAGTACTGCTTTGCAGGACCTTCAAAATCCTCGACAAGAGAAACAGGAGCAGCTGCATATGTGAATGTCATATATGTTGTTGTCTTAGCACTCTCAATATCAGCAATCTTGTATGCCTCACAAGTTGAATCATTGGCAACAACAGAAGTCTTTCCCATGTAAGTTGCTGCGACATAGAGGTTGCCTGTAGCAGGTACAACATCATCGCTATCAAGTGCTGCATAGCTTGTTCCTACATATGCATAGTAGGAAAGCTCAACATTCTCGAGATCCTCGATCTTCTGATACTTGTCACCAACCTTGAGGTTGATCATGAAGTCAGCCTTATCAAGAGCTGGAAGAGCCTCGCCTCTGACATACTCAGTATCGAAGCTGCTGCGTGCTGTGACAACTGGGGAAGCTGCGACTACAGAAGCTGCAGATTCCTTGGATACAACAGTCTTTCCATTGAATGTAACAGCAAGGCCAAGAACATTGGATCCAACCATACCTGTGAGATCATTCTCCTCAAGCTCAAGTCCTGTTGCACCAACAACATAAGCAAGCTCCATGTCCTCAGTAGGAGCAACCTTCGTTCCAGTTGTTCCATTAGCATACTTGACTGTCAGCTCGATATCCCCAGCATTCGGAGCAGGAACATCACCGTATACAAGTGCAGGAACGACAGTGCCAGCCTTGAACTCTGCTGCCTCTACGCTAACGATATCGGTATCAGCAAGAGCATAGACTGCAGTATATGGATAAGCTGCTGTTGGCTGTTCATCTACTGGATACTCATATCCAACCTTTGCGAAAATAGTTGCAACGAGGTCAATGGAAGGAGCATCAGCAGAAAGATCAATCTTATCTCCATCGAAATTCTCTTCAACAGTGAACTCTGTGGAAGAAAGCTGTACGGAAGTCTCTGTACCGTTCTTAAGGTAATATGCTGTTACGACAAGATCAGAAGCAGGGATTGTCACGGACTGTCCGTCTGCACCAATCTCTACAGGATACTCCGATGTTCCTGAAAGGGACGTTACCTCAAGGCGATTGATGTCATATGCGACAAGAGAGCCTGTGGCATATACAGGATTATTCTCAGAGTTGTAGCCGACAAGTGCGGAAATATCTGCATTAGCTTCCACATTGCCAGTAAGTACAACACTTGCCGTAGGCAGAACAGCCTCTTCTCCATTGTCATATACAACCATTACAGTGAACTTCGATGAGTCGAAAGCCTGACCAGTCAGGAAGTCACCGTTCTGGATGATATACCCGCTCTTTACCGACTGCGGCATTGGTGGGAAAACCACTGCATCCGAACAGCCGACAAATGTCATAGCTGCCAGAACCGCAACGATAAGCGATACAAGAATTGATTTCCTTTTCATTCTCTCAATCCTCTCCTTTACGAATTTTCTAAAAACAGGCTACCCCCCCCCTGGTACATTTTTGTCAAGAGGAATTTGTGGATTGAGGCAAGATTTTTGGATGGTTCAGGATTTTCGGACGTGAAAATGGCCTGGAGCGGATCCAGGCCTATGCAATTTCATTGCTGGATGATCAGTATTTGAGCGTAAGTCCCAGTGAAAGCTGGAAATCAACGGAGCAGGGAGATGGGCTGTTGTCCTTGTTCCATATGAAGAAGCAGTACGCACCTGCATCGATTGAAAGGAATGAGAGAGGATCCACAGTCCCCTCTCCGCCGAATGCGAAGGTATACTCCACTTCCCCGCTCTCAGCTGGATCGAATGGATTGGAGGTGCTTGGGGCTACTGGAACGGAAGCCGGTCCTGTGTACTGTGTTGTGATGCTATCCTTCCTTATGACTCCATGGGCCATGAAGAAGATGTTGCCTTCGACACGGTAGAGATCTATATCGTTGTAGCCGAACTTCAGAAGCGCTGCGACAGCATCGGATCCGAACGGGAATGAGAGATATCTTGAGATTGATTTCACTCCCCCATCCTGGACTCTCAGTGATGATACGTAATATAGGTCATAGGCGCTCTTCTCTGTGTCATCTGCCCTGTGGTACAGGAATGGGGAGGTATAGACTATTTCAGCGTTGCCATAGAAGTAGTCACCGCTTGCCAGAGCCTGGGCGTATCTGATGCCGCCCATCAGTCCCCAGCCATCTGAAGATGCCCCTGCATCCTTTCCAGGCTGAGGCTCATTGGGCATCGCGAAGTCATCGATAGCGAACTGCAGATAGAGGCTCACAGAGTTCCCAGGAGCGTATTCCAGCTCAAAGACGGCAAGGGAGTTGGCATTCCCTGCCATATAGAGGTTATGGAGGAACATCAGAGGATTGAGAAGCCTCGGATCCAGGTATCCATCCTCCGCCTGATACATTATGGATTCATTGACTGTGAATTTCACCTTGCCGGAGAAGAATCTCATCTCGAACCTGTGGCCAAGGAAGAAGCGTATGCCCTGCAGCGGAACGCGGTCATCCTCAACGTTGAAGTTCTCTGAGTGCGAGAAGAAGCTTACGAGCATCTGGTAGCTGAACCAGTCAGAGCCTGTGAATGAGAGCGAGAGATAGTCATGATACGGAAGGGTATCGCCTATCATCATATTGCCCATGATGCCATTGCCCCAGGAGAGCCTGTCGCGTCCTCCTGCGATGCGGAATGCATCGAAGCCGAAAGCCACATATGCCCTGTTGGGGAAATTCATGCTTATCGTACCTTCAGATGCAAAAGGGATATTAGTCGAGAAAGCGTTCCTGTATCTTGGATCCGTCTCACCGGATGAGGCATCCGCGAAGTTGAAGCCAAGCGAGAAATCCATATACCCCGCGATATACTCCTTGTATGTCAGTCCGAGAGCTATATCGGCAACGGGACGGTTGACTATGTCCATATCGAAAGCATCCTCGGCCTTACCGTAGTCCTTAGGATTCGAATGGACATACATCGAAGGAGTGAATCCTGCATTGAACAGACCCCGGAAATCCTTCTCCGGCCTTATATATCCCTCAAGCCTTTCCTTGAGTCTTTTACCCCCCTCTGTCCTTGGAGAGACAGCAGAGAGCAGGTGCTCCACATCGATCTCCGTCCAAGGTCTTGATCCCAGCGGCGATGCCTTCCCTTCGATTGTATAGAGGGCATCCATCTCCATGTAGACCGGATGATCCATATGGAACATCTCGAGCGACGCGGAGAACACAAGAACGGGAAGAAACAGGAATATGGCCAGACACAATAGTTTTCTCATGCCCCACATAGTATCATATACGCTCCATTCGCAAAATAAGATTGATGGAATACCGCAGTTCTGTTAACATTCCTCTAGCACTATTCAAGGGGTTATTCCAATGCGGATTGCCTTCGGGTTTGACATTTTCTATCCAGAGACCAATGGCGTAATAACTACGACTATAAATCTTGCTAACAATCTCATACGCCAAGGACATTCTGTGTGGTTTTTTGTCCCCAAGGAACGAAGCTTTACGGCAAATGTCATCGAAGAAGGAATAAGGATCGTGCATGTTCCGGCAATCCCTGCCTGGATATACAAAGGGATAAAGCTGCTGCCGATCTATGGATGGTATCTGATGCCCTACCTGCGGAAATACCATATAGACATCGTCCACAACACATCCCCCTGGCTTATGGGAATGGCTCTCAACCATGCAGCGCGGAGACTTCATATCCCGACTATCGCAACACATCATACATTGATCGACAATCCCATATACATCCGGTATGCACTCAAGAGCAAGACGCTTGCGAATGCTGCGAAGGATGCGATCTGGACAGTTGTATTCTATCCTTTCTATAAGCTGACATGGATGACGACGGCTCCCAACGAGGAGACATGCGAGCAGGTACGGAAGAGAATACCGGGTCTGGAAGTGAGATATGTCTCCAATGGTATCGATATATCCAGATTCAACGATAGCCTTCCCGAATCCCCTCTTCCTGAGAAGATAAAGCCCGAATGGCTGGGGAAAAGGACTCTGCTCTATATAGGGCGCCTTGGATACGAGAAAGCCGTCGATGTGGCGATAAAGGCCTTTGCACTCTGTCTGGAAAGAAATCCTGATGCCCATTTCATCATCATCGGCCAAGGCCCTGCGGAGGAAGAGCTGATCAGGCTTGCAGAGAGCGTGGATACGACAGGCCATATCCACATGACGGGGATGATTCCCAATCAGGATCTCATAGGATCCAAGCTACTCAAGAAGATATCCGCATTCGTGACAGCATCCCTTTCCGAGAACCAGGCCATGACTGTCATAGAAGCCCTCTGCTCAGGAACTCCTGTGATTGCAGCAGATGTGGCCAATATGAGAGCGCTCTTTGCAGACGAGCAGGGATGGTTCTTCGAAGGCGGCAGCATAGAGTCGCTTGCAGACACGATGGACTATGTGCTCAACCATCCAGAGGAGCGCGACAGGAAGGCCATCGAGGCAGGTAAGGCAATAAGCAGATTCGACGGTGCGGAGGTTGCGAAGAAGTTCGTCTCGCTCTATGAGGAGCTTATCGAGATGAAGAAAGAGGGGTTCTTCGTTCCCGGAGGCGAGAAGAGAGCCGCAAAGTACCTCAGAAAGGAAAAGAGGAAGTAATCAGAACATCGCTGTGAAGTATGCTCCGAGATCCAGCGACACCCCGCCTTCATAGCCTTCCATCGGAAGATAGTCATAGTAGAATCCAACATGGCACTGGAAGAATCCGAGGATATGTATCCTGAGCCTTGCTCCAAGGGTCCCATAGAATCTTATTCCATCGCCCCCTGCTCCGTAATTCAGGACATCTCCTGCGGAGAGGGCATTCTCAAGGAAGACCGTCAGCTCAGGGTACGTTCCCTTCGTAAGGAACTCAGGCCCGTTCAGTATCACAGCAGCATATGCATCGGTCATGAATACCCTGGGAGGAATCTCCTTCGTGCGGAATGTCAGCGCATAGGCATGGCGCGGGACCGAGCTTCCGAAGAGGAACTGGCATGTCATTCTGAAGTCAACGGCAAGCGAGTAGAGATTCATATCGCTTCTTGCCTGCTGGTTCTGGCTGAGGATCGTATGCTTCCAGGATGCCGAGTATATCATGCGGTAGTAATCGGTTCTTGTCTCAAAGATCGGGAGATCATTGAAAAGCCACCATGGGGCAAGTGTTATCGATGCGGAGAAATCATAGCCCTCTGGATACAGATAGTGGTTGTCCAGATTGCGGAAGACAAGCGATAGATTGACATAATTCGTCAGTGTATAAAGATTTCCGGAAAGCTCAGGAGTCCCTGGGAAATACCCTTCGGCAGAGTCTGGGAAGTAATCCTTATTGCCGAATACCCCGCTGAAATCCCCCTGCTGGATATGGTGGAAGGAAGCAAAAGCCTGCTCCCATCGCATACCTATGGAGAAGCTCACAGTGAGGAAATCAGGCTTATCCGGATCGGGGTTGTCGATAATCCCCTGGTCGATACCCACAGATCCATCGGAGAATACGACGGAGTAATTCTCATCCTGCCCGGGATAGTGGTCGGTTATGATCTCTCCTGTCACAGGATCCTGGCGTATCGTCCTCTGTGCCATTCCGGCCTCTACCCGCACAACAGCCCTTGTATCGAGATTCTCTATGAAATCAAGGTTGTCGATACCAAACTCCCCCCAGAAGCTGACAGGGAATAGACTGTATGCGAAATCCGTGAGGAATGATGCATTCACTATATTGGAGAAAAAGGCCTCTCCCTCTGCGCCGAGGGGAAGCATCATGAAGGCAATGAGTACAATCAGGATCAGACGGCGCATGGTTAGGATATTACCATTTTGCACGGTTTTATGATATAGTCCCGATCATTATGGAATACAAGGTACCGGAAAACCCTTCAGAAAACCGGATCGGCAGCTTCACGCCGCTTGTTGCCGTCTCCGGACTATTGATCATGCTTTACCTCACTGCGAACCTCATGGCTGTGAAGGTGATCTCAATCGGCCCTCTTGCGCTCTTCGATGCAGGAACGATCACATTCCCGATCGCATATATGCTGTCGGACGTGCTTGCCGAGATATGGGGATACAGGACTGCGAAGAAGGTCATATTCCTGACCTTCATCTGCAATGCGCTCCTGGTCATCTTCACATCAATAGGGATCATCCTGCCCTATCCAGGCTACATGGAAGAGGTGCAGGAAGCATACAGCACGATATACACCTATGTCCCGAGGATCGTCATAGCTTCCCTGATCTCATTTCTCGCAGGCGATCTCCTGAATGCTAAGATCCTTGTCCTGATGCGGGACAGGAGCAGGGACAGGAAGCATCTCTGGATGAGAACAATCGGATCATCGGCGGCAGGGTATCTGATCGACACAGTTCTCTTCGTTCTTATCGCATTCTCAGGCACGGCACCTGCATCCGACCTCCTTTCAATGATAGCGGTCCAGTATGCAGCCAAGCTCTTGCTTGAAGCTCTATTCGGCACACCCCTTGCATATATGGCAATAGGATTCATAAGGAAGAGATATACTTGAAAGATACAGCCGCATCACCCACGGCCTCAAGAGGGAGTTCATACTGCTGCAGGGAACAGGCTGCAGATGGAAAAAGTGCGCTTTCTGCGACTACTACACCGACACCTCCTCTGACCCATACAGCATCAATGCCCCTGTTCTTGATAGAGTCACAGGAGAGTATGGCACTCTCGATGTGATCAACTCGGGCTCAGCCCAGGAATTCGACATGAAGACCGTCGAAAGAATCAAAGAGGTCATCAAGGACAGGAATATCCAGGATCTCTGGTTCGAATCCCACTGGATCTGGCGCAATGAGCTTGGATCATTCGCATCAGGATTCCCCTGCCGCGTGCACTACAGGCTCGGCATCGAATCATTCAACCCGGAGCTCCGCATCGCATGGAAGAAGGGCATAGGAAGGGATGTGACGCCGGAGATGGTAAGGGAGCTCTATGATGGAGTCTGCCTCCTTGCAGGGATAAAAGGACAGACAGAGAAGGATATCATGGAGTCGGTCGAGATAGCCGAGCGCCTCTTCGATTACTACTCTGTGAACCTGTTCTGCCCCAACAGCACCAGCACGGAGAAGGATGAGGAGCTCTCCAGGATATTCATAGAGAAGCTTGCACCGGAAATAAGGAAAAGCAGAAAGGCGGAAGTCCTTATAGAAAACACCGATCTTGGCGTCGGTTGATGGATTAGAGCATTGTTAAATGCTATAATGAATCCATGAACAGGCTCTTCCAGTTCGCATTCTCAAAGCTAAAAGGGGTAAAGGTCTACGCTCTTGTCGGACGTTCAGGAACGGGGAAGAGCTATCACTCAAAGCTTGTTGCGGCAAAGTACAGGATCGATCTGATCATAGATGATGGACTATTGATAAAAGGCAACAGGATACTCGCAGGCCACAGTGCGAAGAAGGACTCTGACTTCCTTGCAGCTGTCAGAACGGCTGTCTTCGATGATGAAGAGCACCGGGACGAGGTGATGAATGCCCTTCTGAAGGAGCGCTATAAGAAGATCCTGATAATCGGAACCTCGGAGAAGATGGTGAAGAAGATCGCGAAGCGTCTTGAGCTGCCTGAACCTGAGAAGATAATCCACATCGAGGATGTCGCTTCCCAGGAGGAGATCGAGACCGCGATGAGGATCAGGTACACCGAAGGCAAGCATGTCATCCCTGTACCATCTATAGAGGTCACACGCTCTGCTCCGCAGATTGTCTACGATTCGATGAAGGTCTTCATGGGCAAAAAGGGCATCGCAAAGAAGAACCAGACCTATGAGAAGACAATCGTCAGACCTGAGTTCTCCAGACCGGACAAGGAAGAGCTTTCAGAGGCGGTCCTGACGCAGATGGTAAGGCATGCCATCGGCGAGTACGATCCCGTGATGAAGGTCAAGAAGGTAAGAGGTGCAAAGAATCAGGATGGCTCCTACTCTGTCAGCATCACCCTCCGCCTGCCTGTGCGCCACTACATCGGATCCACGATCTCCGATCTCCAGGAATACGTCACTGAATGCATCGAGAAATACGGTGGGATAATGGTCAGGAGCACAAGCATCGAAATAGAGGAATGGGGCTGAGTTTTCCTGCACAAAGCATTGCCTGTTCAAGGCGTGGGTATTATCTTTCCGACATAAGGGCATTGCCAAT
>CALXKS010000007.1 GCA_944389015.1 uncultured Spirochaetaceae bacterium
TAATCGGGTAAATCGCGGCTACATCACTGAAAGCGTATGCTATATGCGCTGCAGCGGTGTTTCCATCAATGGTAACCATTTTCTTGTCTGCCATTATAACACTCCTCAAATTCTGCAATTGTGGCAATGCCACAGCCAAATATGATGTTTCAATGCAGGAGAAAACCACATGACACAATAGTCTCCTGCAATTATGCAGGATACCGCAAGTAAGAGGAGTTGGCAACAATTAAAAGAGGAGCTGGGGAGAAGTTTCCATGAGGAAATCCGCAGAAGGGATACCGGAATGTCTCTGCTGACGGCCTTAAGCCCTTCTCCCCGCCTCCTGAATGACTTGGTTAGCTATGGCTAACTATTTTTTACAACAACTTCCCTCGCCTGTCAACATCCCACATAAATATATTTATGATTTTGTGTTCTACATGCGCTTAAGCTTCTTCAGATGATTTCTTGTCGCAAGATGATGCTGGATCATAAGAGACTGAGCCAGATCCCCATCGCGCCGCAGCAGAGCTTCCATTATCTGATGATGTTCTGGATATGTTTCTTCCGGATCGCGAAGCAGTCCCTTCTGATAGGATTTCGCAAGAACACCGAGTGAATTCATAATATCTGATATATAAATATTATTGGCCAGATCAACTATCAATGAGTGGAAATGATTATCCTCTTGCCTGTATCTGGACTCCTCTTCTTGGGATAATGGGAAATCATATCCTTGGAAGAATGATGTTATACGGCCGATTCCCTCATCCGTAAGCTTCTCTGCACATAGGCGTATCGCCATTCCTTCAATCCCTGCGCGGATCTCGAAGAACTCTATCATCTCTTCAACGGAGAACTCCCTTACAAAGTATCCTTTTCTCGATTCCAAGGTAAGGAATTTCTCACCGACGAGACGATTCAATGCATCGTTTATCGGAGTCAGACTTGAATTGAAATGCTCAGCCAGCTCCGCTTTGTTGATTTTCTGGTCCAGAGGGAATTTCCCTGCGTAAATCATTTGCTTGATTTCATTATAAACGTACGATTTCAATGAAGTATTATCTATTTTCACATTCATCTGAACACCTTACAAAACCAAAAGAGAACATCATTATCCTTCAATGGATACCTTAGCTTCGCTTTTCAGCAATTCTCTCAGCTTGACTCTGGAATTATCATTCAGATGGTATTCCATTGCTGTCTTTGCGGCAATCGCCTCACGTCTGGAAAGGCTGTTGAAAATGGTTTTATGTTCCCACAGGGATTCCTCAATGCTTTTCAAAAGCATATCGCGGGTAAGCATTGTTGTCGAAAACCTTTTGATTATATCATAAATATATTGATTTCTGCTGCTCTTCATGATTTTCGCATGAAAGGCCAAATCAAGCTCAATATAAGCATTGGAGTCATTGCTGGAAACTGCTTCCTCCATTTCGGATATCACTTTCCTGAGCTCCTCCAGCTCCTTATCTGTGATATTCGAAGCAGCAAGCGCTGCCCCCATAGGCTCTAAAGCACAGCGGACATCAAAAACATCAATTATCGCTTTCTCATCCAGCGTTCTTACATATGCTCCCCTGCGGGGAATACAAACAACAAGATTATCTTTGCTGAGTCTTGATATTGCCTGGAGAAGAGGCGTCCTGGAAACCCCAAGCTCTGCAGCAAGGTTTTCCTGAATCAGTTTCTGACCTGGCTTAAGCTCACCTGAAATTATCATCTGTCTGATACGGTCATATGCTTTAGCAGCTAGGCCCTGATACATAAAATAATCAATCTCCTTTTTATGATTGCTTACATTACAATATTTTAAAGCAACCTACAAATACTTTTAGCATTTTTACCCCATATTTCATCATGGGTTACTGATGTTTTTCCCTCCTGCAGCATGTTCCGGGATAATATAATAAGGAAATTATGAAAAAGGAGCTGTACCCAGCGATTACTGAAAACAGCTCCTGATGCATTCTGCGGATTATCCGCCTATAAGATTCTCTGCAGCAGAGACAATATCCTCAACAGAGACTCCGTTTTTCTTCAAAAGGTTCTTATATGGGGCAGATTCTCCGAATCTATCCTGGATTCCAAGGCGTTTGACTCTGCATCCTCCTTTCTCAGCAATCACCTCGCACACGGCAGAGCCAAGGCCGTTGATTATGTTATGATCCTCAACGGTGACAATGCCTTTGGTTTCTGCGGCAGCTTTAAGGACTGCTTCTTTATCAAGAGGCTTGATCGTATGCATGTCAATCAATCTTGCTGATATCCCCTTCTCCTCCAGAACCTCTGCAGCATTATAAGCAAAGGAAAGAACATCTCCAGAAGATATTATCGTCACATCCTTCCCATCTTTCAGCATCATTGATTTTCCGATCTCAAAATCTGTTCCTTCTGGATATATGCAAGGGACTGCATCTCTGGTGAATCTGAGATATACAGCACCGTCCATTGCAGCCGCCTTCTTCACAAGATTGTATGCGGACTCATAATCAGATGGCGTGATGATTGTCATTCCAGGGATTGTACGGTAAATACCGACATCCTCTATACCCTGATGGCTCGCTCCATCATTGGCTGGAGTAAAACCACCGTGGGAACATGCAACCTTAACATTCAGATGAGTATAGCAGACCTCCTGCCTGATCTGTTCCAGCATACGCATGCTTCCGAAGACCGCATATGTTGTCACAAACGGAATCTTACCGCATGAAGCAAGACCAGCAGCGACACCAGCAGCATTCTGCTCAGCAATTCCTACGTTAATATGCTGATCAGGGCATTGTGCAGCGAATTCAAGGGTCTTACATGATTTGCCGATATCGCAATCCACAACGTAAATCGACTTATTCTCCAGTCCAAGTTCCAATATCGCTTTTCCATATGCTTCTCTTGTCGCTTTTCCCTTTTCAAATACAGTCATTCACATACCCTCCACTTCTTTCATCGCGCGCTCATACTCTTCATCATCAGGAGCAACGCCATGCCATTTCACTACATTCTCCATGAATGAAACACCCTTGCCCTTCACCGTTTCAGCAACAATTGCAAAAGGTCCCTGGAAATCGGATTTCCTGATATTTCCAAATGCATCGACAATCTGCCCCATATCATGCCCATCGATATGCTGAGTATTGCAGCCGAATGCTTCGAATTTCTTCACAAGATCAAGATTAGGCATTATCACTTCGCAGGTGTTATCATTCTGCAGCCTGTTGCGATCCAGGATGATCACCAGATTATCCAGCTTATACTTCG
This sequence comes from uncultured Spirochaetaceae bacterium, assembly GCA_944389015.1. Classification (GTDB taxonomy): domain Bacteria; phylum Spirochaetota; class Spirochaetia; order Sphaerochaetales; family Sphaerochaetaceae; genus Ornithospirochaeta. The sequence continues at coordinate 3,241 of CALXKS010000007.1, forward strand.
AGGCAGTCTCTACAGCCTCCCATATCTGACCTTCATCGCTTTCCCCGTCTCCGACGACAACGAATACACGGTAATTCTTTCCGTCCCGCTTGCCTGCGATCGCCATTCCGACTCCGCAGCTGAGTCCCTGCCCTAAAGATCCAGTAGATATATCAATACCAGGGCAGCGTTTCATATCCGGATGCCCCTGGAGGATTGATCCCTCTTTCCTGAGGGTCATGATTGTCTCATATGGGAAGAACCCCCTGAGAGCCAATGCAGCATACTGCACAGGACAGGCATGGCCCTTTGAAAGAATGAAACGATCCCGATCCGGGTTCCTGGGATCATCAGGAAATACATTCATTTCATCAAAATACAGGGCTGTAACTATATCGGCAGCCGAAAGAGATCCTCCCGGATGACCGGACTGCGCAGCATGAATCATCGTAAGAATAGTCTTCCTTACTTCCTTGGCTTTCAGCTTTAGATAATCCACCTTCTCTTCACGCGTCATATATTTTCTCCTTTTATGACCTAACTGAAGTTTAGCACCAGTTAGAAATTTTGTATACAAAATCTTTTATTGCAATAAAAGAACTTCCTTTCCGTTTAATGCTTAGAACACCCCGGCTTCACACCTTTGTTATACCAAGCATCTCCCTGGCTTCCTCTGCCGTTGCTGGCTCAAATCCGAAATAGCGTATGAGTTCTGAGGCTTTTGCGACAAGCTCACTGTTTTTCATATATTTCCCAGGCTGATAGGAGAAGCCGTCCTCATACCCTACCCTGATTCCTGTTGCTCCGAAGGCCAGAGCGGAAGCAAGCATGGAAAAGTCGCTCATTCCTTCATGAAGTATGCTCCAGCTTGATCCAGGCGGAAGCAGATTCTTCAGGATGAACAGATTCTCGCTTCTTGCTGCAATGCATCCTTTGAAGCCCACAGAGAAATTAAAATGCAGAGGCTCCTGCAGTACCCCTTCCTCCTTCATCATCAGACAGGTATCAATCATGGAAGTATCAAAGACCTCAAGCTCAGGAACCACACCATACTTCTTCATTTTCCCGGCCCAATACCGGATATCCGAAAAAGTATTCACATAAATCCCCTCATTGAAGTTCGTAGTACCCATATTAAGCGAAGCCATCTGAACCCGAGGCTCTTCGACAGCAACAGATCTCGCATCAAGGGAGAGATCTGAAACGCCCCCTGTTGATCCTTGGATGATGATATCGGAGCCTTGTCTGATCAAATCAATCGTATGAGAGAACGTACCAAGATCTCCGACAATCCTCCCGCTTGTATCACGGACATGGAGATGAACAAGAGAGGCGCCTGCCTTCTGGCATTCTATGACCTCAGCAGCAAGCATCTCAGGATCTACAGGATTGACAACTCCTGCCGGAATCTCCTTTTCCATATGTGCAACAGGCGCAACAGCTAGAATAATCTTCTTCATTTCTACCTCCATTCAAATCTGCATGCAGATGCATGCAAGCAGTCATATGATCAGCTTACGCACTACATTGCATAGAGTATTCTCATTGCCGACATTACCCGGGAAGATAACATACAGAAGTCCAGGGAAGCGGCTCTCCGGTCCGATTCTCCATACAGGAATCCCTTTATCGATCTGCCCCAGAACCTCTGCCTTACGGACTCCTAAGCCATTCTTCCCAATCTCGCTGCTTGTGATTCCTCCTTTCGCTATGATGAAAGCAGGCCGGACATGCAGGTTGCGGACAATATCGGTGATTGCATCTGATATCAGCACTGACATCTGAAGATTTCTTTCCTTATCATCTCCGAAATCTATCCGTTCACGTCGGATGGAGATAACGGTGTTCCGACCTTCTCTGATTGCCTGATCAGCCAGATGAGCAACACGCAGCGTCTCTGCCTTCAGTCCATCCGGGACAAGGACTTTATGCTGGTCAAACACTATCGATTCCAGACCATCAAGAGCCAATAATCTCTCATATTGAATCGTAGTGAGCTTCACATGGGATCCAATGATTATGAGCCCTCCGTTTTTCCTGCATTCCTTGCTGATAGCCGTTCCATCAACAAATGGAATGTCAGATTGATGGCTTATTGCTTTGATAAAGGATGCTGCAGATCTGACTATTATGCTTTTTCCTTTTTGCAATGCTGCTTCATATGCCTTTACAGGTTTGACCAGATCATCATATCCAGCAGCATTTATGATAAACCGCCTGCGACCGGATGCGCTCAGAAGCATTCTTGTCATATCATCTTCTGTCTGACTGCGGGAATCGAGAACGCAAACATCCTCGGCAGCAATCTGACCATCAGTCTTCTCTTCAATATATTCCCGGAGATCAGATGAAGAAAAAGAGAATGTCTTATCCTTGGCGAATTCTGTTTCTGCCACAGGTATGCTGACTCCATTATTCTGAAGATAATGAATCCCATTGCGTGTAATCCTTCCATCCTCTTCAAAGAATGGAACGAAAAGCTCTGCATCAACGCTTTCACCTGTGAGCCCCTGCATTTCATCAGCAATCACATCCATTTCCAGCGGATAATGACCGCGAAGAGTGGAATCGCTTCTGCTTATGATTGCATACCGCCGCCCTGTCTTAATCGCAGCCTGGTTTATATTCCTAAGCAGCATTCTATGAAGAGCTTCGGTTTCAGCAGAAGAGAGCGACCGTGAATTCGTAAGGATGAAGAAGATATCCTTCTCAGTCATGAAAGCTTCTTCAATTGTGCTTCCATCGAAACCGGTATATACAGAAACATCATGAACCGTCTGGACACCAGTCGGATCATCATCCAAGACAACATATAACCAATCCATCGGATCTCCATTGAAACAGGGCCGATGCATTATCAGCCCTGTCATTTAATCACGCGGCCTTGCCTCTTCTGAAAAGCTTTGCCTTGAATCTCTTGAAAACTGCCGTATTGTTAAGGAAAGTAAACAGTATGACAAGAACAAGAATCAGAGCAACAGGTCTTGTTACGAATGGCATAAGACTTCCTTCCGATACCATCAGTCCACGCCTGAGATTAGCATCTGCCATTCCACCAAGGATTACTCCAATGATGAGTGGAGGTACCGGATAGCCTCTTTCTGTAAGATAGTATGTGACAATACCCATCGGAACCATCAGGTAAAGGTTTATAGCCTTTAGTCCGAGAGCATATGATCCTACGATACAGAGAACACCGACAACAGGCATGAGAAGCTGCGGTGGTATCTTCAGAAGCTTAACAACCTGTTTCGCCATCAGGATACCGACAATCCACATCGCAATCGATGCAAGAAGAAGTATCGCAGACACCAATAAGGTGAATCCCGGCCTTTCAACTTCAAGCATAGGGCCTGGTGCAATGCCATGGAGAAGGAAAGCGCCAAGAAGCATCGCTGCCGGTGGGCTTCCAGGGATTCCCATGGAAAGCAGAGGAATCATAGCACCGCCAATACAGGCATTATTTGCTGTCTCAGATGCAATAATACCCTCTTCAGAACCATGTCCGAACTCTTCAGGGTGCTTACTGGACTTCTTAGCAGCACCATATGAACACCATGCAGCAATATCCTCGCCGATACCCGGAACAGCTCCGATTCCTACACCGATAAGTGAAGACGAAACTATCGTCTTGATATTCTTTGCAATTTTAGCCCAGGAAGGCAGAACTTTCTCAAGCTTATTCGATTTCGGAACCTCTGTCTTATCTTTAAGAACCTGTATGATCTGCGGAATACCGAAAGCTCCAATCAGAACAGGAACAGTCTCAATACCGCTTTCCAGCGATGTGATGCCGAATGTGAAGCGCGGATATGTCTGAAGCTGATCACGTCCGACCATAGCGAGGAACAGTCCTAAGAATCCTGCAATCCAGCCCTTCTGTACGGTATCCGGGCAGGATATCGATCCGCTTATCATAATACCGAAGAATGCCAGGAGGAAGAATTCAAAGGATGTGAATTCCAGGGCCAGTCTTGAAATAAGCGGCGTGAAAATCACGACAAAGAACATACCAACAACTGTTCCGATAGCAGAAGCTGTAGTAGTTAATCCCAAGGCTTTCCCGGCTAGTCCCCTCTTTGCCATTGGATAGCCTTCAAGCGCTGTTGCTGCAGCCGCTGCCGTTCCTGGTATATTGATCATAATAGATGCAAAAGAACCACCATAGACAGCACCCACATATATTCCAAGAAGACAGACCATTGCGGAACTGAGCGACATTCCATATGTAAGCGTCGTCAGCAGGGCAACACCTAATGTCGCAGTAAGCCCCGGCAATGCTCCGAAAACAATCCCTAGAAAAACACTGCCAAATAACAATAAAAGCTCTACAGGATTTGTCAGGATACCAAAAAGATTTGTAAAAAATAATCCAAAATTCTCAAATATACCCATAGCTTTTACCTCAATGCGTAATAGACCATCGACATGAGGTTGATGAATCCTCCCTCATGAGGCATCGGTACCCTAAGTGCGAACTTGAAAAGAGGAACAATCAGAAGAGGCATGATATATGAAACAAGCATTATATGCTTTGCCTTCTTCATATAAACCTCATTCCCTGCCTTCTTCGCATACATGATCAGGCTGACATTCATAACGATTACCGCAGCAAGACCAATCAGATCCATTGAAGCAAAGAAAACCTGTGTCAGCTTACGATCCACTCCAGAGAAATGAAGTGCAGCAATTATGATTTCAAATACCGTCGCTATAGTTATGCCTTTCTTGAGAAACACTATATCCTCAAGGTAGAAGAAGCATGTTGTGAAAAGCAGATACATGACAGCATTCAGATAGAAATCGATAGTATTAAGATTAATAAAGACAATCGAAACGAGGGGAAGCATGACAGCATAGAATCTGATCTTGTTATCATCTATAAAAGGCTTCCCTCTCTTTTCATTCCGCTCTGCCGCGAGCTGTTCCTTTCCTCCATTCCTGATTCCATTCACGATTATTACTATCGCAAGGAGAATCATTCCTATACCTATTATGATAGGCATCAGCGCAGGAGAGACATACCAATGCGTTGTAACTCCGCCATAAGAATCACTTAATGGCATCTGGAAGGATTCAATAAGAATATATATGCCAAGAACGCCGAAAAGCCCTCCGGATATTATGTCAGATCCTCTGAGTTTATTCTTATCTATCATTCTTCAAACTCCTCATCATTCTCCCGGGCATCTGCCCGGGATACCTTACATACAATCAAACACGAGGGATACCGAAATCCTCAGGGCTGAATTTTGCTGCACCAAGATCATAAAGTGTCCAGCTGAATACGCTTTCAAGGTTATCGACTATTGCTCTTGCCTCATCGCCATAAGCGCCTGACAGTGTGAAATAGTTGTTCTCGCCATACTCTTTGAGAGTATCGCTGGCCATCGCCTTCTCAAATGCATCGATGATGATTGCCTTCCTGTCATCCGGGACATCAGACTTGATTGCGAATCCGATGCACTGCTCAAGAGGAAGATACTTTGTCATATCAGGATATGAGTCAAAAGCCGATGGAATCGTCTGTCCTTCAAACTCATATGCTTCCGGGATAAGCACTGCAAGCGGCCTGAGCAATCCACCCTTGATAAGCTCTGCCTGTTCCTGCACAGAAGTTATAACAAGAGAAACCTCACCTGTCATTGCAGCGTTCTGGGCTGATGCTGATCCGTCATAAGGGATGAAATTTACCTGGATTCCTGCGCCATTCATGAATCCAAGCAGATTGAGATGGTGAAGAGATCCTACTGTGCTTGCGCCAGCTTTGATTGCATTTGGATTGGCTTTTGCATATTCAACAAGCTCTTCAACAGTCTGGAACGGGGCATCAGGAGTTACGGAAATGATATCCGGAGAACCACCGATGATAAAGAAATCAAAGACATTCATCCTCTTATCGAAGCCACCCATTACAGCTGAAGCTACGCAGGACTCTGAAACTCCTATGATTGTATATCCATCAGATGCCTGGTCATAAGCCTGATAAAGACCGATTGATCCACCTGCACCACCTGTAACATTGTTGACATTAATGTTAACCCCCAGGATATTTCCCATCTCGGCAGCTATAACACGGTTAGCAACATCAGTTCCGCCACCAGCTCCGAATACACAGATGTCAGTAATATCACGGCTGGGATAAACCTCACCGCTGCCACTGGCAAAAAGTGCAGAGACAAAGACAATAGAAATAATAAGAATACTCAATGCCTTTTTCATGTTCCAATCTCTCCTTTTTTAAATTTTGTATACAAAATTATTTTATCGCAAATAAATCACCTGTCAAATGAATTAATCAACGATATTCTGTATTCAATCCTCTCTCCTCGATTTAACAACCATCAGTTAACGACGTTCTCCGGATGCCCTGCAAGGAATGCCTTGAGATTATTCACGGCAATATCCATCAAGCGCTGCCGGCTTTCCCTTGGCGCCCAGCTGATATGCGGTGTTATGAAACAGTTCTTTGCATTTAGCAAAGGATTGTTTTCCGCAATAGGTTCGGATGATACAACATCAAGCCCCGCAGCATAGACTTTACCGCTATTGAGCGCATCTGCCAGATCATTTTCATTGATGAGAGGTCCCCGGGAATTATTCAGTATGATCACCCCATCTTTCATCTTTGAAATTGAATCCTTGTTTATCATTCCTGCATTATCCTTGAACAAAGGACAGTGCAGAGCGATGACATCTGAATTGGAAAGGACTTCATCCATCTCTGCATAATGCATATGTTCATCTTCAAGGGAAGGATTTCTGTTCATATCATATGCAAGGACGTTCATGCCAAGGGCTTTTGCTATGCGGCCTGTTGCCTGTCCGATCCTGCCATACCCTATAATCCCCATCGTCTTCCCATCCAGCTCAATCAGCGGATAATCCCAGAAGCACCAATCGGGAGAACTAGTCCATCTTCCCTGGTGGACAGCATCGCTATGATGTGCAACGTGATGGCATATCTCCAAGAGCATCGCAATTGCGAACTGGCCCACGGCTGCTGTACCATATGTCGGTATATTGGAAACAATTATTCCTTTTTTTCTTGCATACTCAACATCTACAACATTATAGCCTGTCGCAAGGATTCCGATGAATTTCAGCGAAGGAACATTATCCAGGACATCTTTCTGGATAGGTGTTTTGTTTGTATAAACAATATCTGCATCACCTATCCTTGGAATAATATCCTTTGGCTCTGTTGTTCTATCATAAACGGTAAGATCACCAAGCGCACGGAAGCCGTCCCAGCTTAGATCTCCCGGGTTTTCTGTATATCCATCAAGAATGACGATCTTATGTTCCATAGCTTCTCCTATTTGAAGAATTTATTCTCAATCTCATTCCAGAGAATCATATAATCCTTCTCTGTACTTCTAAGTGATTCTACATCAAGACTCTTTGCAATCTGGACAAATCTTTCAGTTACTTCATTATTTGCTGCAAAAGTAGATTCTATTCCTGTTCTTGTCGGTGATGTATCAGAAACAAGGTAGTCGTCATATCCGAATTTGATAAGATAGTATACAAACTCAAGATATTCGAGAGGATGCTTGGCTGCGCAGAAATAATCCCAATCCCATTTCCCATCATTATCGTTGATATGAATGTAATATGGGACTCCGGCGGCATGTATTATGGAAAGCTCCTCTGCAGGATTCGTGCCCCCATACATTGCATGGCCGAAATCAAGGGTCACTCCAAGATTCTTCTTACCAGTCTCCTTAATCAGCAATACTGTCTTGGATGCATTCGAAAGAAAACATGTTCCCCTTGTCTCACTTGGCTTGAATTCTATGCAGCAAAGGATTTCCGGAAGATAATCAGCGACCTCGCTGAATGCTTCCTTAAGCCAGGTCCAGTTCTGCTCATAATCAGCTTCAAATGCAAATTCATACCCATCACCCAGTGGGCAGACCTGGATTTTATTTACCCCAAGAGCTTTTGCGAACGCTTTCCCTTCTTTCATGAAGCTGATCGCCTTCTCCCTTATCTTCTTATTGGAAGAAGTAATACCTCCCATCTTGAATTCCGGCTCTGCTTTGATATTGACATTCACAGCAGAAATACCAAGATTGTATTTCTTCATCAGAGCAAGGGTTTCCGCGACATTGTTTGCCTCATATGGATAGACAACTTCAACCGCCGACATTCCCTTTATCCTGCTTGCCATCTCAAACTTCTCAGCAAGTGTCTTTGGTTCATTATAATCATGGAAGCGATCCTTCGAGCTTCCAAGAAACGATGTAATAACTGAATATTTCATTCTATCTCCTCCTGTTGTTCAGCAACCAGCGCATCAATATATTTCCGGCCTCTTATGTACCCATCGATGATCTCATTCCTCTCTCCATCTATTGCAAGTTCAAGATCAATGCTTCTTTCATATCCGCTTTCTCTAAGCGCAGAAAGAATATTCCTGAAATCAAGCAGTCCTTCTCCCGGGATAACCGAACATCCGCAATCTTTTATATGCGTTCCGAAAATATGGCCATTCAATTTAGATGGAACCATCTCGATGATTTCATGTGAATTGAAGAGATGGCCTGTATCAAAATTCAATCCAATGCTTTTAAGGCCTATTCCGTCTATCAGATTAAGCAGAGCATCAGTATTACCAACAAGGGATCCAGGAAGGACCTCAAGAGCAATACGGAATCCGGATTCTTTTGCAATCAGAGCGAATTCAGAGAACTTTCTTAAAAGGGCATCCCATCTGCGGCTGAAATCAAAATCATGGTTTTCAATCCTGAATGGGCCAACAGGGATTGTGACTGTATCAATATCAGAGAAGACAGACACTATCCTGCAGACAGAATGGAACTGATCGAAGCCATAATCAGAAAACAGCACACTATCATTTTCAGTGGAATGAATAAGGAAATGAGCCACAAACTGCGATGCAGCAAGACCATTATCGACCGCGGCAGATGCTACCAGCTTTGCATTCTTTCTCCAGTCATCAATAGCTTCTTCAAAGTATATTTCAGGCTGAAATGCAGAAAACCCCATTCCCTTAAGCAGAGAAATACCAGAAATATAATCGGAAACCGTGAATTCCTTTGAATAAATCGAAAAGAAAAAGGCTGGCGAAACTCCTATCATAAGTCCTTCCTAAAAAATTTTGTATTCAAAATCTAGTTTCAGTATATTTTGATATTCTCTGTTGTCAAGAAAAACTTCAGACCTTTTAGAAAAGTCTGAAGCATTAAAAAACTCAATAGTTATTAACTGTTCAGCTTAAGACAGACTGCAGAAAATTACAGAATCAGTACCCAAGCTGGCACATAGCATCAGCCACTTTGCGGAAGCCTGCTATATTCGCACCCTTAGCATAATCAATATAACCATCATCGGTCTTTCCGTATTTAACGCACTCTTCATGAATGGATCCCATTATTGCACGCAGACGCTCATCTACTTCAGAAGCGCTCCAGTGCAGATGCATTGCATTCTGGCTCATCTCAAGGCCCGATACAGCAACACCGCCAGCATTTGCCGCTTTTCCCGGTGCGAATGCAATCTTATTTGCCTTGAGAAGCTCTGCTGCTTCAAGTGTGCATCCCATGTTGGATGTCTCTATGACAGCCTTTACTCCATTGCTGACCAGAGCTTTCGCATCATCTGCTGTCAGTTCATTCTGTATTGCGCAGGGGAATGCGAGATCGACAGGGACTTCCCATGGCTTCTTCCCTTCCACGAACTGTGCCTTGAAACGCTGGGCATATGGTTTTACAACATCATTGTTGCTTGCTCTGAGAGAAAGCATGTATGCCCACTTCTCCGGAGTATTCACCCCATCCTCATCATAGATATATCCATCCGGCCCTGATATGGTGACGACCTTCGCCCCTAGCTGGGATGCCTTCATTACAGCCCCCCATGCAACATTCCCGAATCCAGAGACCGCAATGCGCTTCCCCTTCAGCTCTGTCCCCATGTCATGCATCATATTGTCAGCAAAATACATCGTACCGAAACCAGTAGCCTCAGGCCTGACAAGAGAACCTCCCCATCCATAGCCTTTTCCAGTGAGGACTCCTGTATTCTCCCCGACTATCCTCTTATATTGTCCATAGAGATATCCTATCTCACGGCCTCCCACTCCGACATCCCCTGCAGGGACATCTGTATCAGGGCCAATATACTTATACAGCTCAGTCATGAATGACCGGCAGAATCTCAGTATCTCGGCATCAGATCTTCCCTTTGGAGAGAAGTCCGAACCACCCTTTCCTCCTCCCATCGGAAGCGTTGTGAGAGCATTCTTGAACACCTGCTCGAATGCCAGGAACTTCATTGTCCCTTCAGTTACCGAGGCATGGAACCTGAGTCCTCCCTTATAAGGACCAAGGGCATTGCTGAACTGCACCCTGTAACCTCTGTTTACATGGATATTGCCGTCATCATCCTCCCACTCCACTTTGAATGAGATGACACGATCAGGCTCTGTAATACGCTCAAGAATCCTGTTCTTTATATACATCGGATTGTCATTGACGGTATCGATAACAGATGCTGTCACTTCCCTTACTGCCTGAATGAACTCAGGTTCTGATGGATTTCTCCGCTCAAGGTCTGCCATAAAATCATCAAGCCTGTACATATCATCCTCCGATTTCAGAGTAAATCCATAAATTCAATGAGTCAAATGAATTTTTCAGGCAATATTTTGATATAAACATAAAATTATTATCTAAGATATTAAAATATCCATCAAATTTGGATATGATTCTGAATTATTGATGATATTAATAATATTCAATTATTAAATTTTGGTTTTAAGTAATTTTAGATAACATAATTTAGTTATAAATCGATATTCTAGATATGAATCATGTGGTTATCATGAAAGTGGAACCGAAATAATCATTGACATATAATAGATACATGAACAGTACAGCCAGAATAATCTTCAGGGTTTCATTCCTATTGCTTGCGCTTGATCTTGCGATCCTTGCAATCTCTCCTATCGTGTCTCCTGTATCGGATGGATATCTTGCGGCATTCGGATGGATAGCGCTCATACTGATCATAGTATCAGCGATCAGCTGGGTGATAGGGAGGAAGTAGATTGTATCTCCTCGATGAGTCATGGCTGCCATTTTCCAATCTCATGCTCCGGCATGTATACAACGTGCTTCTCATCTGCTCTGACTATGACAGGTTCATGCTTGAAGAAGATGGAAGAGTCGAAGAAGAGCTTTATAAGGAGTATACGGATCTCGGGCTTTCCAATCCTCCCAAGATTACCCATACATCATCGGAAGCATCTGCTCTCAGGCTTATCGATGAGCGGCCTTTCGACCTCGTCATAACGATGCTTGATCTGGGCTCGGATCGCGTTGAAGGGCTTTGCGAGGAAATAAAGAAGATAAAGCCAGCGATGCCAGTCATCGCCCTATCTCCTTCACCTGACCACAGAAAGGCAAAGGAACTGAAAGGAGAGAACTGCCCTTTCATTGACTATCTCTTCTACTGGCAGGGCAATGCATCGCTATTCCTGGCGATGGTCAAACTCATTGAGGACAGAATGAACATCGAGCATGATACCAATGAGGCCGATGTACAGGTGATAATTCTTGTCGAAGACTCTGTCCGGTTCATTTCGGCATATCTGCCTCAGATGTACACCTGTCTCATACACCAGAACAGGATGTCTATCCTGGAGGCTCTGAATGAATGGGGCAAGACGCTCAGAATGAGAGGAAGGCCAAAGATCATGCTTGCCAGAAGCTATGATGAAGCCTGGGATATATATTCAAGATACAGAGAGAACATCCTCGGTGTGATAACAGATGTCTCCTTCCCCGCTCCCGGGGGCAATGAGGGAGCAGGAATACGGCTATCTGAGGCTATAAAGAAAGATAATCCGGAAGTGCCGATACTGATCCAGTCAACGGAGAAATCGAACAAGGCAGATGCTGACAGGCTTGGGGCAGACTTCCTGTGGAAGCTATCCGATACGATACTTCAGGATCTGGAAGAGCATTTCATAAAATACTACAACTTCGGTCCTTTCATATTCATCAATCCTGAAGATGGCAGCAAGATAGCGGAAGCAGGGACGATGAAGGAGGTACAGGAGATACTCAAGGATCTACCTCTCCCCTCCTTCCGTTATCATTCAAAGCGCAATGACTTCTCAAGATGGCTACGGGCACAGTCCCTTTATGCTATAGCCTCTCTCATAAAACCGATCAACCTCGATGAAGGCAGAAGCGATAAGGATACAAGGGATCTTCTCTATACTACGATAAGAAATTACCGAGCAGAACGAGCAAGAGGAAGCATCGCCGAATTCTCAAGAAGCAGTTTCGATGAAACCCTCTTCTTCTCAAGAATCGGCAAGGGCTCACTGGGAGGGAAAGGAAGAGGACTGGCTTTCATAGCAATGGAGATGAAGGCCGCAGGGCTTGCGGAGAAATACCCGGGGATATACCTATCAATACCACGCACTGTCGTTGTCTCAACAGAGCTGTTCACAGAATTCATGGAGATGAATGGGCTTTCATCCCTGCAGTTCATCAATGATCCGGATGAAAGCATCCTGCGTCTGTTCCTGTCCGCAAAGATACCGGAGAACCTGGAAGAGGATCTCAAGGTATTCCTTTCCGTAGTGAAGAAACCTCTTTCCGTCAGGTCATCTTCCCTTCTGGAAGATTCCCACTTCCAGCCTTTTGCTGGTGTATATCAGACATGCATGATCGCCAACACAGGTGATGATGAAAAGCGCCTCAAGGAACTTGAGATGGCTATCAAATCTGTCTGGGCATCCACTTACTTCGACTGTGCAAAGGAATATCTACGACACACCTACCATTCCATGGAAGAGGAGAAGATGGCAGTAATCATCCAGCAGATCACAGGATCCGCGCATGGGAATATCCTCTATCCGAATATCTCAGGAGTCGCCAGATCGCTCAACTACTACCCAGTGCCCGGACAGAAAGCAGAAGATGGGGTTGGAATGCTATCGTTCGGATTCGGCAAGATGATAGTCGATGAGGGCACAGCATTCCGCTTCTGCCCTGCAAAGCCTAAAGCTCCTTCGTCATCATCACTCATCAATGAGTCTTCCGTCCAGGATTCATTCTATGCCCTGGATCTTGATGCGCCCTTCGATCCGCTGTCAAACTCTGACAACCTGATCACAATCCCTATACAGGAAGAAGCAGGAAGGCATCCTAAGGCATTCAGAGGGATTGCCTCGGTAATGGATCTATCCACAGGCTCTCTTACAGAATCAACTATGGCAGAGGGAGAAAGGATCATTACGTTCAATGGAATCCTGAAATACGACATGCTCCCCCTTGCCCCGATAATCCATGATGTTCTTGAGCTTGGTGCAAAAGCCATGGCAGAGCCTGTTGAAATTGAATTCGCAATCAATACAGAGCACGGCGAGCGTCCTGATTTCTCCATTCTCCAGGTCAGACCGATATCCGGATGCTCCGGATACAGCGACATCTCAATCACTGCAGAGGAAAGAGAGAAAGCCCTTGTCTATGCGGAAAAGGTAATGGGCAACGGCGAGGAGAATTCAATACAGGATATCATAACGATAAAACCCGAAGCCTTCAGACGGGAGGATATGCCGGATATGGCTCTCGAGCTTGATATGCTCAACAGGCTCTCAGAAGGGGAATATGTCCTCATTGCAGCAGGTCGTCTTGGATCCTCGGATAGATGGCTTGGAATACCCTGCACATGGTCCGGGATATCAAAGGCACATGTGATTGTGGAGACTGGACTCAAGGAAATACAGGCGGAGCCGAGCCAGGGAACGCACTTCTTCCAGAACATGACATCTTTAGGTTGTCTGTATCTCACGATAAACCCGATGTATAATGATGGAAAAGCGGATTATGATGCTATACGCGAATTGCCTCTTGTCCGCGAGACGGAGCATTTCATACATGTCAGAGCAGATAAACCGCTTATCATCAAAGCAAACGGACTCAGGCATATGGCAGTGATTGCATTAAGGGAGGATGAATAATGCTTACTCAATACTACACACCTACGAAGGTACTTTTCGGCGAAGATGCAGAGATGCATGCAGGAGAGCAGCTGAAGGCCGCTGGCGCCAGGAAAGTCCTTGTCCACTACGGATCAGGAAGCGCTGTGAAGTCAGGTCTCCTGGACAAAGTCACATCACAGCTTGATAAAGAAGGAATACCATATGTCCTTCTTGGCGGAGTGAAGCCGAATCCGAGGCTCTCCCTTGTATATGAGGGAATCGAGCTTGGCAAGAAGGAAAATGTTGACTGGATCCTGGCTGTCGGCGGCGGTTCTGTAATAGACAGCGCAAAAGCCATCGGCTATGGAATATACAATCCTGGAGATGTCTGGGACTTCTATTCCAGCAAGAGAAAGCCTGCTGGCTCCCTTCCTATTGGAGTAATCCTGACGCTTTCCGCGACAGGTTCTGAAATGAGCGACAGCTCTGTAATCTCAAATGAGGATGGAGGACTTAAGAGAGGCTATAACAGCGACCTCTGCAGGCCTGCATTCGCCCTTCTCAATCCAGTCCTTACATATACTGTCTCCCCCTACCAGACATCATGCGGTACTGCAGATATCATGATGCACACAATGGAGCGTTTCTTCCATGCAGGCAAGGGGCTGGAACTCACTGATAATCTCTCGATGTCACTGATCAGAACTGTCATGGAGAATGGCAGGAAAGCGCTGGACAATCCTGAAGATTATGAGGCCAGAGCAAATCTCATGTGGGCATCTTCACTCTCCCACAATGGTCTCATGCAGACAGGAAATGACCAGAGAGGAGACTGGTCCTGCCATCAGATGGAGCATGAGCTCTCAGGACTCTTCGATGTCGCTCATGGAGCAGGTCTTGCAGCCATCTGGGGAAGCTGGGCACGCCACGTATACAAGACTGATTCAGCAAGATTCGCCCTCTTCGGAGAAGGTGTATTCGGTTTCAGCAGATCCGGAAACGATGAAGCTGATGCCCTCAGGACAATAGAGGCGATGGAGGACTACTTCAGATCGATCAGCATGCCTGTGAACATGAAGGAGCTCGGCATAGATCCAACAGACGAGGAGATTGAGACACTGACAGAGAAAGCAACCTTCTTCGGCAAGCGCACCCTCGGATCATTCATGACACTTGAGAGAGAGGATATAAAGGCAATCTATCTTGCTGCAAGGTAATCAAGCCTAAGCCCAAGGCATATATTCGGCCTTGGGTTTTTCTTTGTCCCAATGCGTAGCAGATTACTTTGTTCCAATGATTGCCTTTCTGCTTAGTAATAATTGCTTATTAATCTTTAAATAGAAGAAAAGATATTATCTTATCTCTTTATAATACATAATATTATAATTTGTAATTGCTCATAACAAACAAAAGCAGGGAAATCCAGATGGATCTTCCCTGCAAGGAGGCACAATATATGAACTGAAAAGGCTCTATTTTCTTTTCAGAAACACAACTGCTTCATAAGGCCTGAGATCGAAGACACGTCCCTTGAATTCTTTTCTGCCAGTATTCGAGATAGCCACCTCCGCTCCATTGATATCAATCTCCTCCGGAATCTGGAGGGCAAACTTCGTTGCGCTGAAATTAAGCACCACATAGAGCATCTCGCTATCATTCTCACGCACATATGTGAATATCCTATCACTATCGGGATAATACTCCTTGAAGCTTCCATCCACAATCACAGGATGGGCTTTCCTGAATGCGATCATCGCCTTGTAGTAATTCAGGACAGAATCAGGGTCCTTCTTCTCTGCCTCGGTATTTATCGTAATGTAGTTCGGATTCACATCGATCCATGGCGTTCCACTGGTGAATCCTGCATTGGCAGAGTCATCCCACTGCATAGGAGTCCTTGCGTTATCACGGCCCCGGTAATAGATCTTCTCCAGGATATCATGATCAGAGACCCCGTTCGCCTTCAGTTCATTATAGAGATTGATTGACTGGACATCCCTGTAGTATGAGATATCAGGGAATTTGACATTGGTCATTCCCAGCTCTTCTCCCTGATAGACATATGGGGTCCCACGAAGTGTCATATCCATCGTGCAGAGCATCTTCGCACTCTCCTTGAGATATCTGTCATCGTTGCCGAATCTGGATACGCTTCTAGCCTGATCATGGTTCGAAAGATAGATGCTGTTCCATCCTTTCTCGCCAAGAGAGCTCTGCCACTTTGACAGAATGGACTTCAGATCCTTGATGGACCAAGGCTTTATATCCCACTTATTGATCTTGCCCTGATCGATATTCACATGCTCGAACTGGAAAAGCATGTTGAGTTCCCCCCTGTCCTCCGAGACATACTGCTTCGCTGTCTCCGGAGTTACATTAGGAGTCTCTCCCACTGTCATTATGTCGTACTTCGAGAAGACATCGCGGTATATCTCATGAAGATAATCATGTACCTTAGGTCCATTCATATAGAACTGTGATCCACGTACAAGCCCCTTTGCTCCAGGAACGCTCGGGTATCCTGGAACCTTTGATATGAAATTGATCGTATCAAGCCTGAATCCATCGATGCCTTTATCGAGCCAGAAGCGGAGAATATCCTTCACTTCCTTCCTGACTTCCTCATTCTCCCAATTAAGATCAGGCTGACCGGATGAGAAAATATGCATGTAGTACTGACCGCAGCTCTCCTCATACTTCCAGGCCGGTCCGCTGAAATGGGATTGCCAGTTGTTTGGAAGAGATCCATCTGCCGGTGGATCAACCCAGAGATAGTAATCATGCTTCGGGTTATCCTTGCTCTTCTTTGCCTCAAGAAACCATGGGTGCTGATCAGATGTATGGTTGAGTACCATATCCATTACAATTCTGATACCATGTTCGTGAGCGCTGGAAATCAATGTAGTCATATCATTGAAAGTACCGAAATCGGACTGTATATCATGATAGTCACTTATATCGTAGCCATTATCCACATTTGGGGATTTATATACTGGACAGATCCATATCACATTGACACCAAGCTCCTGAAGATAGTCAAGCTTGGAGATTATACCCTTGAGATCACCGATTCCATCTCCATTTGAATCCATGAAGCTTCTTGGATATATCTGATATACAACAGCATTCTTCCACCACTGGATATTATCTTTTCCCTTATTCATTCCAACCTCCGATTTCGTCTATAAGCCAGCTGGACGGACTATTCTTCCTGAGGAAGAAAGGAATCCTTTCCAGTGGTGCAGAGACGTTATATTTCCTCCCGCCTTCAAAAAGGGTCATATCAGGAATCGAAATCCATTCTGTCCCTTCTGGAAGATAGACCTCACACTCCCTTTTCCCTTCTTCTGCAACAGGAGAGACGATAATGTCACTGCCAAAAAGATAAGCATCGGAATAATCCTTCAGATTCTCATCATCGGGATAATCGTAGAAGAGAGGCCGCATCATTGGCCGTCCTTCCTTCTCCGCCTCATCGGCAGTCTTCCTGATATATGGCCTTAATATCTCTCTCAGCTCTATCTGCTTCCTGAGTATTCCATAGACTTCTTCGCCGAAGCTCCAGATCTCATTCTCTCCGCACGATGGGAGGAATGAATCAAAGTCGCACTGCTTATCGACTTTATCATATGGAAGCCTCTTACCATGTAGGCGGAGAACGGGAGAGAAAACAGCAAACTCAAACCACCGCACAAGAAGCTCTCTGAAACCCTCATCAGCAGGATTACCTCCGAAGAATCCACCGATATCAGTTGTCCAGTAAGGGATACCTGAAAGCGACGCATTGAGTCCTACCCTGATCTGCCTGTAGAGCGAATCAAATGATGACGGGATATCGCCGGACCAGAGAATGATGCCTGTTGTCTGCGATCCCAGCCATGCAGAACGGACAAGATTCACAGTATTATCAAGTCCATCCCTGATCTGTCCGTCATGGAAAGCCTTTGTATAGTAATAGGCATAGATATTCGAACACTCAAGCCCATTGCCTATATACATCCTCATATTCCCATAGTCATATGGACGCATCTCCGGCTCCGTCTCATCAAGCCAGAATGAAGTTATCCCAGAAGATACATAGTTCTTCCTTACAACATCCCACCAGTAATCCCTTGCATCCGGATGCGTTGGATCGACAATTGACTCAACGCCCATGATCTGGAAGAAGAACGGCAGCCCATTCTCGGCCTTAAGCAGCATGTTCCTGTCCCGCATTTCCCTGAAATAAGGACTTCTCGGATCAACTGTCGGCCAGATTGAGACAATGGGCTCAATTCCCAGCGCTCGGAGATCTGCTGCCATCTTCTCCGGGTCAGGCCAGTACTTTCTATCAAATTCCCAGGTCCCCTGCACTGGCCAATGGAAATAATCTATCACGATTGCAGAGACAGGAATGTTCTGTTCCTTATAACGAGCTGCAACAGCGAGAACATCCTCCTGTCTCTCATATCTCAGTCTGCTCTGCCAGAATCCAAGAGCCCAGTCCGGCATATGGGAAGGATTGCCGGTAAGTTCGATAAGCTTCTTGTTTATCGCGTCAGGCGAATTGCCTGTGAACACGAATATATCTATCTGCTCAGCTGCATCAGCATGCCAGTGAGTACGCTTTTCACTGAAGGCAACCCTGCCTGCAGCTGGCGTATTCCATATAAATCCATATCCCTTTGATGAAATCACATAAGGTATCGGGCAAAGTCCATTCTTATGTACAAGCTCTATTTCCTCACCCTTCCTTGAAAGCTTCCCATCTGGAACACCGCCAAGGCCATAGAAGTCCTCATCCGCTGAAGATTTAAGATATAGGTCTATAGAGAATACCGACGAAGAGATCGTCTTATAGCATCGTGCCCTGCGGAGGACTGACATATTGTTTCTTTTGTCCTCCCAGTCCTCTGTAAAAAGGAGGGATCCATCGGATTTCAGGAATGATACAGTGCCATCTGATTCAACAAGAACGGAAAGATCTCCGCTCGTAAGCTTCATTGAAGAGCCGGATTTCTCCACAATAGCCTGCGAATCATCTGCTGGAAGGATATTCCATCTTTCATCAGAGATATGCAGACTGCGTGATGTCCTGACTCTTATGCATTCCTTTCCATATGCTTCTGCAAGCAGGATTTCTCCTTCTTCCTGCCACATGATAGCATTGCCACTTTCCTGAAAGCAGCCCATAGTCCCTCCTTTTGATATCGCAGAGAGCGATAAACGCCCTCTGCTTTAACCATATGACAGATCAGTTCTGAGCCTGTGCTGCTGCCTGAGCCTCATACATGACAGCGCTGGCCTCTTCTGGTCCCATGTACTGGGAAACGAGGAGATTCCTCTCGAGGTAGTTCTTCTGCCAATCTTCGGTCTCAGAGACCTTCTTGAATGCGTCTGCCCAGAAAGCAACTGCTTCATCGGACATGTTCTTAGCACCGATTACGCCTCTCCACATCGGATACTCGACATCGTTGTATCCAAGCTCACTGAGTGTAGGAGCTGTATCGAAAGGAGTGGAGAACCTTGTTGTGCTGAGAGCAAGAACAGGAACGATATCACCAGCAACAACATACTGATTAGCAGCAGCTGGCTTTGAGATTGCAATGTCAACATGGTTGCCAAGGAGAGCTGCGATACTCTCGGAAGCTGATCCATATGTGATATATGTGAAAGAATCCTTTGTGCCGAGTTCCTCGCAGAGCATGTTGAATACAACGCGCTCGTCACTCATTGTTCCGCCGATATTGATCTTCTGGCCATTCTGCACAGCCTGCATTATCTCCTCGAAGCTTGAATACTTGCCGTCTGCGTTCACGAAGCAGAGGTGCTTATCAGCAGCAAGGATTACAAGCGGCCTGAAATCATCAAGTGTAAGACCGCCATTCTGGATCATAGCTGTAAGGTCTCCGGAGGAGAAGCAGAGCAGAGTGCTGTCAGCATTGCGTGCTGTGCTTACTGTGCGCCTTGAGATCTGGCCATTGCCATCAGGCTGGTTGTAGACAATGAATGGTGCATCCACAATGCCATTCTTTGAAGCGATATCGGTAATTGTTCTTGTGATGATATCCGAACCGCCGCCGGATGATGAGCTGACATAGAAGTCAACATTGCCGTCGATGTGGAACTGACCGTCATCAGCTTCCTTTCCGCCCTGTGCGAATACAGCTGTAGCCGCAAGCAGGAATACCAGAACTGTGAGAATAACGTTCTTTTTCATATTGTATCTCCTTCTTTTTATTTGTTTTCTTTGACTTTCTTATAGATTGCTCTACCGACTGGAACGAGTACCATGATCAGGAAGATCACAAGGAATACATCCGTGATAGGTCTCTTGAGAAATACTGCTATATTTCCATTCGATGTCAGGAACGCTCTCCTGAGGTTTATCTCAAGCGTACTTGAAAGGACGAATGCAAGAAGCAGTGGCGATGTAGGAAGACTACACTTGCCGAAAATGTATCCGAGGAATCCTCCGATAAGCATGATCACAACGCCGAACATCGAGTTGCTGGTCGAGTATGCTCCGATGAAACAGATCATAAGGATTGACGGGATCATCACTCCGATAGGAACACGCACGATCTTCTGCAGCCATGGGATACAGCCAAGAGAGATTGCAAGCGAGAGAATATTGGAGATGAAGAGCGATGCAATGAGTCCCCATGCGAAATCAGGATTCGTCGTGAAGAGCATCGGTCCAGGATTAAGTCCCCACATCATAAGGCCACCAAGGAGAACCGCTGTTGTTCCGCTTCCAGGGATGCCAAGAGCAAGGAGCGGACCGAAAGCACCGGCTGCTGCACCATTGTTTGCAGACTCGGATGCCGCAAGACCTTCGATAGCACCTTCCCCAAGCGGTACCAGAGTCTTACCATTTGAGATCTTCTTCTCTGCAGCGTATGCAAGGAAGGAAGCTGCTGTAGCGCCAGCGCCCGGGAGGAATCCAACGAATGTTCCCATGAGGCCTGCGGTGATAGATGGACGTGTCGCCCTCTTGAGCTCATCCTTTGTAAGAAGCGTGTCGCGGAATCTGATCTTGGCATCGACATAGGACAGTTTCTCTCCCGACATGTCCTGCTTAACAAGATCGAAAAGCTGTGTCATTCCGATAAATCCGATTACAAGCGGAATGAAGTTGATGCCTCCAAGGAGCCAGATTGAACCAAAGTTGTATCTGATCTGTCCGGATACGATATCAATACCGAGAGTACTGATCATCATACCAAGGCAGGATGCGATGATACCAGTAATCGGATTATCTCCGACAAGCCAGCTGATACTAGTCATTGCAACAAGCATGAGCATCGTCATCTCCGACGGACCGAAGTTAAGGCCGAATGATGCAAGAGCTGGCCCGAGGAAGACGAGGATGACCATACCGATAAGACCGCCGACGAATGACGAATAGTTTGAAATGAACAGGGCTTTGCCTGGATGTCCCTTCTTCGTCATCGAGAAGCCGTCAAGAGCAGTCATGATTGCAGGCGCGTCACCAGGAATATTGATCAGGATAGCGGAGAATGCGCCGCCGAACATATTCGCATAGTAGATCGAACCGAGCATGATGATAGCTGTTGTCGGATTAAAATGGAACGTAAGAGGCAGAAGAAGCGCACACCCGGCAAGTGATCCGATACCAGGCATAGCCCCTACGATAAGGCCGAGAATACCACCAGCAAGGGCTGCCAGGATATTCTGGAATGAAAGCGCAACGGAAAATCCTTCCATCAGCATTGATAATGTTTCCATGATCTACCTCCTTACAGCCATGACAGGAGGATTCCTGTCGGGAATGGGACCTTGAGCCAGAGTGAGAATACTCCGTACATGATGCCCCCATAGACAATGGTGATCAGGATCACCTTCTTCCATGGATACTTCTCAATGAACTTCAGCCAGACAACATAATAAATAACCAAAGCGGGGAAAAGCCCGATAAGGAAATTCAGGATAAGGATGCCTGCTACGCTTCCTACTATGTAGAGAGCCTCCTTATCGAACTTCACTTGATCGCTGCTGAAGCTTTTTATTAATTCGATGATACTGAAGAATGTAAGCACACATCCGATAATAGCAGGGAAGAATCCAGCGCCCGGACCTTCTGCTTCTGACCAGAAGCCATATGTTCCGAATCCAAGCACTACCCATACTATTCCAAGAACAGCAGTGACAAGAAACAGAACACATCTCCAATTCAGTTTCTGCAACATGATTGGTCCTCCTTTTCAATTACACATATGCATTTTGCATGCCAAGTACTGCTTACTTTATGTTTTGATTTAAGCAATTTTCTCAAAAATATAGAGTTGTAAAGATAATATTAAGAAAATTTTAAAAAATTTAAAATTAATTAATTGAAACATTTCTGTTTCATATTATGAACATTAGCGTTTCATACCATTTGTCTTAAGTCTTCTCCAGAGAGTCGTTCTGCTTACACCAAGCTCTTTTGCCAATGCGCTCTTGTTTATCAGACCAGACATGGCAAGAGCCTCGAGCGATGATTCCGGAACAGCGCCCGAAGGCTTCTCAAAGGAGATGATGCTCTTTATATCCTCCCCAGATATCTCATCGCCATCGAAAAGCACTATTATCTTCTCGCAGATATTCCTCAGCTCCCTTATGTTTCCGGGCCATGAATATGAAAGCATGATATCCTTTGCCTCTGAGGAAAGCTCCGGCTTTCTTCTCCCTTCCTTTGCAGAATAGCGGGAAAGGAACACATCGGACAGCAGCAGGATATCATTGCCGCGCTCCCTGAGCGGAGCAAGCTGGAGATCAAGGACGCTCAGACGATAATAGAGATCCGAACGGAATTCCCCGTCAAAGACCTTTTTCTTTATATCGACATTTGTTGCTGCGATTATCCTGACATCAACATGCCGGACCCTGGTGTCTCCAAGTCTTCTGATCTCCTTCTCCTGAAGAACCCTTAAAAGCTTTGACTGCACATCCAGAGGGATCTCTCCGATCTCATCCAGAAATATCGTGCCCCCATGGGCAATCTCAAAAAGACCAGCCTTTCCTCCTCGGGCAGCCCCAGAGAAGGCGCCTTCTACATATCCAAAAAGCTCTGATTCCAGAAGATCCCCAGGAAGAGCAGCGCAGTTAACAGCGACAAACGGCTCACTTGCTCTGAGGCTGGCGACATGTATGCTGTGGGCGAAGAGCTCCTTTCCGGTCCCAGTCTCTCCTGTAATGAGGATACTGGACTGGACCTGAGAGAAGCGTCTTGCCTTATCCACCATCTCCCTGAGCCTCCGGCTTTCCCCGATGATGTCCTTAAAAGAGTATCTGGCTACAAGGCCTCTGTCCTTCAGTTCCTTGCGGATCTTGGAATCGGACTCTCTGAGGTTCTCACTGTTCTGGATGATTATATTCACTCCGATAGGCTTTTCTGAACGGAAGACAGGAATGTATCGGACAATACAAGGAAGACCATTGATCATTTTGACCTTCTCGAATCCGGTATGGCTCTTCAGGGCGTCCCTCCATTCCGGTATATTCCCAAGGCCCGGTCCGATAAGAGTCCGTGCTATGCTGTTCTCTTCAATGATATTACCCTCAGCATCAAGCGCAATCTCTCCATCGGCATTATCATCGAGAAGCTGACGTATCAGCACACTCTTTGAGCGTTCATGCTCCATCATCTTTGCTG
Organism: uncultured Spirochaetaceae bacterium; assembly: GCA_944389015.1. Lineage (GTDB taxonomy): Bacteria > Spirochaetota > Spirochaetia > Sphaerochaetales > Sphaerochaetaceae > Ornithospirochaeta. Next base: position 26,826 of record CALXKS010000007.1, read on the forward strand.
CAGTCACAGCATCAAGCACAGAACGTTCTATTGCCTCCTTCCCAACCTCGACCGAAGCATAATGGAGGCCCTTGTTATCACAGATTGAAGCTCCGGTACGTCCACAGACAAAGGCTTCAATACCAGATGACACGGATTCCATTATCGCGGCCTCGGTATCGATTTCATTTGAAATCTTCTTTACGGCAATATCGATTCCCGTGAGATAGGAAAGCATCGCTTCATCGCATCTGAGGGTCTCTGCATAGACAATAGCAATGCTTCTGGGGTTATAGCGATTCTTGCAGGCGATTATCGCATTGAGGACATCATATCCTGTAAGCTCTATCTCAATCAGATGCTTATTGGGCCACTTTCGCGCAACGGTTGCGGCTGTTATTCCTCTTGCAACAACGATATCAAAATCCTCAACCGCATCCTCCAGCGCCTCTTTTATTCCGATGATGTGACGTACTTCGAATCTTATATCACTGTCAGCATATTGTCTTATGCACCTCTCATAAGGCTCTTTAAGCTCGAGATATGGTATACAGACTAAAGCATTTATCATCAGTGATCCCTCTTCAGTACATCAAGGAAATACCTGCGAATGGAGCAATGAAGAATCCCTTCCTCGAATATCCATCAAAGGACCCACATCCGGGAAGAACTGTGGCACTGGTATATACAGGACCCCCAGCCAGCAATCCTGCATTGATGCTCAGGATGTCCATGATATTGAAATCAATACCGGCACGGCAATAGATATCAAGAGAAAAAACCCTGAGATCCTGATCCGCAGAAAGTTCATCATTGAACATCTGAAGTGTTCCATGAACTCCAGCTCCTAAAAAGATTCCGATGAGACCCGCGGTATCATATCTATATCCAAGCCCTGTTCTGAATACAAAACCATATGGAGACCCTACCAGGGATTCTGTCCTCTCCCCTTCCCACATATTGATGGGGAAGACCACTCCGATTCCATATTCAATGCCGAAGCTGTGGTCCAGTCCGAAATAGTTCGCGCCATCAGCAGTGAAAAGGATATCGGTACTCCCTGAGCCTTCACTGTCGAAATACCAATCAGGTGCAACGGATACACCGATAAAGCTGACAGCATTCAATGAAGCAGAGATGGAAAGAACGGCAATGGCAAGCAAGACTTTCTTCATATACTACTCCGATACCTGCCCGAGGAAGTATGCCCAGAGCGTATCGCTGGGAGGTGGTGCTATGATCGTGACTGCTTCTTTCTTCACAGGATGGATGAAAGAGACACAGCGCGCATGGAGCGATATCCCTCCATCTGGATTTGAGCGTGCTGCCCCATACTTCAGATCACCCTTGATATGTATCCCAAGCGCTGCAAGCTGTGCCCGGATCTGATGATGGCGTCCCGTATGGAGATCGATCTCGATAAGATGATAATGATCGGATGAGCCAAGCACGCGATATGAAAGCCGGGCAAGCTTAGAACCCGGACGCTCTTTGCCGGATGCAAACGATTTATTGTTCTTAGCATCACGGGTAATGTAATGTATGAGCTCTCCCTCAGCCCTTTCCGGGCACTTATCCACAATCGCCCAGTAGGTCTTCTTCACATCTGAAGTCCTGAAAAGAGCGGTCATTCTGGAAAGAGCTTTATCGGTCTTCGCATATATGACAATACCTGTCGTAGGCCTGTCGAGGCGATGAGGGATTCCAAGATAGACGTTGCCGGGCTTGTTGTACTTCTTCTTCAGATAATCCCTCACATCATCAGCAAGCGTCCTGTCTCCGGACTCATCCCCCTGCACCAGTTCCCCGGCAAGCTTGTTTATCGCTATGAGATGATTATCCTCATAAAGAATCCGGTCAGCTATTTCCGTCATCTTCCACTCCATCGAAGAGCGTTGGCTCATTTTCCGCAGTAGATGTCGGATCCTTTGTCTGCCTTATGGAGAGGGTCTGGAGCTCCTTCGCTGTCAGCTTCTGCCCTGCCGCTGTCGGAGACTTATAGATCGGGAAATCAGCAAAGCGCGCTGTATCCTCCGTTATCTTATATCCATACCCTGACTTGAACTTCATCGTTATTATCGCACTAGGCCAGATTGACATCTTCTTCACCTTCGCCTTCGGCCCGGAAACAACAGAGTAGTTCTTATCAGTAGAGAATGCGGATATCCTGAAGCGCTTTATAAGATATACGCTCTTATCACGGACCTTATCGCGGTATATTACGGTGAAGACCTCCTTTGAGATCACTTCCTTATCACCGTAATTGATATAGAACAGTCCCTCTGTGCCGATAAAGACCTTATCCTCGACAGGAACTACACGGTATTCGCCATTTGTCTTCATATAGAAGACTTTGTCAAACGGACTTACCTTGAGAAGAGGCTCTCCTGTCTTGATATTCGTTCCAAGATAGCCTGTCGCCTGATCGTATCTGATATCCATATTCCTGACAGCTACCTGCTTTGCATTGAGAGTCTCGAATGATGATATCTCGGTCTTCCTTCTGAACTGCTCTTTATCGATCATGCCCTCAAGCTCGGTCAGATAGTTCTCAGCATAATCAACGATATTTGCAAGATTGTAATCTATCGTGCTTATATCCCCTTCGATCTGGGCAATCTCGTTCCTGTTCTTCTCGATATCGAAGAGAGAGATGCGCCTGATAGGAATCTTCAGCAATCTCTCTATATCGTCATCATTGAGCAGTTCTCCGCCAAGCTCTGATTCAAACGGGACAAAGCCATCAACGATTGCCTGCCTTACCTCTTCCTGGGTCTTCTTTGTCTCAATCTCCTTGTAGATCCTCTCCTCAATGAAGATCCTCTCCAGCGTCCTTGCCCTCAGGCGCTCCAGAAGGTGCTTCTTGTCATTCTCGAGCTCCGCCGTAAGCACTTCAACAAGATGCTTGGCATGGAAGCGGATCATTTCCGTGATTGATACCGCTTTGGGAAGACCTTTTACGATAACAAGAGGATTGACCGATATCTTCTTCTCGCAGTCCGTTGTCGCGTACAGGACATCAACCATGTCCTCTGAGTAGACATTGCGCTGCCAGCAGATCTCTATCTGCGCCTTCTCCGCAGTATAATCGCTGATTGATGCTATCTTCAGTCTCCCTGTAGCATTAGCTTTCTCTATTGACTCAATCAAGGCCTCTGATGTCACGCCATATGGCAGCTCCTCAATGATGAGCTTCTTCGGATCCGATGCATTCAGACGTGCGCGCACTGCGATCTTTCCCTTGCCATCCGCATACTCGGAGACATCCATTATGCCTCCACCGGGGAAATCTGGATAGAGGGAGAACTTCTTGCCCCTCAATGCTTTCTTCTCTGCCTCAAGAACCTCAATCAGGTTGTGGGGAAGGATCTGCGTGGACATTCCGACTGCGATTCCCATCGTTCCCTGCACGACGACAACAGGAATCTTCGCAGGAAACTGCACAGGCTCCTGATTGCGGCCATCATAGGAATCTGTGTACTCGGTTATCTCGGGATTATAGAGAACCTTCTTCGCAAAAGGCTTGAGCCGGCATTCGATGTACCTGCCTGCAGCAGCTCCATCGCCAGTCAGGAAATTGCCGAAATTCCCCTGTTTCTCTATGAAAAGCTCGCAGTTGGCAAGATTGACGAGAGCCTCATAGATCGATGAGTCGCCATGCGGATGATACTTCATACAGGCACCAACGACATTGGCAACCTTCATGAAACGGCCATCATCCATCTCAAAGAGCGTATGCATTATCCTGCGCTGAACAGGCTTGAAACCATCAACAAGATCAGGGATCGCCCTGTCCCTGACTACATATGAAGCATATTCAAGAAAGTAATTCCTGTAGAGTTTATCAGCCTGTGACATTCAGAAGATTCTCCATAATGAACTCCCTTCTCTGGGGGGTGTTCTGTCCCATATAGAACTCCATCTTATCCTTGATATCCTTTATCGATGTAATCGTGACAGGGAGGAGCTTTATATCCTCTCCTATGAATCCTTTGAATTCATTAGGGCTTATCTCTCCCAGTCCTTTGAATCTTGTCACTTCACAGCCTTTGATCTTCGACATCGCCTGATCGCGCTCAGCCTCTGAGTAGCAGTAGCTGGTAACAGCTTTGTTCCTGACCCTGAACAGCGGTGTCTCAAGAATGAAAAGACGCCCGGATGTGACAAGCTCCTCGAAATACGAAAGGAAGAATGTCATAAGGAGTATCCTGATATGGAACCCGTCGGTATCAGCATCGGTTGCGATCACGACCTTCGAATAGCGGATATCATCGATACCGTTCTCAATACCGAGTGCCACCATGATATTATAAAGCTCTTCATGCTTATAAAGCTCGGTGCGTTTATATCCCTGGACATTGAATGGCTTTCCCCGGAGCGCGAATACAGCCTGTGTATTGGCATCACGTGCTATCGAAAGAGTTCCTGCCGCACTATCTCCCTCGGTAAGGAAGATCATCGAGTTCTCTGCTTCCTTCCTATGCTGAGCGGATGATGAATCCAGATGATAGCGGCAGTCCTTGAGCTTTGGTATGTGTATCGCAGTCTTTCTAGCCCTTTCCTTGGCATTGTTCCTTACAGCCTGCTCTTCCTTATGGACTTTCTCATTTGTCGTGACCTTTTCCTGGATGCCCTGAGCCTTGGCCTTATCCTTCATAAGGGCATCCATCACAGCCTCCCGGACTTCATTTACGATCCATGTACGGACCTCGGTTGATCCAAGCTTGTTCTTCGTCTGGCTCTCAAAGACAGGATTCTGCATCTTGATTGCTATGGCAGCTGCGATTCCATCCCTGATCTCAGGAGCCTGCCAGCTCTTCCTGAAGAATTCATTTATGCCTTTCAGAACACCCTCCTTGAAAGCAGCAAGGTGTGTTCCGCCATCTGTTGTATTCTGACCGTTGACGAACGAGAAATAGTTCTCGCCATATCCCGATGTATGAGTGAAAGCAAATTCAAGATGCGCATTCTTGAAATGGACAGTCGGGTAAAGTCCTTCCGATCCAAGCATCTTCGACAGAAGATCCAAAAGTCCGTTCTGGCTTTTTATGAGCTTTTTATTGAACGTAATCGTCAGGCCTGTGTTGAGATATGCATAGCTCCAGAGCCGGTCTTCGATGATATCATCGAGATAGTGGAAATCGGGGAAGATCTCCGGATCGGGGTGGAAAGAAATGAAAGTCCCATCCTTTTCCTCCGGGGCCTTTCCCTCTTTCTTTCTCTTCAGCTCTCCCCTCTCAAACTCCGCTTCAACATACTTTCCTTCTCTGTAGGATCTGACCAGAAAGCTGGAAGAGAGAGCATTGACAGCCTTGGTTCCAACTCCATTGAGACCTACTGAGAACTGGAAGGCTTCACTATCATACTTTGCTCCTGTATTGATTACAGAAACACACTCAACTACCTTGCCGAGAGGAATACCACGCCCGTAATCGCGTACGGATACCGTATCATCAAGCACGGTAATCTCAATACGGGAACCGAAATGCATCGTGAATTCATCTACGGAGTTATCAACAACCTCCTTCAGAAGTACATAAATGCCATCATCGGGATGGCTTCCATTTCCGAGCCTCCCGATATACATTCCAGGTCTCAGCCTGATATGTTCAAGTGATGACAGGGATTTTATATTGCTTTCATCATAGGCCATGAAATCAGTATACAGAGTTTATGCATGATTAAGCAAATAATTATCTGTACCCATGTTCTGGCCTGAAAAGAAGAAGGCCCATAAGCGCAGTAAGTGGTGTTACCATCACGATTCCTGCAGAGCCGACAAGCGTCTGAAGTATCTCTGCCGCGATTGATTTCGAAGTGAAAAGGTTCATGACCGGTGTAGCCTGTGCCATATATACCATCATCAGCGTAAGGAAGCTTCCCATATATGCAAGAAGAAGCGTCGTTATCTGAGTTCCAACCCCGGCCTTCCCGACTTCCATCGCTGATCTGAAAAGCTCGCGCTGTCCTATGCTATCAGAATGCTCCCTCACTTCCCACATGGCTGCAGATACATCTATTGATAGATCCATGACAGCACCTCCTGCGCTTAAGCAGACAACTCCGGAAAACAATGATGTCAGATCAAGGTGGATGAAACCGCAGTAGAGAAGAGCTTCACTCTGCTCAAGCACAGACCCATGTATTCTCAGCAGCCATGTCGTGAATACAGATAGGACAACTGTCATGGTCATGCTGAGAAGGGAGCCGAGAATCGCAGCAAGACTCCTTCTGTTCACTCCTGAAACCATCGGAAGCGTTACGATTGTCATCAAGACCAATGACAATGTGCACATCAGCAGAGGATCCAGCCCCTTCAGAATGGATGGTATCAGTATCTTCCATATCATGAGAAAGGCAAAGAGGAATGAAAGCACCATTCTGATTCCCCGGATACCGGCAAAGAGTATAAGGACCATCACGAAAGCAGTCACGAGGATCCATTCAATACCGATTCTGTAATAATCAATAAGGTTGATGAATATCGGAGTACCGTTCTCATCCCGTTCGATAAGAACCCATGCAATATCCCCGGGGACGAATACCTTATCCTCCTTCAGGCTTCCTGAAAGAAGATTTATGCCATCCATCTCCAGCCCCTTATGCTCGCCGGAGAGTATCCTGACATGACAGCGCTGGTCTCCGGTGCGGAAGAGTCCTGTCTGTATTATTCCCCTGTCATCACATGAAAGGATCTCAGCTTTTGCTCCTGTGGCATTTATATATATGTCCCTTTCAAACCCTGTTGGAATGATGATCAATATAAGAGACGCTATGATGAATGCAGCAATGAATGCCACATCCTTATGTCTGCCCTTCAGAATATTTTCCATTTAAACACCAAGAGGGGAGCAGAAGCTCCCCTGCTGAATCTATATTCTCCTTACCTAGCGTCGGTAAGATCCATGAGTTTCTTTGCGACATCGGTGTTGTCATAAGATCCGATGAACGCCTCTGCTCCCTCTCCGTATGCATATACAGGAACAGGAAGACCTGTATGGAAGTAGCTTGTCCAGCCGATTCCAGCCTTGTTGTTGATAATGTGCGTGAGGGTGACGGAAATCGGATTATATCCTCCATAGAGGAGCGACTCCTCATATCCTTCCGTATTTCCGCTCATCGCATCATCATATGCCCTCTCAAGCATTGCGAACTCATAGTCATTCATCTCTAGAGCAGCAACCTCTGCAGCTGTTCCCGGGGCTGTAAGACCGAAGTTCTCCTCAACCATCTCGAGAAGCACATCGAAGGAGAAATCCCCTTCTGCGATCTTTTCCTCGACCATTGTGTCAAACTTGACATAGGAAACCTTCTGAGCGCGGAGGATATCGAAAGCTGTGTTGTAGCCTGTTGCTGCATACCCGATTGTCATACCACCAGTCTCATGATCTCCTGTTACAACGATGAGTGTCTCATCTGGATGATCTTTTGCAAAGTCAACAGCAACCTCGATAGCCTCATCGAAGGCAAGTGTGTCGCTGATGTTCGCAACTGCATCATTTGCATGTCCTGCCCAGTCGATCTTCCCTGACTCAACCATCATGAAGAAGCCTGTCTCGTTATCAAGGACATCGATTCCTTTCCTGACGAAGTCCTTGAGCTGGAGCTGATCATCAGTAGCATCGATAGCATATGGCATGGCGCCATCGTCCTGGAGAACAGGGCTGTAAGCATAGACTTTGCCGCTGTCGCTGTTGAGGCTGAGAATGGTATCGCGGTCATTTGTCACGAGATATCCATTATCCTCAAGCACCTGGTAGATCGTCTTCTCGCCATTGTCCGCCTGATTCACAGAACCACCGCCGAAGTAATCGAATCCTGAAGCTGCCATCTGAAGACCGATCTCATAGTAGTCATTGCGGGATGCAACATGTGCATAATATGCTGCTGGTGTCGCATGGTTGATGGTGACTGTTGATACGATGCCGATCTTCCATCCCTTGTCACGAAGCATCTCTGCAATTGTCGTTCCCTTTGTGACCTTGTCGATTCCCATTCCGATGACACCGCTATGTGTCTTGAATCCTGAAGAAAGGGATGTGGCGGTACTTGCTGAATCCGGGGCGAAGGATGTCGCATCCTGCGTATACTGGATACCGACAACAGGGAACTGTGTGAAAGTAAGTTCCTGAAGATCAACGAGACCGGACTCATTGCATCCGTTGAACACCTGAGCGGAATTGATCTGAGGTGAGCTCATTCCGTCTCCGATGAACATGAAAACGTATTTCGGGGAAGCATCATCCATATAGTCACGGATTGTCTGCTCTGTCTCCCTTGCGCCATCAGCATAAGCCATCGAAGCGATGAGCATAAGAGCTGCAAGCACTGTAAGAATTCTCTTCATTTGGTCCTCCATTCGGATGAATCTATGGAGAAATTACCATTTACAGAGCTCTCCTTCTGCCATATACGGGTTAGACTCCCGTTAAATCAAAGCAAAGAAATCCGCGCTGATGTTAAGGCGTGATAAAACACGTTAATCATCCATAGCCTTTTTCCTCCCTTAATGATATTCTCATCGCTATGAGCAAGTATCCTTTCAATGAGATAGAGCCCAAGTGGCAGAAATACTGGGAAGAGCATAAGACTTTCCATACGGAAGAGGACCCTTCAGTACCTAAGGAAAAAAGAAGGTATATTCTTGACATGTTCCCATATCCATCGGGAGCAGGCCTCCATGTAGGACATCCTGAAGGCTATACAGCAACAGATATCTACTCAAGATACCTCAGAATGAAGGGTTATAATGTCCTTCACCCAATGGGATTCGACTCATTCGGTCTCCCTGCAGAGAACTATGCTATAAAGACAGGAACCCATCCCTGGGTCACGACAGAGAAGAACATCGAGACATTCCGCCGCCAGATAAAGAGTCTGGGATTCTCATATGACTGGGATCGCGAGATATCGACATGCGATCCTGATTACTATCACTGGACACAGTGGATCTTCGAGCAGCTTTACAAGAAAGGACTTGCATATGAAGCTGTCACTCCGATCAACTGGTGCCCGAGCTGCAAGACAGGACTGGCAAACGAGGAGGTCAAGGAAGGCCACTGCGAACGCTGCGGAGAGAAGGTCGAGAAAAAGAACATCAGGCAGTGGATGCTCAGGATCACAGCCTATGCCGATAAGCTCCTTGCCGGACTTGATGAGCTTGACTGGCCAGAGTCAGTGAAAGCAATGCAGCGCAACTGGATCGGAAGATCCGAAGGTGCCGCAGTCTTCTTCCAGATCGATGGAATGGAGGATAAGCTCGAAGTATATACAACCCGCTGTGATACGCTTTTCGGCGCAACTTATATGGTTATTGCCCCGGAGCATCCTCTTGTTGAGAAACTTACGACTCCTGATCAGAAGGATGCTGTTGCGAAGTATCTTGATGAGACAAAGCACAAATCAGACCTTGAAAGAACAGATCTTGCTAAAGACAAGACTGGAGTCTTCTCCGGCTCCTATGCGATAAATCCTGTAAATGGGAAGCGTATCCCTATCTGGATTGCAGACTATGTTCTCATCAGCTATGGAACAGGTGCCATCATGGCAGTTCCTGCTCATGATGACAGAGACTGGGAATTCGCGAAGAAGTTCAATCTTCCGATCATTGAAGTGCTCAAGTCCGAGGTCAATGTCCAGGAGCAGGCATGGACAGAGGATGGAATCCATGTGAATTCAGAGTGGCTCGATGGGCTGAATAAGAAGGATGCCATCGAGAAGATGCTCGCTTTCCTTGAAGAGAAAGGCTATGGCCACAAAGCGGTGAACTACAAGCTACGCGACTGGGTTTTCTCACGCCAGAGATACTGGGGAGAGCCGATTCCTCTCATCCACTGCCCCCACTGCGGAACAGTCACTGTTCCTGAGGAAGAGCTGCCGCTGCGTCTTCCGGAGGTTGATAAATACGAACCATCCGGCACAGGCGAATCCCCTCTTGTGAATGTAGAAAGCTGGGTGAACTGCAAGTGCCCAATCTGCGGCGCAGATGCGAAGAGGGAAACAAATACAATGCCACAGTGGGCAGGATCATGCTGGTACTATCTCAGATACATCGATCCGAAGAATGAGAAAGCATTCCTCGATCCAGAAAAAGAGAAGTACTGGATGCCTGTGAATCTCTATGTGGGAGGCGCGGAGCATGCTGTTCTCCACCTACTCTATTCAAGATTCTGGCATAAGGTTCTCTATGATCTCGGACTTGTATCCACCGATGAGCCGTTCCACCGCCTTGTGAATCAGGGAATGATCACCTCGTTTGCATATCAGAAGGCAAACAAGAGCCTTGTGCCGACCGATATGGTTGAGGAAAAAGACGGCAAGTACTATGACAAAGAGACTGGCGAAGAGCTTACTCAGGTCATTGCCAAGATGTCCAAGTCGCTTAAGAATGTCATCAATCCCGATGATTTCATCAGGAACTACGGTGCTGACAGTGTAAGAATGTATGAGATGTTCATGGGACCTCTGAGGGAGTCTAAGCCATGGGCAACGAATGGATTCATCGGAGTCTATCGCTTCCTCGATAGAATCTGGAGAATCTCTACGGAGAAGAAGATCGAGGATATTGCTCTGACACCAGAGATTGACAGCCTGATGCATAAGACAATCAAGAAGGTGACAGAGGATACTGAATCTCTCTCATTCAATACCGCAATCAGCCAGATGATGGTATTCGTGAATGAGCTGAACAAGCTTGAGGTCGTACCGAAGAAGGCGATGGAGAATCTCACGCTCCTGCTTTCTCCATATACACCGCATCTTGCGGAAGAGCTCTGGGTGATGTTCGGACATGAGCCATCCGTTGCCAACGAGAAATGGCCAGAGTATGACGAGGCAAAGACTATCGATGCGACAATCGAAGTTGTTGTCCAGATCAATGGTAAGCTCAGGGCAAGACTGCAGATGCCTCAGGGAGCCTCAAAGGAAGAGATGCTTGCAGAGGCGAAGAACGATGAGAAAGTAAGAACCTGGATTGATGGAAAAACCATCATCAAGGAAATCGTCGTGCCGAATAAGCTTGTGAACATCGTAATCAAATAAGCTTGGGAGAATTCACAATTATGGGGGGCTGTTTCAGATGCAGCCTCCTTTATTATACCAAAAGCGAATACACTGAAAAACCGGGAACAGATTGCATGTCCCCGGTTGAAACTTATTGATTCATTTCGGCTGATTACTGAATAACAGGATCACCTGCTCCATCAACAGAAAGCTTTTCTCCGTTGATGTAGGTATTGCTTCCATGATACCAGCCATTGGTTCTTATGTCATTTTCATATTCAGGACTGATGGTCTCATCCATATTGAGTTCAACATCCTTCAGATCTGAAGAGACATAGATAGATTTTCCGAATTCGTTATCACCCTGCATCTTAACAGTAGTTCTATCCTTAAGATTGCAAACACATGGGTCTGCATAATCATAGCTGGTACTTCTATCGCCAATGACAAGCGCCGCAAAAGGTATTGCGTTTCCGCTTCCCCAGTTCTTATCCATATAAATATCACTGCTAGGATTGTATGCTCCCGTGCTTATGATGTGGCTGTTGGAAATATTGGCAGAAGAACCTCTGACAACAACACTCTGATTAGGACCTGTTATGGTGCTGTTCTCGATGGTAAGGAGTCCTGGGACATTGATCATCACAGCAACACCATCATTCCCCACCTTGCCTACTGCTGTTACCTCTGAGTCGATTATTGTAATCTTTACATCCTCATTTACCGGGGTCTCTTCTCCCTCTGCATTATAAACACCAGCAGCATTTGTTCCGATAGCATAAGCACCATAGGAAATCATTCTTGTTTTTCTAAGAACAACGCTGGAGCCAGTTGCTGTTAATCCTCTATCCTTATCTCCGACTTGGCCTATTCCGCCAGAATTGGAAGCATTGTAAACAACGCCATCGAATTCAAGCCTGCTTTCCCGGCCAAGAGAGAAGAATACTTGCACATAATATCCATCGGATGGAGTTGTATCGGATGTGACAAGATTTCCATCATGGAACTTTATAGAAGCCCCATCAGCTATAGTGTTAGTTGCGCCTTCAAGATCAATCTTCAGTTCATAACCATTGAGATCTATATCATAAGCAGCACCTTCCTTTGTAGCAAAGGAATCAATAGTAAAGCTGTCAGTAAGTCTGATTTTTATCTCTTCGCTGCTTCCATTGAACAGAGCTTCAAATGAATCTGCATTCGAAGCATCGTACGGCGTTGTGACTTCTGCTTCTGGATTGCTTTCTATGACTTTGTCCGCAAGTTCGGAATCTGTGTTGTTTTCATCAATGCGTATGCCACCGTTATTATCTGTAATCTGGATATTTTCAGCAGTTGAATTAGCACCAAGGTATACAGTATTAACTGCTACGGAAGAAGAGCCCGATACCTTTGCAGAGACATTGCTGGCTCTAAGCTCTCCTTTGTCCACGCTTATTATTGCCTTGAGCTCTGCTGCTGCGCTTTCTTCCACGGATGCAGAGAAATCATAAAACCTAACCGATGCACTGTCACCAACCTTGAAAATCACAGTCTCGCCTGCTGTTGCGGCTGTCCTTGCATCAACACTCCTTGAAGCCCTTGCATCCTCCGTAACCGATATAGACCCGGTTACTGTGACATCTGCATCAAGCTCTATCGGAAGCCTGAAGCTCTCCGGGTTGATACGGACATTCGAAAGCCTCAGCGTATCGCCATCCTTTGCATTGAGAACAGCATTCTCAAGATCCTCAAGCGATCTTATACCCCCCCCTGCAGGGTGGCCGATCAAATCATCCATGTCCACAAGCCTGTACTGTGTGCAGGAGAACAGGACTAGAGCGGAAAGAGCCACAAAAACTGCTCTAAATATCTTTTTCATAAGAAATTCACCTCAGGCACTATTCTAACCGGAAACATGGATGTCTTCAACATTCTGAAAAGGCTGAATCCGTAAATCGCAGTCCCTGATATTCCAGCATCAATGGATCCTCATAAAAGACAATCAGGAACAGATATGCCTGCTCCCGATAAAATCAGTTACCCTTACGGATAAGGATATACTCTACAACAGGAGAAGGGGGATATTCTCATTCGCCAGCAACATCGCCAGGAATGCCAAGAAGATATCCGGATTACAAGGAGAGATGAGAGATCGAGAACTGCTTTGGCTATATGAAGAATTCTGTCACGAGGAAACCACTCTATGCCATGAAAACAGGCCCATCGATGCCCAGGGCTTCTGACTTAAATAAACGGAATGTATTTCCCTGTCTCCCTGAAGAATGCAGAGACATCTGCATAGTTTATGCATCGGACACCGTTGACCGGTTCAGACAGGGTCTCTCCAGAATAGATTATATTCTTGCTTATGGAATATCCCGGATGCATATGCTCAAACCTGTCCATATTCCTTATGAAATCCCTTGAAATCGTATATGCTGATTTAATCTCAAAGAGCTCAAGCTCTTTCTGGCCTTTTTCAAGGATGAGATCGACCTCAACGCCATTATTATCCCTATAGAAATAGAGCTTCGGCTCTGCTGCGCTGTTGTACCTAGCTTTGAGAGCTTCCATAACGACCATATTCTCAAAGAAAGCACCTGTCATGGATGATACCCCGATTTCATTAGGGGATGATATCCTTGCGAGCGATACAAGGAGGCCTGTCTCTATAAAGTAAAGCTTAGGGGATTTCACAGCTCTGCTTGTCTGATTGCGGCTCCATGGAGGAAGCAGTCTGATGATGTATGCATTCTCAAGAAGCGAAGTCCAGTCCTTTATGGTAGCTGAAGTGACACCAACATCATTCGAGACCGCACTATGGTTCAGAAGCTGCCCAGCCCTGCCTGCCATGATATCGAGGAAGAGCTGGAATTCCCTGATATCCTTGAATCTCTTCTCTTCCCTTATATCCTTATCGAGATGCACAGATCTGTAGTTCTGGTAATACTCAGAAGGGGCAATTCCTGATGTGCTGTATATCCCCGGCATGAAACCTGTGAATATCTGCTCATTGCGGGGAAGCAATATGCCGGACTCCTTAAGCTCTTCGAGGGATAGCGGAAGAAGATGGGCTATGGCAGTCCTTGTTGCAAGAGGCTGGGCAATGGCTTTCCTTACTTCCTTCTGGTAGCTTCCTGTGATGATATACCTTCCATATCCGTTAATTTCATCGACGTTTGCCTGAATCTGGCTCACAAGAGCAGGACATCGCTGTATCTCATCGATGATAGCGGTGCCGGATGATTGATCAGGAATCCTTTTGGATCCTCTTCGGCCTCCCTGCGTATCGCAGAGTCCTCAAGATTGACAAACCCATAATTCCCGAAAAGTGTCTTTGCAATCGTGGATTTTCCAGCTTGTCTTGGCCCCAGAATAGTAAGGACCTTATACGTCGATGCTAGTCTTCTCAGATCATCAGCTATCTTCCTTTCTATCATTCTCTGCATGCTATACCTCATAAAATATAAACTCCTATCTGCTCAGCGTTGCTAAAAGCTGGATGACGATATAGCATAGATGTCGTTCTGCCGTCATCGGAGCAGAGTTCGGTGTGGAAGCCTCTTTGCCTGATGATGGCAGGGCAATAAAAGGCTTCCACCGATGAAAG
>CALXKS010000008.1 GCA_944389015.1 uncultured Spirochaetaceae bacterium
ATTCCTGCCTCTTCTTCGCTGGAATCCTCTGCTTCCGGAGGGACTCTACTCTTTCTTCCATAGTCTTCCTCCTGGAATGGGGCCCGGCCGGCATTATGACCGGGCCTGATCAGCCTGGATCTCTCAACCCAGACCCCTCACGAAACTGGATCCCTTAGTTATCAGCAGTTACTGTAACTGTGATATCAGAAGTCGGTACGGTCTTGTCTGGCGATGTGTTATCCAGATACGTCTCATTCACATATGTGATTGTGAATACAACTTTATCATTTGCAGCAAGCTCTCTCGAACCAGTCCATGGTGTTGAAAGAGAATCTCCACTCTTCGTAACAGCTGCAGTCATGCTAAGAATCTTAGTATTAGGGCCTGCCCAATAAGATGTATAGGATTCTGGATTGACTTCAAAGTCACTAAAATTATATGTATCTGCAGGGATAGTGTTGTTTGAATTATTAAGGACTACATCTTTTCCGTCAATCAAAGTCTTAATTGAGAAGCCTGCAGCAACTGGTTCTACATGCTCAAGTCCCTGGAATGCGGCTGTTGTAACATAGAGTACTGCATCGGAATCACCTTCCTTGCTTGTGTATGTGAAGGAAAGCCTTACGGTATTGCTACCTGGGACAACGACCTTGTCAGTACCCTGCGCAAGAGCAATTTTAGGCTGATCTGAAGTTGCAACTGTTCCTTTTGCTTCATAACCAGAGATTACATATGCATTTGCAGTAGTTGGAGCAGTAATTGGCTTTCCAACAAGTTTATCAAATGCAGTACCAATAGTTGCGGAGAGATTTGTTACATCAATATATCCACTTCCTACAGGAATACCATTAGTCTTAACACCCATTTCCACAAATCCAGTGTTGTTGAGTGTTGTGTAGGCATTGTAACTCTTTGCCTCAGCTCCGACTGTGACAGTCTTGTTTGCAACCTCTACGCCATCAACAACGAGTACCCAGTTGTTTGCTGCATATGCAGGATCAATCACGTTGCCGTCCGCTGCATCATATGTTACTGCAGTCCATGTGATCGGGGAATCAAGCATCGGAGTCTTTCCATCATTGTCCTTTGTATATGTATACTTAGGCGTTGCTGTGATAGCCTTGACCTCAGATGCCTCTGTATCAACAGAGAAGAATCCTACAACTTCTGTACCAGTGATAGAAACCTTCACAAAGAGCTCATCTGCATTGACATCGTAGTATGTATCTTCACCTACTTCGATAGTCTCGATGTTCTTATTATCCTTGGAAACCTTATCATCCTCATCTGCAGAGAAGTAATATGCTGTGGTATCAAGTTCAAACTTTGTTGTGGACTCTGATGTCAGAACCTGTGTTGTACCATCGTTCATCTGCACTGTGACAGAAGCAACAGCACCAGTTGCAGGCTTCAGAGCAGTAAGGTTAGTGTCTGTGTAATATGCTCTGTTAGGAAGATCAAGATCATCCTTGAATGTTACAGCAGTGATTTCCTCTACGACAGGTGTACCCTTTTCAACGAGGCAAGCTGCCAGATCACCGGAATTCCTGATACCTCTGTATGTTGCAACGATATAGAGACTATCACCAACAGTCTCAGGAACTGTGATTGCAACGGATGCATCTGTTACTTCAGTTGCGGAGAATGCGAATTCCACACCCTCTGTGATGAACTGTATGTCGTTGTTGATCTCAACAGTCACAACATAGTCAGAAGCATCTGGAGCAGCAAGCTTTGACTCCTTGACGAAGCTGACACCTGTGAGAGGAGCAACTGTGAGTGTAGGAGCCTTTACTGTAGCAGTGCCAGCGCCAGCGCCATTTGTTGTGATACCACTGAAATCGCCATAGGTATAAGCAGCCCTGACCGATGTCATCTCTGTGAAATCATCGGTTGTGATTGTCTCATAATTAGCAGCATCTACATACTCAAGCTCAAATCCAGGATCAGATGTGAGAGTATCATACTCTCCAGCCTCATAATCCTTTCCTGCATACTGGACCCTTACCACAAGGTCGTCGAAGCTAGGTGCTGGAACGCCATCATAGATCCATGCTGGAATCTCTGTGCCGTTCTTGAAGGACACAGCAACAATCTTCTCAATCACAGGAAGCTCTGCAGCCTCGAATGTAGCTGTGAATGCGAACTCGCCTGTTACAGGAGCAACTTCCGCTGTATCTCCCTGTCCAACAACAGGCTTTACTGTTGCAACAGCATCAACGCTTGTCTGGGAAGCATTAGGTCCGATGTTGTTGTTTGCATATACAACATCTGTCACCTTGAACTCATCTGAGCCAAGAACCATTGTCTTCTCTGCGTTCTTGCTGTCAAGGTATGTTGCTGTGACTGTGAGATCGGATGCCTTTGGAACAGCCTTGTTCACATAGGATGAAGGTCCTGTCACGGAAACGCTCTTGATCATATATGCAGAGAGAGATCCCTCGGCATAGACAGGATCGCCATATACATCGTATCCGATGAGTGCCTCAAGGCGGTCTCCGATATCGGCTGTACCGTCCTGATCGACAAGCCTTACGCTCACTGCGGAATCAGCTGGAGCGATAGTGCCGTTATCATAGGTAATCTCTACAGAGAACTTCTGAGGGTCAAATGCCTGCCCGTCAAGGAAGTCTCCTGTCTGGATTATCTTTCCGCTCTTAACGCTCTGCGGGAGTCCTGTGATGGCTACTGAATCAGAGCAGCCAGCGAGGATCGCAACAACGATGAGAGCAGCTGTCAAAAAGATTGATGTCTTTTTCATTCTCTCAATCCTCTCCTTTCTGAATTTTCTAAAAACAGACTACCCCCCCCCCGGTACATTTTTGTCAAGTGATTTTTAGGATTGATTGGATTTTTTTGAATTCACTATCAAATCAAGAGATCTCTGGCACTGCTGCTATGCATAATTACAATTATTGTTAATATGTTTTTATTGACGCTTTAGTTGTAAAGTGTTAAATACATTGTTGCTATGAACATGCTGAAGAAAATATACTGCAGGACATTCCAGACTGCATTCAGAATCGCAATACCTCTCCTTCCATACAGGAAGCCGGAGATTCTTTCATCGATGGATGAGCTCACAGCTCTTCTGAACAGGAAGGGAATCAGATCCGTTCTTCTTGTCACTGACAGTTCAATCAGGGGACTTGGCATCACAAAGCCTCTTGAGGATTCACTGAAGGAATGCGGCATCAAGGCAGCAGTATATGACAAGACCGTTGCAAATCCGACAACAGACAATGTAGAGGAAGCAAGAAGTCTTTATCTCAGCGAAAGCTGCGAGGCGATAATCGGCTTCGGCGGAGGATCATCGATCGACGCCGCAAAGGCAGTAGGCGCAAGGATCGCATATCCAAGGAAGCCTCTTTCGAAGATGGAAGGAATTCTCAAGGTCCTGAAGAGAATCCCCCTTCTTATCGCTGTTCCGACAACAGCAGGAACAGGAAGCGAGACAACGCTGGCTTCTGTTATCGTTGACAGCAGGACAAGGCATAAGTACCCGATAAACAGCTTCCCGCTCATACCGCGCTATGCGGTTCTGGATCCTGAGAATACAAAGAGCCTTCCTGCATCTATCACAGCAACGACAGGGCTTGATGCGCTGACACATGCTGTGGAGGCATTCATCGGAAGGTCAACGACAAAGGAGACAAGGGCGGAGGCAATCGAAGCGGTCTCACTTATATTCAGATACCTTCCAAGAGCTTACAGGAATGGCTCTGATATGGAAGCAAGAAGAGGAATGCTCCGCGCGGCATATCTTGCAGGAGCGGCATTCACAAAGTCCTATGTAGGCTATGTCCATGCAGTTGCGCACTCTCTTGGAGGCAAATACAACACCCCGCACGGGCTTGCAAATGCTGTACTCCTTCCATATGTTCTTGAGTTCTATGGGGAAAGCGCATGGAAGAAGCTTGCAATCCTTGCAGATGCTGCAGGCATCAAAGGGGAAAGCAATAAGGACAAGGCAGAATCATTCATCATCGCAATCCGGAAGATGGAGAAGGATATGAAGATCCCATCAGAGCTTCCTGAGATAAAAGATGAGGATATTGAAGAACTCTCCGAATATGCAGCTAAGGAAGCCAATCCTCTCTATCCTGTTCCGATGCTGATGGACAAGGATGAGCTCAGGATATTCTACAAAATGGTTGAGGCAAAGAGCCGGAAGAGAGGCGAGACAGCCTGATTCCCATGCTCCGCATGCAAGCCGCTTGATGCGGCTTGTTTCTTTTATCTGTGATTGCATGCTAGAATCATTGCTATGGATAAAAGACTTATCAAGGCTGCGACTGTCATTATCATCGTGATTCTCATAGCGGCAGTGTATTTCATAAAGAATGAAGGAAGCATTTCCCTTATACAGGGAACGATTGATGAGAATGCAGGCATGCTCCAGAGCGGAAGGGAAAGCCTTGAGATACATGGGTTCTCGCCAGAGATGGTCACATCATCGGAAATCCCTATGATAATCGTCATCGGAGAGGACTACTGCCAGCCATGTCTGAGGATGATGCCGGATCTTGAGGAGCTGCACCGCACCCATGATGATATTTCCATAAGGTATATCGATCTTGGAGAGAACGAGGACGCTGCGGCATTCTTCCCGATACGCGTAACACCAACGATTGCAATATACGAGAAGAATGGAATGCCTTTCGAGCCCGGAGAAGATTCGGGAATCTCCTATCTGCTCTACTCTGACAGGAATACAGGCGAGCATGTGATGACAGTCCATGAGGGCTACCTTACACGAAGCGAGCTCGAGAGCCTCATAGAGGAAGTCATAAGTGATTGAAAGTATTCTCAGGAATATGGCCGATATGATATCCCAGGGAGGGATATCCGCACCGCTTATTGCGTTCATAGCCGGCATCATCACCGCAGTCACCCCGTGCTCTCTATCGCAGCTCCCGCTCGTATTAGCATACGTCGGAGGGGAGGAATCACCATCCAAGGCCTTCCGTCTATCAGCAGTCTATTCGGTGGGGCTCGCAGTCACATTCACGGCATTCGGAGCAGCGGCAGCACTCCTTGGAAATCTCATTGGGAATGCTGGAAAGCTCTGGTATATGATCCTTGGGGCACTTATGGTGCTTATGTCCCTGCAGATACTCGGCATATTCAATCCAATACCCTCAACATACCTTTCTGCTGCGAATAAAAGAAGGGGATACACAGGTGCGCTCATTGCAGGAATCCTCGGAGGAGTGTTCTCCTCCCCTTGCTCCACTCCTGTCATAATCGCACTACTGACAGTAATCGCAGCAGAAGGAACATTGGCAAGGGGAATCCTGCTGATGCTTCTCTATGCGCTGGGATCATCGGCTCTTGCGCTCGTTCTCGGCTTCTCACCTGCCCTCATCAGGAAGCTCGGGAGATCTGAGAAGATGCATAGTGTATCCAGAGTTCTGAATGCGGTGCTCGGCATCGCTGTACTGGCCCTTGGACTATATATGCTCTATCTTGGGTTCTGAATCTCCTCAGGCTCTGCAATCTCATCAAAAGTATCCAGGATGATGGAAAGGAGGAATTCAATCATGCTATCCTCATTATCCGATCCATGGTACTCACCAAGACTTTCCTTGCTTCCTTCTCCATACATGCTTATATGCACAGGTCCATAGAAGCTCTTCACTCCATAATCCGCCTGAAGCTCTTTAAGAGACATTCCCATCAACGGAGCCATAGCCCTGAGATCATCGCGCTCAAGCCCGGCCTCAAAAAGATACCTCCCCTCTATATGGGCAGTCGCTGCCAGCGGAACATCAATCACAGAGGACTCCGATGAGAGCTCCGGCCTGCGATGGATCCTTATCTCTATATCACCAGCCTTATAGCGCTTTATCACAGCAGAATCAGGCCTTACGATTGTCTGGAATGCATTCATATCAATTTCATCGGAATTGCGATCAAGTATCATAGTCTCTCCAGAAGGTTCTCTATAGTAATACTGCCGGTATCACGGGTTCCCTTATCAAGAAAATCCATCGCTACGGCATCTCCCAGCGTCTCAACATCATCGCTCGTGACGCTCCCGCAGACAACAACAATCACATCCTTAACGGTGATCTGGTCAAGCGGACGTGCAGGAACGAAGGAGGAACGCCGTGTGTTAACGGCCATCACCATCTTCGCATCTTCGAAATCGGCAAGATAGGACACGAGAGTAGCGGAAGGAACACCAAGGCGCCGCATGAGTTCCTTCAATGACATCGCTCCATCACCAGATCTGTATTTCTGGGCAATCAGGAGAAGCATGTTAACAGCTTCTGCCACCTGCATCACAGGAGGCCGTGTATGTCCGATAACGATAGTCTTATCAGGTCTGAACTGATGGATATAGACCATCTCCCCGGAGAAGAAGATTATGAACCAGCAGACATAAAGATACAGGAGAGCGATGAAGACAGAGGCAAGCGAACCATAGATAACGGAGTATGAGACCATCATCCCTGTTATTCCCTGGAGGATGCTTGTCGCTATGAGAAGAGCCACAAGGCCTGTCGTTGCCCCGATGGATGAGGATGATGTCCTGATCTTTGCTGCAGGAACTGCTTTATACAACAGGAAAAGAAACATCCAGATCATCAGCGAAGATGAAATAAAACGTCCTAAGCTTCCTGGGGGGCCGTATCCGATTGCAATGCGGGAGAAAGTGTTCCTTACCATTGTCTGGAGGGCAAATGATGCCACTATCAGGAATGCAAGGACTATGAGGAATGTCAGGAATGAGGAGAACCTCCTCATCGCTCCTGTGCTTGGCCTGGTGTGGAATATCTGATTGATCGATACATAGATCTTATCGACAAGAAGGATTCCTGTGATGATGAATGACACAAGGCCGACGACGCCAAGAGACATCGCGTTGGAGGAAAAGAGCGAGATATAGTCAGCAAGCTGATGACCTGTATCGGAACCGAATACATCGACAAGGAACTCCGTTATGAAATCCATGAATGGCTGTAGAACACCGAAGACAGAAAGGAATGCGACAAGAAATGTCAGACATGGAATAAGGGCTATCAATGTAGAATAGACCATGCCGGATGATATCATCATCACATTGTCCCGCCCCATGCCACGGAATGCTGTAAGCGCAACCTTGAAGTAGTCTGTCCACCACTGGGCAAAACGCTGGAAGATATTACTCTTCATTGATCCTCCGGAGCACATCCTGGCAGAATGCACCGATTTCATCCATTACAGCATCCCGGTCCGTCTCATTAAGAAGCTCATGCCTGTCTTCGGGGTAAAGCTTCAACCTCGGTCTGAGCCCTGCTTTCTCATAGAGCCTATGGACCTTCCTCACACCTTTTCCATAGCCGCCTACTGGATCATCCTCTCCTGAGATGATAAGCATGGGCAGATCCTTCCTTATATTCCCTGCCAGCTTACTGTCATTGGCCATCTCTATTCCTTCTAGAAGATCAGCGAAGAACGCAGAGGAACATGTGAAACCGCAGAGAGGATCATCCTCATACTTCCTGACCTCTGCCTTGTCTTTTGTCAGCCAGCCGAAGTTGCCTTCTCCAGGAAAATGCTTCGCATAGCTTCCGAATGCAAGGACATTCATCTTCTCATCGGGCATTCTGCCTCCGGAAGCAGCTGCATTATGCTTTGCAATCATACGCCCGACTTTGCCGATCAGCCCCTGGGAAGCACCTGTACCCATTATGATGACAGCATCGAATGCATCAGGATGCATTCCAAGAACGCTTCTTGCCATAAACGAACCCATTGAGTGACCCATCAGAAAATGCGGCAGATACTGGTGTTCCTGTGAGATGAGCTTATCGAGAGCCCAGGAATCAGAACATACGAGCTTCCAGCCATCATGCTCAGCAAACCAGCCCTTCTCGTCCTCGGCCTTAGTGCATCCATGCCCCCGATGATCCTGGGCATATACAACGAAACCAAGGGAATTCATATAACGTGCGAAATGATCATATCTGGCACTATGCTCTGCCATGCCGTGCAGTATATGGAGCGTTGCCTTTGCTCCGTCGGTATTCCATACCCTGAAGAACAGCGGATGCCCATCTGGAAGTGTAAGCGTTCTTTCCTCCATAGTCACCTCTCAGCACAATTCTAGCCGGAGGGCAGGATATTGGCAATAATCGCAATCTGGTGCATTATCTCGGTATGCCGATCCTCATCACCTCAGACATCCATGGAAGCCGGGAAGGCGTGAAGCTTCTTGAGAGCGCTATCAGGGAATACAAGCCTGAAATGATAATCTCCGCAGGAGATCAATGCCCTGATGAGGAGAATGCCGCATTCTATTCATCGCTGAAAGCTGTACGTGGCAATTGCGACAGATTCTACGAGTATGGGAATATCCCATTCCCGCCGCTATCGCTGACACTGAAAGCCTATGGACGGAGCATCACGGTAACGCATGGCGACAGACTATACTATGATGATTTCTCTCTCGCTTCCGGTGATATATTCATATCAGGACATACACATGTACCTGTACTGGAGGAGAAGGATGGGATCTATATATGCAATCCGGGGTCACCTTCACGGCCAAGATCCTCTGAAGGACCGTCAGCAGTGCTTCTGACGGAATCCGGAATATCCCTTCTGTCTCTCTTATCCCTGGATTTCCTCCGTACGCTTTCCTTCCGCTGAGATCTGCTGCAGCGTTCCTCAAGACGTCCAAGCTCCGAAAGGTAGTATGAGAAGAGACGTGCAGCGGGCACGGTGCGCCCATTGAAATCAGAGATGAAATGATCCGGAAGCTTATCAGGTTCCTGAAGGCTCAGAGCTTTAAGAAGCTCCAGTCCCTTTTCCAGAATCTCCTTTCCTTTCTTCCCGTATGCGCTGAATGACAGTGCAGCAATTCTAAGCACCCCCGGGAAGCGATATACTATCGAAGGAAATCTCCCAAACCATGAGACGAGGGCAGGAAAAGGCGAATAACCCATGGAAATAAGATACAGCGAGTAAACACCTTCATATAGAGCCATGACAGCACTGGCCTCAGGGGATAGAGGCTTATCCGGAAGATAATCGGAGGCCAGAGGCATGAAGGGAAATGCGAATGCCGTAGCGATGGCATCAGGGAAGGATCCTCTGAGATCTGATGGAACGGGCCTTCCGTCTACGCATCTGATTTCCCCGATGATTCCCTTTGTCAGCTTTCTGCTGTAATCGCTGCCGCTGCCTATCATATGGATTATCCTTGCATAGTCATCAGCACCTCTGTTCTTAAGAGAAGGGAGCATAGGATCATCCGTTTTGGAAAGCTCGTATAGCACAGAGCTCAGATAGGCTATATCAAGGCCCTCTTCTATCGCAGCATCTCTTAGCTTCTTTACGCTCTCCGGGGAGAAGAAACCGAGATTCGAACCGAGAAATGCCGAATCCCTCCAGCTTGGAAGCAATGCTCCATCCTGTGTTTTCCTGAGGCATGACACGATGCAGTCATTGCAGCGGTGGGGAAGAATGCCATATCTATCCATAAGCGCTTTTCCATCCAGCAGATATGCTCTTGGATCAAAACGGTCCCTATAACCATATACAGGAAGCCATCCCAGGCGGAGAGCACTGTCAATCATCCTGCAGCTTCCCTCGATCTTCAGAGCCCTGAGGGCCCTGGATCTTTCAATCTTCCTATTGTATGCGTTGCTATCCTTCTCCGCAGAAGACCTGCGGAAGCATGGCATCGATATTCCCTTGAGATTCCTTACTCCGAAAAGATATCCAAGACCATCAGAAGGAATCTCCATCCCGTCGGAAATGAGAGAAGAATAAACGACGCCATTCTCCCCTGCTCTTCCTATTGCAAGATAGGAATCTGTACTGCTGTCAGAGAATGCTGAACCGAATCCTGCGGCGCTCATTCCTGCAGTCTTCTCTGCAGATACGACACAAGCCCCCGCGGATGAAAGCGCAATAGCAGAGAGCCTCCTGGCTCTTCCTGTTACCACCAGAGAACTGATCCCAAGCCTAAGGAGGGAATATCCCGGCGAAAGATTTGAGAAAACCACGGCTCGCCTTGAAGTGACAGGGGAACGGAAGACTATGGAAAAGAATGAGGAACCCCGGAAAGCAGTGCTTTCTGGAGATGGAGCGGAGATTACGATAGGATCATCCTGCTGGAATCTATCATAGAGTTTCAGACCAAGCTCAAGCGCAGAGCTATTGCTATATTCCCCAGCCTCAATGTCTTCATATGTTCCACTATCCAGAGCTATATGGATTATGCGCATAGGTCGATTATACTCCAAATATCCATCAGCGTCCCCTCTCCATGCAGCAAACAGGAAATTAACACATTCATTTCCATCCATCTGCTATCATTAGGACATGGAAAAGATCAAAGTACTGATTGATGGCGTGGAGATTGCCGCAGAAGCGGGAACAGAGCTCCTGAGCCTTGTCGACAGATACAGCATAAGCTATATGGATAATCCTATAGCTGCGGCATATGTCAATGGCTATATAGTCTCCCTCCGAGAAAGAGTCGAAGGCAATGCTGAGATAAAGACCATCAGGGTGATATCGCAGGAGGGAAAGCGGGTATACAGGAAGTCCCTCTGCTTCCTTCTCTGCTATGCTTCCGCCCTTATTGCGCCGGAAAGGACTCTGATCATAGGGCACAGCCTTGGAGATGGCTTCTTCTTCCGCTACAGAGATGGAATGAAGCCTGATACGGATAAACTCAGGAAAGCCATGCAGGATGCTGTCAGGGACAATCTTCCGATAGATATAGTAACGCTCTCTGCGGAGGAGGCAATCGCCTACTCTGAGAACAGGAGACTGGATGAGACAAAGAAGCTTCTGATGACAGAGAATGGGAGCGATTACAGATTCGCGAAGATGGGGACATGCTATGAACTGTACCATGAGCCGATGCTTCCCTCTGCAGGGTATATAGGATTATGGGAACTGATGGATTATCAGGGGGGCCTGCTCCTAAGGTATCCACAATCAAGAAGCCCATTCCAGATCATGCCCTTTTCTGATAATCCCCTGCTCTTCTCCGTATTCAGGGAGAACAAGAGAATATCGGAAATCCTTGAGATCAGATCCCTCGGAGATCTTAATATGAAGATTGCTGATGGTACGATAACGGAGACCATAAGGCTCTCCGAATCGCTTCAGAGACAGAGAATTGCCTCGATTGCCTCTGCAATAAAGGAGAAAGGGTCGGTAAAAGCGGTATTCATCGCAGGGCCATCATCATCAGGGAAGACAACATCATCGATGAAGCTGACAGATGAGCTGAAGATTCTCGGATATGAACCCATAAGGCTTTCTCTTGACGATTACTATCTTTCAGAACCGGATATCCCAGTGGATGAGAACGGGGAAAAGGACTTCGATGTCCTTCATTCGCTGGATATCCCTCTATTCAGGAGCCAGCTTTCCGACCTGACTGTAGGAAAAGAGATCCACCCTGCTTCACATTCATTCAAGGAAAAGAAAACAGTTCTCAGTGAAAACACTATCAGGATGGGAGATAAATCAATACTGATCATTGAGGGCATCCATGGACTTAACCCCGCTCTGATAGCTGATTTCCCTGAGGATCTTGTTTTCCGCGTATACATCTCAGCGCTGACACAGGTAAATCTGGATACAAGGCTGAGGATAAGCACTACAGATAACCGTATTCTGAGAAGAATGGTCCGCGACAATAGAACAAGAGGGATAACAGCATCTGAAACACTGAAAAGATGGCCTCAGGTCGAACGAGGGGAGAAAAACAATATCTTTCCCTTCCAGAACAACGCAGATGTTATGATAAACAGTGCTCTTGAGTATGAACTGCCTGTCCTCTCTGTTTATGCGATCCCACTCCTGAAATCCGTAAAGAAGGAGGATGGCGAACCATATGCCGTTGCAAGAAGACTCATAGATTTCCTGAGTCTTATCTATCCGATGCCATCTGAGCAGGTGCCTCCAGACTCAACGCTCAGGGAATTCATCGGAGGATCTATTTACGGTGCTATCTGATTCCGGATCAGGAAACCTGTGAAGAAGGAGCAATGAGCCTGTAAGATTCTTTGTGTAATTGGAAAATGCTACTGTTATAAAGGAGAGACAGCAGATGACCAAGAAAGGCACGAAGGAAAAGGATGTAATCGATCAGATCATCGATCAGCTTGACCTGCATGGAATGACACAGGAAGAGCTGTTCGGAGCAGATGGACTAGCAAAGAAGCTCACAGCAAGGCTGCTTAATAAGGCACTCGAGGCCGAGATGGATACGCACCTCGGCTACAAGAAGCATTCCAGCGAAGGGGATGGCAGCGGGAACAGCCGGAACGGCTACTCGGAGAAGACCGTCATCACCGGAGATGGAGAGGCGCAGATAAAGGTGCCCAGGGACCGCAACGGGGAGTTTGAGCCTGAGATCGTGAAGAAACAAGAAAGAAGGCTTCCGCTGTTCAATGAGCAGATCATCTCGCTCTACTCCCGGGGAATGACGACAAGGGACATACAGTCGCACCTGAAGGAGATCTACGATGTGGATGTCTCCCCGGAGCTCATAAGCAATGTTACGGACGCGGTGCATGAGGATGTCCGCTCATGGCGCACCAGGCCCCTTGAGGGCATGTATCCGATCATCTATCTGGATGCGGTGAGAGTGAACAGCAGGGAGAGCGGGAAGAGCGTGAACAAGGCGCTCTACATCGCATTGGCCATTACGATGGAAGGACATAAGGATGTCCTTGGGTTCTACCTGTCGGACAATGAGGATGCGAAGTTCTGGATGAGCGTGCTTACGGACCTGAGGAACCGCGGAGTGCAGGACATACTCATCGCCTGCATGGATGGGCTCACAGGCTTCCCTGACGCAGTCAGAGCGGTATTCCCGGAGACAAGGATCCAGCTGTGCATAGTGCACATGGTTAGAAACAGCACGAAGTATGTGAGCTACAAGGACCTCAAGGCCGTATGCCGCGACCTGAAGAGGATATACAGCGCTCCGACAGAGGATGAGGCGCTCCTCGCCCTCAAGGACTTCGGAGCAGCCTGGGATTCCAAGTATCCGATGATCCGCAGATCCTGGGAAAGCCGCTGGAACGATCTGAACGAGTTCTTCCAGTACCCGGATGAGATACGCAGGGTCATCTATACCACGAATGCCATCGAGAGCCTGAACTACTCTCTGCGGAAGGTGACGAAGAACCGGTCGGCATTCCCTGATGATGACTCAATCTACAAGATCATGTATCTTGCGATTGACAAGGCAAGCCAGAAATGGACTCAGCCGATCAGGAACTGGGGGCTTGCCCTTAACCAGTTCTCCATTGTCTTTGGAGATAGGGTCAAGCTATGAATGAGAAATTCAATTACACAGAATTCTTGACAAGCCTAGAAACAACTGGCATTGATACAGCATTCACTGTGGCAATCGGCAAATTGCACATGGCCGCTGTTGGTAGCTCATTCATCCAGATAAGCATTCAGAAAATATGCGGCAAGACTGCCAGGTTTTATATTCTTTCTTGCCTCATCCTTCGTGAACCATTCATATGCATCCACTTCCTGATTGACACATAATTCACTATCATCATCGACAAATGCAGTGAAATTGCACATCAGCGTATCGGAAGGCTCAAAGAACTTCGTTCTGTTGAATCTGAGAAAAGAGACTGTCATGCCGGTTTCTTCTTTGATTTCCCTTATAGCCGCCTGTTCCAGCTGTTCTGTCCGATTCACATATCCTGCCACAAGGATGAAGAACGGCCTTCCGTATTGCTTTATCAGCAATATCCTGTCTGTCTGCTTATTGACTACAATCATGCTAACAGCAACATTGTACATCGGGAAACGATACTGATTGCACTTTGGGCAGAAAGGTATCATTCCTTCATTCTCAAGATATTTCCCGACTAACGCTGTTCCGCATTCCTGACAGTATTTACCATTCATGCTTTTTGATTCCTTTGGCAATAATCCATTTCTTTTCCGGCTCGCATCATACACCGCAAAGGCTTTTATACCTGCAGAGACGGTCTGGGAACATCATAGAAACAACTGCTGCAGAAGACTTGCTCCTACAGCAGCTATCAATTGCAGAAGAGTCTGCTATCAGCAGATTCTGTGGATCCAGCCAGCAGGTCCTTCGATATTGCCTTCCTGGATTCCTGTTATAGTCTCACGGAGCTTCGTAAGGACAGGTCCCATCTTCTCCATGCCGGAAGGAACAAGGATCTCTCCGCCATCATATGTGATCGATCCGACAGGCGAGATAACGGCAGCTGTTCCGCAGAGACCTACCTCTGCGAAATCCTTGACCTCTGTGAACAGTACAGGACGCTCCTCCACCTCCATGCCAAGCATCTCGGATGCAACGACAACGATTGAACGGCGGGTGATTGAAGGAAGGATTGTTCCAGACTTCGGAGTAACAAGCTTTCCATCCTTTGTGATGAATATGAAATTAGCACCGCCTGTCTCCTCGACATAGGTTCTTGTAGCCGCATCAAGATACATATTCTCGCTGAAGCCATGCTTATGGGCATAGTCCCCTGGATAGAGGGACATGGCATAATTGAGACCAGCCTTGATATGGCCTGTTCCATGAGGAGCAGCTCTGTCGAAATCACTGACCATGATTCTGATAGGCTTTACACCACCTTTGAAATATGGACCAACAGGAGTTGCGAACATCCTGAACTCGTACTCCGGAGCCGGAGCGACACCGATGACAGGACCGGAACCGAAAAGGAATGGCCTGATATAAAGCGTAGCTCCAGATCCATATGGAGGGACCCACGCAGCATTGGCTTTGACAATCTCATCAAGGGCCCTGATGAACATCTCCTCAGGGACTTTAGGCATCAGGAGCCTCTCAGCGCTATCCTGAAGACGCTTTGCATTCATATCAGGGCGGAAAGCTACGATATCATCATTTTTCTGTGTATAGACCTTAAGGCCTTCAAAACATGTCTGAGCATACTGAAGGACACCAGCGCTTTCAGAGATAGTGACAGACGCATTCTCCGTCAGACCGCCTTCATCCCAGCTGCCATCCTTCCAATGAGCAACGAAACGATAATCCACCGGCATATAGCCGAAGCCGAGCTTGGACCATTCGATATTCTTCTTTTCCATAGTTAAGCCTCTTTGTTGATTAGAGTAATAATAGTCTTCTGGAGAATGCTCTACAAGATTTCAGAGGTTATATACTCAGCAATTTTCCTATCAGAAGGGCCAAAGTCGTATCCAAGAAGCTCTTCCTTAGGAACATAGGCCGTCCCTGTATGTACAGAAAGGGAGAAGGTATCAGAGAGAGGATGCACAAGACAGCACTTCAGATGATAGAGCTTTCCGTTATTGGTGAAATCAAAAGCAAGGACCTCCTCTCCTACCTCGATTCCCACTCCAAGCTCTTCATCCCATTCCCTTATGAGAGTGTCTGCAACAGATTCGCCATAACGGTTCTTTCCTCCGGGAAACTCCCATTTGCCGGAAAGGGATCCTCCGGGGATTCTGTGGGCGATAAGAACCTTACCATCTTTGATTGCAATTCCAGCTGTAGTGATTCTTTCTTCCATATGACCATTATAGCAGTACAAACTGCGGAAAGATGAAATGCATAACGGCAATTGCCGCAGTTATCCATCCAAGGCGTGTCGTCCGATCAAGCGTCGAGGTCTCAAAATAGGCTTCACCCTGCTCTATCCTCTTCTCAGAGTAACGGAAGCGGAAGAAGAATGCGGAATAGAATATCCAGACTGATGGAACAAGATCCCCCAGTATGACAGGACCAGGATCCATCGGAAAGAAGAAAGCCAGAAGAGAGATGATGATCCCGGAAATGAAGAATGCATCAAGAAGCTTACGGTTTTCCATCAATGCACCTTTTATCCTTATGGCAAAGGATATCTGCCGCCTGTAAGTATCAACGAGGAAAAGCAAGGACACGATAATCAGATATGATAATGATAGGAAATACTGCTGTATCATCTTACCTTCCCTACTGAGAGAATCAGCTCATCAGCTGAATAGAATCCATAATCTTCATGCGCTCTCCTTCCAGCCCTCTGATGAAGGATAACTCCATCAACAGCAGCCTGCATAGGCTCTTCCCCCTGAGCCAGAAGCGTTGCGATTATTCCAGACAGGACATCTCCGGAACCTGCGACTCCAAGGGAAGGGTTTGCTCCATCATAGATATAGATATCATCCCCGGAGGTTATCCATACTGTCGATGATTTAAGAACGATCACAGCGGAAAGCTTCCTCGCAAGATTCCTAAGTGCAGCGGAAAGCTCTGTCACAGATGAGAGCCCGTCATCCATGCCGATTGATTCCATAAGCCTTCTATACTCCCCGATATGAGGAGTGAGCACAGCCCGATTGCCGAAATCATGTCCGGCTGCGAATTTCAGGCCATCTGCATCAAGCACCATATTCTTCCCTGAAGCTATAGCACTATCAAGCAGATCGGGATCACCGCAGCCCCATCCTGGTCCGACGAGAAGCGCATCATAGCGTGAAAGATCCGAGCTAGGTTTCCTTATCATGAATGAGGGATTATCATCACGTATCTTCTCGGAAGAAGTCATGACCGTCACAAGGCCACAGCCGGAGAAGAAAGCAGCGCGGCCTGCAAGCCTTGGAGCTCCTGTATATTCATCAGATCCTCCGATGATGGCTATATGCCCTCTGCTGTTCTTGAAATCAGCAGTCCCGATTCTGTGGATATGGCTATCATTATCTGAAAGAAGATAAGTTCCAGAAGGACTGAACGCCAACTCCGCCGGAGGGAAACCCGGATTGAATATATGGATATCCCCAGCAATGCCACGCAATGACGGAAGATACAATTCAAGCTTCGGTGTCATGAAAGATACAGTGATATCAGCACGTATTATCCCGCCGGAAGGAACATCCATTGCAATCCTGAGAGCACCGGCACCGATCTCCGAATCCAGCTTCCTTATGATTCCATCGCTTCCCTCTCGATATGAAAATCCGAAAAGCGCATCAATAACAACATCAAATCCAGAAGGAGAATCCTCGATATCAACACATGAAGGAAGCCTCCTTCTCCTTTCCAGATTCTCCCTGTTTCCATTCGCATAGGGAAGAATAACCGAAACATCATAGCCATCTGCTGCCATAAGGCAAGCCAGCTCCAATCCATCGCAGCCATTGTTGCCAGGGCCGATCATAACAGCAATGCGGCCTCTCAGTACTGACCGGATAATCCCATAAGCACCTTTTGCTGCACTATCAATCAGCGCAGAAGATGAAAGACCATACTGCTCTATCAGCAAACGGTCTTTATTTCCGGCATCAGATAGCGAATAAATGGCATCCATATCAGTTATTCTACTCAGTAGCCAACTACATGTCAGCAATTAATAAGAATCAGGAATATAAAGCCTGTTGACTCGTTCATGGCATGCTATAATATTTATTGGCAGGTAGGGCTGAAAAGCTAGCACAACGGAGGACGTAATGAAAGATGTAATGGATTATGCCAAGTTCTTTCTTAAGAATGAAGACAAAAACATCTCCAATACATTTGATGGAAACATGAAACTCCAGAAGCTTTTGGTACTGGCAGATATGATTTCCATAGCAAAATATGGAACGCCCTTATTCAGTGAGAAGATACTCGCTTTCAAAAATGGATTCGTTGTCGAGCCTGTTAGATTAAGGTATAAAAACGACTATGAAGGATTTAAGAAAGATAGCGAGAATTTCAATCCCGATTTCACCGAACAAGAATACAAAATACTCAATGCTACATCTGGAATATTTGAGAAGCTGACTGCAAAAGAGCTGTCTGAATTTTCCCACTTATTCAAGTCGTGGGAAAAGGCATACAAAAACGGATTTACTGGAAATTTTCATGATAAAGACAGATCTGTCGTCAATTTAACAGATGCAACAGATGATATAAAGAAAATATTGGAAACCGTTAATGCATGGGAACATATCCAGAGCGTCCCCCATAAGACAGAAATAGTAAATGGATCTACATTCTATTTCTTTGATATCGTCCCTGATGATGAGATAATGCAGGAGCTGGAAGAGTTTACAGAAAACTGCGAACCGGATTCTTATACCGTTACCCGAGATGGGGATGAGCTGGTGATTTTCTGATGCACAATATTCATCCTGGCCAGATTATCCTTACAGGTATGATGCCATATCCGGATGGCACAATGCCTGCATACAGATTCCGGCCATATCTTGTTATAGGAATATCATCAACCCATATTGAGACTCTTATAGTCTCATCGCTGGCGGGAAAAGAACATAAAGCCTCTTTTCCCAGTAATTATCGCATAAAGCAGTTCAATCCACCATTGTTGTTTGAATCATTTGTAAAACTTGATTCATATCAGAAAACTGAATTATCCAAACTCACAGATCTGCGGATTGCAAGCAATGGAATAACACTCAATCAAGCTGAATTCCAGATAATATTGAAACGGTTGAAGAATTACAAAACAGAATAATGTTAAATCCCAGAATATATGGAGGATAAAGTGAAAATTATTGTAACAGGAGGCGCAGGTTTCATAGGGTCTAATTTTATTTTCTATATGCTAAGAAATCATCCTGATTATGAAATTATCTGTATAGATTCACTTACATACGCAGGAAATCTTTCTACCCTATCATCTGTTATCAATGATCCGCATTTCCGTTTTTATAAAGCTGATATCCGTGATAGAGAGGCAATAGATAGGATATTTGCTGAAAATAATCCTAATATAATTGTGAACTTCGCAGCTGAAAGCCATGTTGACAGGTCCATAAGCAATCCTGGAATTTTCCTTGAGACAAACATTATCGGTACATCTGTATTAATGGATGCTGCAAGGAAATATAAAGTGTCACGCTTTCATCAAGTTTCAACCGATGAAGTTTACGGGGACCTGCCTTTAGATAGACCGGATATGCTTTTTACCGAAAGCACTCCGCTCCACACTAGCTCTCCATACAGTGCATCGAAAGCTTCTGCGGATTTATTGGTACTTGCATACCATAGAACATACAACCTACCAGTAACTATTTCACGATGCTCAAATAATTATGGTCCGTACCAGTTTCCGGAGAAGCTTATTCCCCTGATGATAATCAATGCTCTTAATAACAAAAAGCTACCTGTATATGGACAAGGACTCAATGTCCGGGATTGGCTTTATGTAGAAGATCATTGCAAAGCAATAGATTTGATTATCCATAATGGGAAAATCGGAGAAGTATACAATATCGGCGGACACAATGAAATGCATAATATCGACATTGTAAAGCTGATATTGAAAAAGCTGAAAAAGTCTGAGAGCCTGATTGAATTCGTGACTGATCGAAAAGGACATGATCTACGGTATGCAATCAATCCGGAGAAAATACATAATGAATTAGGCTGGCTTCCTGAAACATCATTTGCAATAGGAATTAACAAAACAATAGATTGGTATCTATCAAACTGTGGATGGTGGCAGGAAATTGTGTCAGGAGAATATCAGAATTATTATAAAAAAATGTACGGAGATAACAAATGAAGATCCTGATTACAGGTGCAGATGGTCAGCTCGGCTACGACTTACAGATTGCACTGAAAAACAGAGGGTATGAAATATTTCCAACAGATGCAGATACTATGGATATCACAGATGTTGATATGATCAAAGCAGTATTATCCTCAATCAGACCAGATGTAATAATACATGCAGCAGCCTGGACCGCAGTTGATGCAGCTGAGGATAATAAAGATATCTGCCTGAAAATCAATGCAGACGGAACAGAGAATATTGCTATTGCAGCCTCTTCCATAGGAGCAAAATTGATTTATATTTCAACCGATTATGTTTTCGATGGATATGGAATAGCTCCTTGGAAACCCGAAGACCCGGTAACTGCCCCTTTG
This sequence comes from uncultured Spirochaetaceae bacterium, assembly GCA_944389015.1. GTDB lineage: Bacteria > Spirochaetota > Spirochaetia > Sphaerochaetales > Sphaerochaetaceae > Ornithospirochaeta. The sequence goes on from CALXKS010000008.1 coordinate 19,850, forward strand.
AATATTTATGGATTGTCAAAATACAAAGGTGAATTATCCATAAAGGAACATGTCAATAAATTCTTTATTGTCCGTATATCTTGGGTATTTGGGTCTCATGGAAAGAATTTTATCAAAACTATGCTGCGTGTTGGCAAAGAGCGGAAAGAGATAAAAGTAGTTGATGATCAGATAGGCTCTCCTACATATACAAAAGACCTTTCTGACCTTCTTGCAGATATGGTCGAGAGTGAAAAATATGGCATATACCATGCAACCAATGAAGGTTATTGTTCTTGGTATGAGTTTGCAAAAAAGATCTTCGCTGCAGCAATCTCAAAAGGCCATCATGAATATGATGATGTCAACGTGATTCCGGTTTCATCTGCGGAGTATCCGACAAAAGCAAAACGACCATTCAATAGCAGAATGGATAAATCAAAACTTGAGCAGAATGGATTCAAAAGACTTCCTTCATGGGAGAATGCTCTTGATAGATTTCTCGAGGAGATTGAATATTGATGAGTCAGATCAAAGTTACAGAATGCCCTATCAAAGGACTATATATAATAGAACCTACAGTACATGGTGATGACAGAGGATATTTCATGGAAACCTATAATTTCCATGATATGCAGGAAAACGGCCTAAGCATGACTTTTGTTCAAGACAATCAGTCAATGTCTTCAAAAGGTGTTCTGCGAGGTCTGCATTATCAAATCAATCATCCACAGGGAAAGCTTGTCCGGGTAATAAAGGGAACAGTATTTGATGTAGCAGTAGATATAAGAAAGAATTCCCAGACTTTTGGAAAATGGTTCGGCATAGAATTATCCGAAGAGAATAAACTGCAGTTCTATATTTCCCCGGGTTTCGCTCATGGTTTCCTTGTTCTATCGGATAAAGCCGAATTCTGCTACAAATGTACAGATTTCTATCATCCAGGAGATGAAGGAGGAATAGCCTGGAATGATCCTGAAATCGGTATCGCATGGCCGGAAATGAAAGGACTATACCAAGGGTCAGCCTCAGCAGCAGGATATTCCCTGGATGATGGGACATGCATTCTTCTAAGCGAAAAGGATCAGAACTGGAAAACCCTAAAGGAGACTATTTTCTAGATATATCAATATAGCGTCCATCAAGAACTGCTTTAAGATACTGGCCATACTGATTATTCTTCATAGTCTCGGCAATCGATGAAAGCTCATTGCGGGTAATCCATCCATTGATGTAGGCTATCTCCTCCAGGCACCCTATTTTTCTATGCTGATGAGATTCGATTGTCCTCACAAACTCCGTTGCATCAGCTAGACTGTCATGAGTCCCGGTATCAAGCCAAGTAAAACCCTGCCCAAGAATTTCTACATTCAACAGCCCTGCCTCCAGATATAGTCTATTGAGGTCTGTTATTTCGAGCTCTCCCCTTTGGGATGGCCTCAAAGAAGATGCCAGTTTGCAGACCTTATTATCATAGAAATACAAACCAGTAATACAGTAATTGCTCTTTGGTTTCTGCGGCTTCTCCTCTATCGAGATGACCTTTCCGCATTCGTCAAATTCGACAATTCCAAATCGTTCTGGATCATCTACATAATAACCAAAGATGGTCGCACGCCCATTCAACGCACTTTCAACAGCATTATGCAAACGCAAACTAAGACCATGGCCTGCAAATATATTATCACCCAAAACCATAGCTGCTGTGTCGTTGCCAATGAAATCCCTTCCTATTATGAAAGCTTCTGCAAGACCATTGGGGGCGTCCTGAATCGCATAGGAAAGCGATAGCCCAAATTGATGTCCAGTACCTAACAGCCTTTCAAAACGAGGCAAATCCTCTGGAGTGGAAATTATAAGAATCTCTCTTATCCCTGCACTCATAAGAACAGATAAAGGATAATAGATCATTGGTTTATCAAAAACAGGCAATAGCTGCTTACTAGTAACCAAAGTCAATGGATACAACCTGGTTCCTGCCCCACCCGCAAGTACAATACCTTTCATTTGTCAATTCTACCCTCGCTTGTCCCTGTTTCTCCTAAATATCCATTGGAAATCCCCTAGGATCACCCATATATTCTCACAATATCGAAAATATGGAATCATACGAATCCAATGTCTTATATTATGATACTCGAAAAATTCAGCTCGTAATTGACAATATTTATGGAACAATTCCAATTTATTTATTATATCAGCATCACTACCGATTTGATTTTTATAAAAGGTAAGATTTCTTAAGGCAACCTCCACATCCTCTTGCCGATATTGTATTTCTTTTGAATAAGGAACAGGACGATTGCTCGCATTTTTACTATGACGTCTCCATTTAATCATATTTCCCGGATAAAGAAATAATCCTCTTGATAAAAGAGCTATTCGATAAAAAAAGGCGTCGTGAGACTCAAATTCCAACATATACTCTGACGAGTACTGAAGAATATTACGATTAATACAATAGGTACAACCTGGTCTAATTACTCCAAAAATATTCCTGATGTTACTAAACCGCCACAATCCATTGACAATATCATGTCTAAAATTTAACAAACGAACATGAAAGGCACCTGATTCATAAAATGGTTCAAAATTTGAACAAAGAACAAGACAGTTTTTTTGGGCATCAATTGCCTTATACATTAATTCGATTTTATTCGGCATCCATATGTCATCTTGATCACAGAGGAAGATATATTCACCTTTGGTAGCTTTTATTGCCTCCCAAAAAGTCAATATATACCCCTTATTCTCTTTGTGTTCAATGATTGTCCAATTTTTTAATTTATTATTCTTTATATATTCATCAATTAAATCAAAAGATCCATCTGTTGAACAATCATCGATAATAATCACTTCTTCAGGTTGTAAAGATTGCGTACGAATCGAATCTAATTGTTGTAAGACATATTTGCTACCATTATATACAGCCATTGCAATACTTATATTTTTCACATTCATAATTTATCCTAAATAATTCAGTAATTCCAAAATTTTCCAATATTGTTCAAAGCCCACGCTCTGATTTCGTAATTGAAATATCCACGAATTATATCGATTTTGTGTTTTTTTGTTCTTTGCAGATAAGGAATTAAATTCCTAGGTATTTTTTTATTATATTTTCTGCACATCTTCTTATAATACTTTACAGAACGTACATACCACCGTTTTGCCCCCCAAACCAATATCCTATCATTTTCTTTCCCGCCAAAATCAATCAATTGCTGATATGAATCCATCTCATCTATTCGTTTTTCTGAATATGAATTCATTATACTTCCCTCTCGTACTCGATAATACCATAATGGTGCATAACAGAATGTAATAACTTTTTTAGAGTAAAGAATATAAGGAATAACCATCGCATCTTCCCATAACCGACCCACGGGAAATCTTACACCATCAAAATCAGAAGCATTGAATAGCTTTCCCCAGGCATAGGAACCAATTGATAAGAAACCGACAATTCTTCTGACATAATCCACCCCTGTCATGGAAACAATCTTAGAATTCTCTTTATATCTTTTGCATAATGGCTCTTTATTTTCATTTACTCGTATAAATGAAACCACAGATATATCAGCAGAAAAACACTCTTTCATCGATACTAGACGATAAAGACAATCAGAAGCGATATAATCATCAGAATCCAGAAAAATCACATAGTCACCTTCCATATGGTCTAAACCAAAGTTCCTAGCGGAAGAAAGACCTCCATTTGGTTTCGAAAACATTCTTATTCTGGAATCAGTATCAGAGTATTGCTGACAAATCCTTTCCGTATCATCTGTTGAACCATCATTGATAATAAGCAATTCAAAGTTCCTATAAGTCTGAGCCAAAACACTCTGAATAGCATCTTCAATGTATTTCTCTACATTGTAGGCAGGCATTATGATTGATACTTTTTTATCTTCCATATTACTTACCTTCTGCATGAAAGCCATTCAATTCAAGTAAATGCATATAATTTGTTTTCTTTGAAATATGTTCCGTATTATGTTTCTGATTCCACACTAATTTGGAGAAAAGATTCTCTGAAAGGACCTGCTCAAGCATTGCAGGACTATACTCTGCATCAAGGATCTCTACTAATTGATACAGCCCTTCACTTGTATAATCCAGGGAATCGATTGTCTCATGCACATCAGAGAACGTCCAATATGCAAGCATAATGGAATAATCAAGAAGATAATAATCAACGATCACATCATGAGTCTTCCAATATGCTGAGAGCAATGACTTCTCAAACTGGATGATTTTTGAACCGGGATTTCCTCCAAGGACGAAGCAGTGGATTCTGTCATTCTGTACAAATGGAGTACGCCTAAATTTCGTATGCAATGAATAGAACGATTTGTGGAATATTGTTTGCGGTATTGGCTGTGAAACATATATAGTAGAATCAAGCCATAAACCGCCATGCTTTGATATCAGGAATATGCGCATGATATCCGATAGCTGTGCAAATGATATATATCCTTTTATATGTTTCTCAATTATATAATCAGGAATATCAGCCCATTTTTTATAATTATCCTTATTGATCACTATGACTTCAGCACCGTTTGCATTTTTCCGCATGCTCGAAATGCAGAGCTTGACGAGTTCAGGGGCTTTCTCCTCTCCTTGCCACCACATCACCCATATAAATTTTCTATTTAGAGGGACGGGCTCATCCTTAACAGATTCAAATTGAGAAAGGACTTCCGGACAATTTGACTTAAGATAGTCCAAAACAAACCTGTGCTTCTTCTCAACAATGCGGTATATAAAATCATTCTGAAAATGAGGATTGAAATAAAGAAGTGAAATAAGTGTTTCAAAACTCAGTTTCCATGAAATCTTATGCCCTACTCTGAACCAGTTTTTTATAAGCCACTTCGTATTCATCTATCAATCCTAAAATACATCTATTATTTTGCAATCTTAACAACTACAATATGCATTATAACAAGCAGGAGCTGAATATGGCATTGCCTATACCAAATAAAATTCCAAATCGGGTTTTCTATGCTATTGCAAAGAATTTTGTAATGCAGAAAATAGGAAGCAGCAATGCAAAATATGACTCTGCAATCCAACTTCAGGAAATACTCCTCAGCTTTCTAAAAGAAGATTGCTGGAAAGAAATTGAAGAATATAAAACATGTAAAGCAGAACAGCCCGGGACAATTCCCAGAATCATCTGGATTATGTGGTGGCAGGGAATTGATACAGCAAATCCATTGATAAGTAAATGCATTGAAAGATTCAGAGCTATCCCTGGATTCCAGATAAATATCCTCGATAAATCAAATGTAAGCAATTTTGTTGATATCAGCGATGTACTTCCTTTATTTGAAAAGGGCAAACTGCTGATTCAGCATTTAGCAGACATAATACGAATACGATTGCTCCGTAAATATGGGGGAATCTGGTGCGATGCATCGATAATCGTTCTTGATCTGAATTATTTTGGGAGGTTGATTAGTTCATATTATTTTCTGACTAATCATTTCCTGAATTTCAATGATTCATTAAGCGTTTCTCATGGAAAATGCTCTACTTACTTCTGGGCAACATTTCCGGATAACCCTTTTTTTGCTTTCGTAGATGATGCATTCACTGGTTTTCTGAATCGGCATGAAGGAGTGATTGATTATACACATTTTGATTATACAATCATGCTGGGGTATTACAATATTCCGTATATTCAAACTCTACTGGATGCTGTTCCTCCTAACAACCTGAGCATCTGGTGGTTAGATGAACATTACATCGAAGAATTCGATAAGAATATCTGGAATAATGTAATTGCGGATACTTATCTTATGAAACTATCATCGAAAGGAGCTGCTGGAAGATGCAGATCTATTGAAAAAAACACCTTTCTTGACTATGTTTGGAATACCTATTTGGAAGAGAGTTCTATATGAGTCCAGAAAAAAAGCCTTTCTTCTCCATCATCGTGCCTGTATACAACACTGAATCCTTTCTGAATAAGTGCATCGACAGCATTCTTGCACAGACTTTTACTGATTTCGAGCTTATTCTCGTCGATGATGGTTCCAAAGATAACTCACTTGCTATCTGCAGGGACTTTGAAGAGATCGATAGCCGTGTTTCCGTAATAATCCACCCTGAGAATAAAGGATTATGCAAGTCTAGAGATGATGGCCTTTGCAAAGCCTCCGGAGATTACATTGTCTGGGTTGATTCAGATGACTTCATCGATGAAAACCGCTTATCAACACTATACAATGAAATTCAGAAAACCAAATGTGATGTAGTAATAACAAAATACATTCATGAATGTGAAAATGGAAAACAGATCATTTTCTCTGATAGCATTCCAAATGGTTTCTATTCTGGTGAGAAATATGAAGAAATAAAACCTCATATTATGGAATTCAACCGTAAATCAGGAATGAGAAATATACATACTGTTCTATGGAATAAAGCATTCAAATCGGAGCTGATGAAAATCTCAAAATACAAGATCCCTCTATCTGTTAAGATAGGAGAAGACACTCCCAGAACCTTCATAGCTCTGCTTATGGCAAAATCTATTTCATTGATCAGTGACTCTTCATACCACTATGTTCAGCGCCCCGGGCAGATGATGAAAGTACGGTATGAAAACAATTACTGGGAAAATGCAATGTCAATCTATTCGCTTATCAGGGATATGAACAACGAATACAAGTTTGCTAACCGGGATATAAGCTACGAAATAAACCAGAATATCTGCATAGACTCCCTCAATTCAGTGATAATGGAAATAAATCATTCAGGCAAATCCAAAGAGCAGATTATTTCCAGGATAAATGAAATATGCGATTCCAGCATTTTCAATATGGCTGCATCAAAAGACCTAATAAAGAAACAGGCCTTTTATTTTAAACCAGGTCTACATGCTATGAAGAATTCTTCATTGAAAACACTTCGAGCCTACGCTATGGTCTGGAAGCTTCTAATGGGATAGAAAGACTTTTCAGCACTAAATGTGATATATTGTTAACCGATGGATAATCTGGCAGCAAAACGATTGAATAGAATCAATAAATCAAAGCTGAATACGACTATTGCTCTGACAACTTCTGTATTGATGGGTGTATTAAGCTTCGCTGAAAGAACAGTATTCAATCACTGTTTTATTGCAGACTATCTTGGACTATATAGTTTCTTTTACAATATTATTGGTATCTTAAGTACAATAGAACTTGGGGTAACAAGTGCAATATCTTTTGCCCTTTATGCTCCAATTGAATATAAGCAATATGATCAGATTGCTGCTATATTACGTTTATTCAAACGCACTTACAGATTAATTGGAACAATAATATTATTTGCTGGCCTTTGTTTATTTCCAATACTTGGAACACTAATTAAAACTGAAATTCCAATTGAGGATGTCAGACTTTACTTCTCTTTTTTCCTGATCAAAACTGTCGTTATATATTATGTAACGTACAAGGGTATTCTTATTACCGCCAATCAAAATCAATATAAATCATCTATCATCACCAATTCTGCATGGTCAATTTTATATATTGCAGAAATGATTATCTCAATTACAACACATAATTTTTTATTATATTGTGTTGCAATCTTTGTTTTCGAAACATTGCGATGTGTAGCAATGTACATCGTTGGAGGAAGAGAATTCCCTGAAATAAGAAAATACAAAAAAGCTAAATTATCATCTGATAATGCTAAAATTATAATAAAGAACGTTAAAGGTTTGATAATAACTAGAATCAGTTCCGTGCTTGTAACATCGACAGACTCGTTACTGATCAGTGCAATGGTCGGAACTGCTTTTCTTGGTAAATATTCAAACTATCAGATGATAACAACCGGACTCATGACGATAACGGCTCTGGTGCCTCAATCAATAACTGCAAGTGTTGGCAATGCTGGCGTAACAGAAACAAAGAGAACGATGTCAAAAAGCTTTGAGATCCTGAACATGGCATCATTCTTCGTGTATGGGCCAATGATAATCGTACTGATAAATATCATTAATCCGATCATATCCACTTTTTTCGGAGCAGACAGAGTAATAGACATTTTCTCTGTAGCCCTTGTATGTACCAGCTTTTATTTATCAAACCAGAGAGAAATCATTCTTACATTCAAGTCCTCTCTTGGATTGTATTGGGAGGATCGCAAGCGTCCGGTAGTCGAAGGGCTTACCAATCTGATTGTATCCATCATCCTTGGGAAGTTCTGGGGATTCGATGGGATAATCATCGGCACAATCGTATCACAGGTTTTCGTGAACCTGACTATCGAACCTCGGGTTATCTATCATGAAGGACTGCATAGCTCGGCTTTCTGGTATTACATAGTAACATCAGGAAGATGCCTCCTGACAATCTTCCTATCATTGATATGCTTTATCATCAACAGCCACATTGAATTGTCAGGAATACCCCAGATTATTGTTTATACTTTGGTTTCTATTTTGATTACTGTACCAGCGTTTCTCTTGCTATATCACAGAAACGAAGACGCCAGGACGATATTCAGAACAGTGAGAATAGCTTTCCAGAAAAGAAAGAACAAGACTAAATCAGATTGATCTGAAATCGTCGATAAGCAATTGGGCAAGATCCTTTGCGCTATACTTTATCGGGACTTTTCCGAAAGCCAGATCGAGATCATCAAGCTTCAAAGGGTTCTCAGTGTAATACTTCACGACTTCCAAAGCCTTCTCTGGATTATCGGAGCAATTCCACCCTACTTTATACTTCTCAATATAGTCAGCAGAAGGGATTACGGTATAAACAAGTTCAGTGATGAGGAAAGGTCTATGAGCATAAATAGCTTCAACTATTGTATTGATTCCAGCTCTTCCTGCTATGATATCCGACGCCGCAAGGTAATCATTGACATTATTCACAAATCCTGGGACATGGACTGTGGTTCTGCTATTCTGCCTGATGATTTTCTCAATTCTGGACCTTTCTTTCTTATCGATTCCTCCGATAATCACAATCTGCATATCCAAATCATGTCTGATTATTCCTTTAAGAAGCGAAAGGGATCCTATTCCCTCTCCTCCAAGATTCAATTGCAGAGTGAATCGATTCTCGTCCAATCCAAGCTTCTGTCTTGCCTCTCGTTTTGTAAGAACAGGACTTTCCGCTATTGACTGCTGCAAGGGAAACGGAGAAAGCCTGATGGTCTCAGGCTTCTGCCCCATCTTCCCAACAACATCCATTCCTTCCTGTGTAGCAATCAAAAATCCCCTGAGCTTATCACAGATTGATGCAACTGGTGCAGAAAACACATCTGTAGCAAAGTAGTATACCGGAATATCAATACCTGCATATGAAAGCATCTCTGCTATTATTGTGCTGGCATATGGATGGGTAGCGAATATGAAATCCGGCCGAAAGTCTTCGAGATTGGCATGAAGCATACGCTGACAATGCCGGTTCGCGAATCTTATTGCGTATTCCATGCCATTGGAGTCACTGTCATTATGCTTCGATATACGTCTTTCAAGATCAGGGAATTTAAGCATTGTCCGCCAGAACATCTTATTGATACGCCCCATCCATCGTATATCAAGATAATCAAAGAACTCATCAAACTCACAGTCCACACCTAAATCGATAAGTGCATCATGCACTGCTTTAGCGGGAACATAATGACCTTTTCCACCATCAACATAAAGGCACAGACATTTCATAGCAACTCCAAACAGCATGATTATATCATCATTGCCCAACAGCAGGAATAACGATATCATTGTTCCAATGAAGGGCAATAATAATTACATGGTGAAAATCATGGGATTTATCATGAAGCATTCGGCTGCTGTCCTGATAGCAATTCTCCTGATAACGGTTTTCTTTTTCATAAATCTTTTCAAGTTACAGATGAATGCAGATGTTTTTGCATATGCAGCATATGCTCCGCCTTCGGAAATAATCACAACACCTGAGAATAAACCCAAAGAACGTCTTCATGTCAGCGGAATAGATGAAGATACGTCAGCAATATATCCTGACAGGGGGGAGGTAGTCGAAGTACCGGAACGTGTCAATTCTATCTTGGCTGAAGATCTATCCGGAACATCGGAATTCTCTCCGGTTGAACCGATAATCAATGAGTATGAAGGTGACAAAGGCGATGGCAATTTCTATGACGGATATGTCATCATATTCACCTCAGACAGGATGTTCGATCCAGAGGTTCTGAATACAATCTATGATGTCCGGAGCAACCTTGAGAAGCGATGGGAAATCGGCACATGCCTTTCACCATTTGATTATGTTACAGTCGATAAAAAAGGATCCAGATTATCGGTGACTCCAATCGCTCCCGTAAAACCTGGGGAGACATGGACAGAAGAAGATGCAGAAATATTCCGTGAAAGGCTGATGAACGACTCTGTTGCAAAAAACTATCTGTATACAGATGATGGCTCAACCATAATGATATATTACAGGGCACGGGATCTGAATCAGCAATCAATCGCAGAACTTGATACATTGGTCAATCCACTTAGGGAGTATGGTCATGTTGCGCTTAACGGAGGAGGATTGATCAACAGCGCAGTAATGAAGTATCTCAATAGGGATCTTATAACATTGCTTATTCTCTGCTTTGCTGTGATCCTCATTGTATTCTATCTATCCTTCAGATCATTGAAATCCATGCTGCTTCCTGCATCGCTTTCATTGATTGGAATAATCTGGACTCTGGGGACAATGGCCATTGCAGGTTATCAGCTGACCATCGTAACAATTCTCACACCATGTCTTGTTCTCACATTGGGTTCATCCTATTCAATACACATGGTCAGTGAATACTTCGAGACACTGGCACAGAATGACAAGGAGAATCTGGCTGCGCACTTTGCAAAGATCTCAAAGACAATATTCTTCGCAATGGCTACAACAATCGCAGGTTTCCTTTCTCTATTGATCTGCAGGACTCCATTGTTCAAGGACTTTGGCGTTACGATATCAATCGGAGTGCTTTATTGTGCAATACTGGCATTCACCTACCTTCCTGCCATGCTGACAAGAATGAAAATGCCGGCACAGAAGAAGATCAAGTCCGTGCACGATGGAATTCTTGTCAGAATTATACGCAGATTCTCTGTCATCATCACAGAGAAATGGTGGATATTCCTGATTATCACATTGCTTATAATCATTCTTTTCGCTTTTGTGAATGACAAAATCGGCTTTGATTCCAATTATATGTCATATTTCCCCGCAGATGATCCTATTGTCAAAGATTCAATCTATTTTGCTAAGACACTTGGAGGTACGGATCCATACTATCTGACAATCACTGCTCCGGATAATGAATCAGGGTTCTTCCTTAACCATGATAATCTGAAACTTGTCTATGCTTATGAAAGCGCTATAAGAGCAGCATGTCCTGATATTGTCCAGATTCTATCCTTCAGTCAGTACGTAAGTTTCCTCAATGAAGTATATAATGGATCACCAGGAATCCCTGACAGCGATGGACTTCTTAATCTGCTTTCCCGTGTCCTCAAGCAGATAAGCGCACAGATTGGTTCCGATGTCCTGAATGTTCTGATAAACGAAGATGCTTCACAGATTACTCTTTCGATGCGGAATTATGATTCTGTAGAACAGGATCTTCAGACAACAGCCAGCGCACGGCGATTGGAGACTGTCCTTGATTACTACAGATATATGCTGCCAACAGGAACTACCAGCGAGATCCACTGTCCTGCCTCGAATGGCTTAAGAGCCAGTAATATGATAATGGTCGATCAGAACAGATCTACAGTGCTTTCAATGGTTATAATCCTGATTCTGGCATCCTGCGCAGTCGGATCGATCAAATATGGAATATCTGCTCTTATACCAGTCATGGTAGGAGTCATGATCAACTACATATTCATGTGGGCTGCAGGAATTCCTTTTGACATCGTCACAGTAGGATTCTCTTCAGTAGCAATCGGATCAGGAATTGATGATGCCCTGCATTTTATAATCAGATACAGGCTGAAACAAAAAGAACATCTGGCTTTGCCCACAAAGGAATTGCTTAAGCAGAATATCATAGAAACAGGCAGACCGATCATATTGACATCGCTCAGCATTGATGCAGGTTTGATTATGCTTGTCTTTGCATCGTATACACCGATTCAGTATTTTGGAATATTGATGTGTATTGCACTTACAGTTGCGATGCTCGCTACGCTCTGTATTTTGCCACCAACGATTATCCTTTCTGATAAGATAGGTGAAAAGCTAAAGAAATCACATTGAACAAATCAGAGTCCTCTCTGCATCACATCTAAATGAGGACTCTTTCTCACCACAATCTTCTGCAAAATAAATACCCTCCGGATTGTTTCAAACACAGATCAGGAGGGCATTCATGCCTTCTTCATCAGCTCATTGATACTACCCTGTATCCAGCATTCTCAATGGCTTTCCTGACAAGGAAATCATCTGTATCACGATCGAACTTAACATCTGCGACCCCAGACTTATAGTCAACGAACTCAGCAGCCGCTCCATCGACGGAATTGACAGCTGCCTTAACACGTTCCGCGCAGTTCTGGCAATGCATGCCATCTATCTTCAAAGTCCGTCTTTTCATCACAGGGCCGCTTAGTGTCTTCTCCCCTGCCTTCGCAGATGAACCGCCACCGCAGCATGGTCCCTCACCTTTGAAGTGTCTGACGCTGCCACGGGCTGCAAAGATGATAAGAACGGCAACGATCAGGACTATTATCACATCAACCATATCAATCTTCCCCGAAACGGCCATCCCGTTTCTTCTCATTAATCCTCTTTATCTTCTGGACAATGAGATAAACACCCATTCCAATGACATAGACGCCAAGGAATATGGCGACCATATAGAACATTGAGCTTCCGGAGTATCCACCTGTCATCGATTATCCTTCCTTTCCGCAGCACTCTTCAGAAGATCATCGATATAAGCAGAAGAGCAGCCGGTGCATCCTGAGCAGGATCCGGATGCACAGCCAGAACATCCTCCCCTCCTCTTCTTTCTGATGATTCTGCAGATGACATATGCCGAATAAAGCGCTACAAGCAGAAGCACTGCAATATCTGCCATATTGACTCCTTATAAGGGAGGCGGGAGTAACCCCCGCCTCCAGGTTAGCTATATAATGCGGTAGACCGCATGTTTGCTTATACAGCTGCCGCCTGAACAGATCTCTTCGAGTAAGTCTTGAGATCCTTATACGGATCAGGACGGAAGAGCATATAGAGCATGACTGCAAGAAGAATCAGTGCTACTACTGTTCCGGCACCGAAGCCTCCGCCGGCGAAGAGCATTCCAAGCTGATACACGATAAGCGTGACAACATAGGCGAACATATTCTGGAAGATGATTGCGAACCAGAACCACTTTCTTGACTGAAGCTGCTGGGCCATTGTAGCTATTGCTGCAAGACATGGAGAATCAAGCAGGTTGAACATCAGGAAGCAGAATGCGGCAAGCGCTGTAGGGAACCACGAGCCTATGACAGATGCAACTGCTACCGCATCCTCCTCCATTCCGGCCTCTACATTCGCAAGGACTCCCATCGTCGATACAATAGCTTCCTTTGCGGTAAAGCCGGAAAGAGAAGCCGCGACAGGCTGCCACTGGCCGAAACCAAGAGGTGCGAATATCGGGGCAATGGCTCCTCCGATAACAGCAAGAAGGCTGTCGGAGCTATCATCAACCATTCCGAATCCATCTGGGCCGAATCCGAATCCGGAGAGGAACCACATCACAACACAGGCAAGGAAGAGTATCGTACCGGCTTTGATGATGAAGCCCTTAAGTCTCTCCCATACATGAAGAAGAACAGTCTTTGCCGATGGCACATGATAAGCAGGAAGCTCCATGACAAACGGTGCGGGCTTTCCGCTGAAGGGCTTCGTCTTCTTAAGCATGATTGCAGATACAAGAACTGCAGCGATCCCGATGAAATACATAGCAGGAGCTACCCATGCGCTTCCGGCATAACCTGTTGCAGCGCCGGCCATGACACCGCCCATAAGAGCGATTACAGGCAGTTTTGCACCGCAGGGAACAAAAGTGGACGTCATTATCGTGAGCCTTCTGTCATTATCCTGCTCGATAGTGCGCGATGCCATTATACCCGGGATTCCGCAGCCTGAGGATATAAGGAGAGGAATGAAGCTCTTTCCGGAAAGGCCGAAGTGCCTGAACACCCGGTCCATAACGAATGCGATGCGCACCATATACCCGCAGTCCTCAAGGATAGACAGGAACAGGAACAGGATAGCCATCTGAGGAACAAATCCGAGAACCGCGACGAGACCGCCGACAATGCCATCCACGACAAGACTGGTGGCAAGATCCCCAGCCCCGATTGCTGCCAGTCCATTGGAAAAGAGATCAGCAACCCAGCCTCCGAATGTATCATTCGTCCAGTCCGTGACCCATGTCCCGACAGTTGTGACTGAAACATAATAGACAATGAACATCACTGCGATGAAGATTGGGATACCAAGGATCCTGTTGGTGACAATACGGTCGATCTTATCCGTTGTGGACATCTCGGCCTTGCCCTTCTTGACGCAGGTAGAGACGATCTTCTGGATATATCTGTATCTGGCGTCCGTGATGATGGACTCCATATCGTCATCATGATTCTTCTCTATCTCCTTCCTGAGCTCCTCTGCTTTCTTCATCTGATCAGCAGTGAGGGCAAGCTCTGTTATAGCTTTCTCATCATTCTCAAGGAGTTTGACAGCGAACCATCTCTGCTTTTCAGGCATGACAGATGATGGAAGAAGCTTCCTGGCCTCCTCGATTGCTCTCTCGAGTTCTTCCGGGAAAATCTCAGCAGGGAGCTTTCCCGTCTTCTCCTGAGCAGTCTTCTCTGCTTCCCTGATGACAGCATCAAGACCTGTCTTCTTCAGGGCAGAAGTCTCCACCACAGGACATCCAAGGACCATCGAAAGCCTTTTGGTATCGATCTTCAGGCCTTTCTTCTCAATCAGATCTGCCATATTGAGCGCGATGACTACAGGAACACCAGTCTCGATCAGCTGAGTTGTGAGATAGAGATTCCTCTCAATATTGGTCGCATCGACAAGATCAATGATCACATCCGGATTATCATGAAGGATATAATTGCGGCTTACAACCTCCTCAAGCGTATAAGGAGAAAGGGAATAGATTCCGGGAAGATCGGTAACAACCACGCTTCCGCCTTTTCTGTCCCTGACTTTACCTTCCTTCTTCTCAACAGTCACCCCTGGCCAGTTGCCTACATACTGATTAGCGCCGGTGAGCGCATTGAACATCGTTGTCTTTCCGCAGTTCGGATTGCCTGCAAGTGCGAATCTGTAGCTCATTTTCCCATCCTCCGGTCTATCTGACGACGACGCATGTTGCATCATTCTTCCTGACGCTGAGCTCGTAGCCTCTTACAGTGATCTCAACAGGATCTCCAAGCGGAGCAACCTTCCTGATGAAAAGCTCAGTTCCTTTCGTAATACCCATGTCCATAATGCGACGCTTGTACGCACTATCTCCATCGATCTTCAGCACCGTGACAGTGCTTCCGACCTTTGCTTCCCCTAGTGTCATATCTATACTCCTTCCAGTCATACGAGAATATGACTGGCCATATCCTTGTTTATTGCGATGCGGGAATCCTTGATGTTCACAATCACATTCCCTCCGATCTCGGATACCACATGGACCTCTGCTCCATTCACAAAGCCAAGATTGCCAAGATATCTCCTTGTCTCCTCATTGCCGCTTACGCGTCTTACGAAAGCAGAACAGCCCGTACCTATCATGTTCAGTGGCATCATCATTCCCCTTTGATGGTCATCCATCGCTAGTTAGTCTACTCTAACCATAATTAACAGTCAACAACCATAGCTAGCTTTTGCTTACTGATTCTCGATGCAAAAGAGATGCTTTTCTGCTATATTCAGGTTATGAATGATCCACGAGACAACGATTTCCAGTCTATGGCAGTGCTTATAGATGCAGATAACACACAGCTCCCGAAGATCGAGAGCGTTCTCCATGAGCTCTCTGCGTATGGCAGGATAATAGTCAAGAAAGCATATGGGAACTGGAAGAAGCAGATCCTCTCAAAGTGGGAGGATGAGATAAAGAGACTCGCAATCAAGGCTGAGCAGCAGTTCGACTATGTGGCAGGAAAGAATACTACGGATATAGCAATGGTGATAGATGCAATGGATCTGCTGCATACTGGCATGTATGATGCTGTTGCCTTAGTATCAAGCGACAGTGATTTCACCCCACTTGCTGTCAGGCTGAGGGAATCAGGCATGTATGTCATAGGTGTCGGGGAGAAGAAGACCCCTGAAGCGTTCTGCAATGCCTGTGATGACTTCATCTATCTTGAGTATCTCAAATCATCAGAGCCTAAGAAGGAGAAGAAGACCGAGAAGAAGAGCCAGAAGTCAAAGAAACAGGCGAATGCGGTCTCTGACAGCTTAGATGAAAAGGATAATGACACCCCTGACCTCGATGAGATCCATACGCTTCTGCGCATTGCATATGAGAAATACCAGGATGATGATGGCTTCATAAACGTCAGCAGCGCCGGGACATATATCAAGCGAGTGAAGCCGGAGTTCAATACATATCTCTACGGATTCCAGAAGCTGTCGGACCTGATCAGGGCTTTCCCCGACAGATACGAGGTCAAGCGGTACTCAACAAACGGCAATGCCGGTGTCGTCATGTACCGCTGCAGGAACTAGAGCAGGCTCTGGATATCAGGGAAGACGGAGAGACTGCGCTTAAGAATCCCGTTGATGTACGCAATCAGGATTCCATAGTTCGTCATTGGTACACCGCTCTTTCCGGCTTCAGCCCTTCTTGCCCCCATCTCCCCCTCCGTCAGCATGCATCCTCCGCAATGGACGATAAGGCTATACGGGGAGAGATCCTCTGGGAATCCTGTACCGGATGAGAAATCAAAGGAAAACTTCTTCCCGGTCTTCGCTTCAAGCCAGCGTGGGATCTTATCCCTCCCTATATCGCCGCACTGTCTGTGGTGCGTACAGCCCTCTGCTATCAGTATTCTGTCTCCATCCTCAAGGCTCTCAACGCTCTTCACACCCCTTACAGAGCTCTCCAGACCGCCTTTGAAACGCGCAAAGAGAATGGAGAACGATGTAAGAGGAATAGATTCAGGTACAATCTTCGAAACTGGGCCGAATACCTGGCTATCGGTGATCACAAGCGAAGGATTGGAAGAAAGAGCCCTTTCCAGGCCATCCTCCTTGACCATAACCACTTCGCCATTGCCATCCAGGATATCCCTGATAGTCTGCTGCTGCGGAAGTATAAGACGTCCTTTCGGTGCAGATTTATCGATAGGAATCACAAGGAGCACCGTCTCTCCTGGAGAGAAGAGATCTCGGACAAGAGGCTTATCATCCCCTCCTGCAAGGATCCTCCCAAGAGCGGTTCTGAGCTCATCGATGCCTTTCATACCAGCGGCACTGACTTCCATTATCAGGGAATCGGAAGGGAACATGGCTTTATAGCCATACTCCCCCTTCAGCGTATCGCTCTTATTGATGACCACAATATACGGGATAGAACGCTCCTTAACAGCCCTGATGATTCCAAGATCAGTGGAATCAGGAGCAGTCCCTGCATCAATGACGACCAATGCCGCGTCAACTGCAGAGAGAGCCTTTCTTGCCCTCTTCACACGTTCAGATCCTATGATTCCATCATCATCGAGCCCCGGTGTATCAAGAAGAAGGACCGGCCCTGCGGGAAGGATCTCCATTGCCTTGGATACGACATCGGTAGTCGTGCCCTTGACAGGAGACACAACCGCAAGATCCTGAGCGGCAATTGCATTCAGGAGACTGGATTTGCCAGCATTCCTCCTGCCGAATATGCCTATGTGCTTCCTTACGGAAGATGGAGTACCGGACAGTGCCATATCAGAACCTGAAATCCCTTTCGCCCTTCTCTATAAGACCGAGGCGCTCCTTGACAATGCGTCTTGCATTCTCATTCGGGATTGTCTCAACCTCACGGAGGATCATCTCATCTCCAGCCTTCTTCGTCTCTGGGGATGCATAATCAATCAGATACTCCTTCAGCGTCATCAGTGCATTCGGGAGACAGCAGTTCTGTATCTGACCGGATTTGCATAGCGACATGAATCTGTCCCCGGTACGCCCCTCTCTGTAGCATGCAGTGCAGAAAGATGGAGTATATCCCATTCCGATGAGCCATCTCACGACCTCATCAAGGGATCTCCTGTCAGAGACCTCGAACTGCGAGGAATCCTCCTCTTCCTCCTCTGCGTATCCTCCGACACTCGTTCTGGAACCTCCTGAGATCTGGGAAATGCCGAGATGCAGGACCCTTTCCCTCGTTGCCTGGGATTCACGGGTGGAGATGATCATTCCTGTATACGGGACAGCGATGCGGATACAGGCTACGATCTTTGCGAATGTATCGTCATCGATGCCATTGTCGAATGCAGATGGATCGATATCATCAGCACGGCGGATACGCGGAACGGAGATCGTGTGGGGACCGACTCCATGCACTGCCTCAAGATGCTCTGCGTGCATGAGAAGGCCGGTGAACTCATAGCGGTAGAGCTCAAGACCGAAGAGGACTCCGCATCCGACATCATCGATTCCTCCTTCCATCGCTCTGTCCATGGCTTCTGTATGGTAGTTATAGTCATGCTTCGGCCCAGTCGGATGGAGCTTGAGATAGCTTTCCTTGTTATATGTCTCCTGAAAAAGGATATATGTGCCGATACCCGCTTCCTTGAGCTTCCTGTAGTTCTCGACAGTAGTTGCCGCTATATTGACATTTACACGTCTGATCTCTCCATTCTTATGCTTTATCGAGTAGATTGTCTTAATCGATTCAAGAACATAGTCAATCGGGCAGTTTACGGGATCCTCCCCCGTCTCAAGAGCAAGACGCTTATGGCCCATATCCATCAAGGCAATCACCTCCTGCTTGATTTCCTCCTGGGTCAGCTTTTTTCTTGGGATATGCTTGTTCTTCGCATGGTATGGACAATAGACGCAGCCGTTCACACAGTAATTTGAAAGATAAAGAGGGGCAAACATGACGATCCTGTTGCCGTAGAAATCATTCTTGATCTCATTCGCAAGACGGAAGATCTCCTCATTAAGATCGGGAATCGTGCAATCAAGAAGAACTGCAGCCTCCCTGTGCTCCAGCCCCTTCCTCTTCTTCGCTTTCTCGATCAGACTCTCGATGAGCTCTCTGTTATTCTTATTCGCCTCTGCATAGCTCAGCGTCTCCATGATCTCATCATGATTGATGAAATCATCGGCCTTCATTGATTTTCTGTCGTACATATCTCTCTCCTTAACGGGTCAGGCTCTTTCCCTTCAGCACAATGAAAATATCGGACCTAGCGTCGGAAAACCTGGCTTCGGTACCTCAATCATAGCAAAAGAGGGAAAAGAATGGAACATTGGAATGTCTCCATATCATAGGAAGGCGTTCTTTTCAGGAAAGCATCTTTCACTTTCATGGTTTTTCTGAGAAAGTATTGGATACGGATAGACTGGAGGGTTTATGAATACATTTGCAATTGCAGGCTGCGGCCATCTTGGAAAGATCGTATGCAAGGCATATAAGGAAGGACTGCTCAACGGATACAAGCTGATAGCCGCATATTCGCGGAAGAAAGAGGATGCGGAAGCTCTTATTGAAGGAACAGAAGGAGCGGCTCTCTCTTCTATGGATGAAGTCATCTCACTCAGACCTGACTTCATCGTGGAAACGGCATCGATTGCCCTTCTGAAGGAATTCGCAATCAAGGCGCTGGAGAATGGAAGCTCCATCATACCGCTGTCAATCGGAGCTTTCGCAGACAATGATTTCAGAGGAAAGGCCCTGAATGCTGCAGAGAAAGGCAGCTCTAGGATATTCATTCCATCGGGAGCTGTCGGAGGCTTTGATGTGCTGAGGACAATCGCTTTAATGGCAGAATCCAACAAATGGGATATAAAAGCAGGAATCCATACCCATAAAGGACCGGATTCACTGAAGAATACCCCATTGTATTCAGAGGATCTGCAGAATGCGGAAAGAACTGTCTTCTCAGGTTCAACGAAGGAAGCTATCGCACTTCTTCCAACGAAGGTCAACGTTGCTGTCGCTTCGGCTCTGGCGACAATCGGTCCGGAGAACGCAAGAGCGGAGATCACAAGCGTTCCGGGATTTATCGGAGATGACCATTTCATCACAGTCGAGACCAATGGACTGAAAGCTGTTGCTGATATCTACTCCGCAACCAGCGACATAGCAGCATGGTCAGCTGTAGCACTGATGAGGAATCTCTCATCACCAATGATGTTCTTCTAAGAGGATGCATATGATGAAATTCAGGAAACTTGCAGAGATCGGGCCTATAGGACTTCAGCCATGGGCGGAGGAAAAGCTAAGCGGATATGCTTCAGAGATCATCCGCTACAGCACGCTGCCGGAAAGCGAGGATGAGCTTGTCGGGATGATCGGGGATGCTGATGCCATACTTGTAAGGACACAGCCCCTGGTACCTGCATCGGTTCTCTCAAGATGCCCGCATCTGAAGTATGTAGGAATGTGCTGTTCCCTGTATTCCAAGGAGAGCGCGAATGTTGATATCGATTATGCAGAGAAGCATGGCATCACGGTCTACGGGATAAGGGATTATGGGGACAAAGGCGTTACGGAGTTCGTCGTATACTCATTAGTGAAAGTCCTCCATGGCTATGACTGGCCGATGTGGAGAAAGAGACCGAAGGAGATAACAGGGCTCAGGATCGGTTTCGTCGGATTCGGCACAAGCGGACAGATGACGGCAAGGCTTCTGAAGACAATGGGAGCTGAAATAACATACTATGCACGCTCTGCAAAAGAAGACTGCGAGAAAGAGGGAATGCACTACAGGCCTCTTGATGATCTTCTCGAAGAGTCCGAGGTCATCATCTCCTGCCTCAACAAAGGAGTGATCCTGCTGCATGATGAGGAATTCAGCCATATCGGAAGCGGAAAGATAATGATCAATACATCAATCGGACCTGCCTCTGACATGACTGCCCTGAGAAGATGGATACTTGATGACAGCAATACATTCATCTCAGATACCGCTGCTGGCATCGGCGATATCTACCAGGAGGTGAAGGACCGAAAGAATGTACTGTGCCCGGACGCCTCTGCAGGGATGACAGAGGAAGCCTATGACCTGATGAGCAGGAAGGTTCTGGACAATATAGAGAGAATGCTTTCCATGTGAACCGGATCCCGGAAACACAGGATAACCATACGGAGGAAGGATCATCATGGATATATCATGTCTTCCTTCCACCGCTGGCTGATAGATGAAATCAGTGCATCACACCCCTGATTTGCTGACTGCGGTTCCTGCTATCAGGTTCCCGGTCAGCATCATTATCGGATCAGCGTCGACAGGCAGTACCCATATGCATATTTATGCATGATTGATTTTTTATTTTATTTCTTCCTTTAAAATCCTTGCATTACTTTGATTAAAATCCTAAAGAAAATCGGAAGCGCATGAAAAAGATTAAAAATCCTGGTCATTGCTATTGAATAATAATGCCGAATATATGTATAAATATTCACGAATTTATCCAAAGGAGAATTTGTGATGAAGAAATTCCTTAAAGTTCTTGGTTTCATGTTTGTTCTCTTAGCTGTTTCAGCTACTGTTTTCGCTTCCGGATCAAAAGAAAACGGCACAGTCCTTGCAGATATAAAGGAGAGAGGAAGGCTTATCGTAGGAACAGAAGCCCAGTATGCTCCATATGAGTTCAAGGATATGGATGCGAATATCGTCGGCTGCGATATGTTCCTTGCAGCAGAGATCGCAGAGGCGCTCGGCGTCAAGCTTGAGATCGTCGACATGGCATTCGATGGAATCATCCCAGCTGTGCAGTCTGGTCAGGTTGATCTCGGCATCGCTGCATTCACCAACACACCGGAGAGAGCTGAAGTAATCGACTTCTCCGCAATCTATGAAGAGAGTCTCCAGTACCTTGTCGTTGCTGCAGGAAATGAGGATGTCTATACAACCCCAGAGTCTGTTGCAGGCCTCAAGGTCGGTGCACAGAGGGGAACGATCCAGTCACAGCTGATCGTCAAGGCCATGCCTGATGCAGAGCTCTTCGAGCTTGCAAAATATCCTGAGCTTGCAATCGAAGTCCAGAATGGGAATATCGCAGGTCTCGTAGTCGATGCAGCTGTAGGTGATTCGATCATCGCATCAAGCGAAGGAAAGCTTGTGAAGGCAAACTACACATTCGACTCTGCTGAAGCTACATTCGGAAAGTCAATCGTAGTGCAGAAAGGCAATCCTGATCTTCTTGCTGAGATCAACAAAGTCGTAGAGAGAGTCGTAGACGATGGCTCATATATTGAAGCATATAACGAAGCTGTCGCACTCCAGAAGGAACTCGGTCTCTGATTATGGGCTTCTTCGAGCAGATTGTAGTTATACTGCAGCGGTATTATCCGTATTTTCTCGAAGGTGTGAAGAACACCCTCATCATCGCCGCCATGAGCGTCGTGCTGGGGGTGGTCTTCGGCACTTTGATGGCAATCATGAGAATGTGCAGGATAAAACCACTGAAATGGATCGCTGTTGCATATATTGAATTCGTGCGCGGAACTCCATTGATGGTCCAGCTGATGTTCATCTTCTATGGACTCCCGATGGTGGGAATTGAATTCCCTGACGTCCCATGGATTCCGAACTTCTCAAGATTCATGGCAGGCATTGTCGCGATGAGCATCAACAGCTGTGCCTATGTCGCAGAGGTCATACGATCCGGCATCCAGTCAGTCGACGAGGGGCAGATGGAGGCAGCGAGAAGCATCGGATTCAAATACGGCGAATCGATGAAGCTGGTCATACTTCCGCAGGCTATCAGGAATATCCTTCCCGCTCTCGGCAACGAGTTCGTCACTGTCATCAAGGAGTCCTCCATTGTATCGGTAATAGGAATCTCCGATCTGATGTATGGAACAAACGGTGTCATTGCCCTCACCTACAGGAGCCTGCCATGTCTGGCTGTTGCCGCATGTCTCTACTTTATCCTGACATTCATCAGCAGCCGTCTCGTCGCATTACTTGAAAAGAGGATGAAACATGGAAGGAAATAACATCATTCAAGTCCGGAATCTATGCAAGAGCTTCGGGAATCTCAATGTCCTCAATGACATCTCGGCGGACTTCAAGGAAAAGAAGGTCGTATCCATCATAGGTCCGTCTGGAGGAGGAAAGAGCACATTCCTGCGCTGTCTTAACCTCCTTGAGATGCCGACATCGGGCAAGATCATATTCAATGGTGTCGATCTCTGCTCGAATGTGGATATCAACGTGCAGAGGCAGAAGATAGGAATGGTCTTCCAGCACTTCAACCTCTTCAACAACATGAATGTCATGAAGAACCTCACCATCGCTCCGATGAGGATCAAAGGAAAGAGCAAGGAGGAAGCCGAGGAGAAAGCCATCGGATTCCTGAAGCGCATGGGGCTTGAGGACAAGGCCAATGCCTACCCTGCCCAGCTTTCCGGAGGCCAGAAGCAGAGAATAGCAATCGTCAGGTCACTGATGATGGAGCCCGAACTGATGCTTTTTGATGAGCCTACATCAGCTCTTGATCCCGAGATGATCGGAGAAGTGCTGGATGTTATCAAGCAGCTTGCTTACGAGGGAATGACCATGCTCATCGTCACCCATGAAATGCGTTTTGCCCGTGAAGTAAGCGACAGGATACTCTTCCTGGATGGAGGAAGAATCGACGAGGACAGGACTGCCGATGAGTTCTTCGATGATCCGCACAGTCCTCGCCTGATAAGCTTCCTGCAGAAGGTTCTCTGAGGAATATATGAAAAAGAATTTCCAATTCAGATACGGGAGCACTACTGTCACGCTCCCGATTGAGGATAGTCAGATCATAGATGTGATAGAGGGACATGAGACAAAGCCTCTTGATGATATAAAAGGAGCCTTGTACTCATCCCTGGACAATCCGATTGAATCAGCGTCCCTTGAAAGCATTGCCTCCAAGGCATCGAGGATCGTCATTGTCGTCAGCGATATGACACGCTTCTGGATGAGGCAGGACATAATAGTACCGCTCATCGTCGAATATCTCATAAAGCAATGCGGGAAATCCTATTCCGATCTTGAGATCGTAATCGCTACAGGAACGCACATCGGAGGGAATGAAGAGGAACTGAGGACTCTTGTCACTTCTGATATCTTCGACAAGGTGAAGACCGTCAACCACGACTGCAGAGCAGATGATCTTGTCTATCTCGGAACTACGGGATATGGAACGGAGGTCAGGATAAACAAGGATGCAGCAGATGCTGATCTTGTCATATGCCTTGGAGCTGCGACATACCATGTGATGGCTGGCTTCGGAGGCGGAAGGAAGAGCATCCTTCCGGGAATCTCCGGACTTGATACCATCAAGCACAACCATGCATACAGTCTGGCTCCGGATGAATTCATAACAAATCCAGCCATCGGCAACGGTATACTAGAAGGCAATCCGCTGAACGAGGATATGCTGGAAGCGGCAGGCATGATGAAGAATCTCTTCATGATCACCCTTGTCACAGATACAGAGTTCCGTCTTGCCTCGATATTCTCCGGACACTGGAAGAAATCATGGCTTGCAGCATGCGATGAAGTGAGGAAGATCTACACAGTCCCTATAAAGGAAAAGGCTGATGTGGTGATAACAAGCTGCGGAGGATTCCCGAAGGATGAATCGCTCTATCAGGGAACGAAAGCTGTCGACAATGTGATTTCCGCGCTGAAGGACGGAGGTACCCTTATTCTTCTTCTTGAAGGGCGCAACGGAGGAGGCAGCCCAGATTACTTTGATTGGATAAAGCCTCTTGTCGGAGGGACCTTCGAGAAAGAGCTGAGAGAGAACTTCACCGTAGGCGGATACATATTCTTCCTGAACTGCGAGCAGGCACATAGATTCAGGATCCTTATGTATTCATCAATCCCGGCAGAGACCGTTGCCCCTATGGGAATAAAGGCATATAGCGATCTTGATAAACTCATGAGCGATGCCGATCTTGAGGGAAAATCAATCTATGTAATACCTACAGGCTCAACAGTGCTGCCTGAGGTCATTGAAAACTGAATGAGGTAACAATATGCCAGAACTTAGCAGAAGGGTCGGAACATTCACCGACTCAGTCATAAGACGCATGACACGTATAAGCGATGCAAAGCCAGGAAGCATCAATCTCTCACAGGGGTTTCCTGATTTCGATCCACCGAAGCCCCTTCTCGATGCTCTCAGCAAAGTCGCATATGCTGGTCCGCACCAGTACTCTGTGACATTCGGTGCCGAGAACTTCCGTGAGGCCCTTGCAAAAAAGGCAGAGAGAACAATCAAGAGAAAGATCAATCCGGAAACGGAGATCGTTGTCACATGCGGCGGCACAGAAGCAATGATGTGCGCGATGATGACAATATGCAATCCAGGGGATAAGGTCATGGTATTCTCGCCTTTCTATGAGAACTACGGCGCAGATGCGATTCTTTCAGGTGCAGAGCCTATCTTCATTCCTCTGGTTCCCCCTACGTACTCGTTTGATATCAATCTGATTGAAAAAGGATTCAAGGATGGAGCCAAGGCAATAATCGTATGCAATCCATCGAATCCATGCGGCAAGGTCTTCACAGCAGAGGAGCTTACTGCTATCGGAGAGCTTGCACTGAAGTACGATGCATTCGTTGTCACAGATGAGGTCTATGAGCACATCATCTATGCTCCTAACGTGCATATTGCAGCGGCATCCCTTCCAGGAATGTTCGACCATACGATCACTTGCAACTCTCTTTCGAAGACCTATTCGATAACAGGTTGGAGGCTTGGATACCTCATCGGATCTGAGAATGTGATTGAAGCCGCGAAGAAAGTCCATGACTTCCTCACAGTAGGAGCGGCAGCCCCTCTCCAGGAAGCCGCTGTTGCTGGCCTCACGATGCCTGAAAGCTACTATGAGGAGCTGGGCGCTCTATATACAGAGAAGAGGGATTACTTCCTGGAAGGCCTCGACAGGATCGGGCTCAAGCACAATGTGCCGCAGGGCTCCTACTTCGTTCTTGTCGATATCCAGGATTTCCTCGATCTTCCGCAGTTCAGCGGATGGACTGACCTTCAGTTCTGCGAATGGATGGTGGAGAATATCGGAGTCGCAGCAGTGCCAGGCTCCAGTTTCTTCAGGGAGAATGTCAATAATCTCATAAGACTGCACTTTGCCCGTTCAAAAGAGACCCTGGACCAGGCGCTTGAACGCCTTTCGAAGCTGAAGGATATACTTAGCTGAAAAATCACAGAGGCCATCTCTCTGGGGATGGCCTTAATCATGGAACATGATTCTCCCTATGAAGGAGACTGCAGGTCCGATAGTGAATGCAAGAATCACAGTGCCGATTGTCAGCACCCCGCCTGCGATTGTCCCGATGAGTATAGCGGTGAAATCCCAGCACATCCTCACAGCAAAGAAAGGAAGATGAAGCTTGCTGCTGATCATTGTCGGAACAGAGTCAAATGGAGACAGGCCCGATTTTGAGTTCATATAGATGGATACAGATAGAAGGAAGAATAGCAATGCGCCGATGAAGACTGCTTCCCGATATGGATGGAGGGAGAACAGCTCCGGTGGAAGAAAGCGATCCTCTCCAGCATCATGCAGAAATCAGAGATGTATCCTATGCAGAGCATATTGAGAACAGTTCCCGGACCAATATGCTCCCTTCCCCATAAAAGCTCCGGAATGAACAGGATAATATTTGAACATGCCATCACTGTTCCGAGGGATATGCCCAGTCTTGATGACAAAGAGGCATTCATGAAAGAGCAGGTATCCGTACCATATCCTGTCTTCAGAAGGAATGAGAGGAAGACTCCCATTCCAAGAACTCCTATGAACATCAGACCTGTTCTGGATCTTACGGCAGAGCATCTCATTGCATAGGAAAGACAATGGCCTCCGAAGAGGCCATGAAGCATAGAACCCTACAGGATCCTTGGCTGAGCCCTGTCAAGAAGAGTCTGGAGCTTCGATGAAGGATCCTTGAACTTGGCAAGGAAGATCATCGCTGCAATAACATATGGCTTATAGGAAGCTTCCTTATAAAGCGGATCGAGATAGCGGTCGAATACAGAAGCCTCAACCTCTCCTTCCTTGCAGGACACTCCTGTGATATCAGCAGGGAGACAGTGCATATAGAGAGCCTTTCCATCCTTTGTCGTCTTCATAAGCTCTTCTGTACACGTCCAGTTCTTGAATCTTGCATTGTTCTCAAGACATCTCTTCTCAAGATCCTTCAGCTCATCGAACTTACCTTCGCCGACGAGCTTTGTCCTCTCCTCCATCACAGCAAACGGAGCCCATGACTTCGGATAAACGATATCGGCATCCTTGAATGCCTCTTCCATGGAAGCGACCTTCTTATAGGAACCGCCGGAAGCAGCCGCGTTCTTCTTTGCGACCTCCTCGACATCGCCCATGACATCATACCCCTCAGGATGCGCAAGCACGACATCCATGCCGAAGCGTGTGAAAAGACCGATGACGCCCTGAGGAACGGACAGAGGCTTGCCATATGACGGGGAATATGCCCATGTCATGGCGACCTTCTTTCCTTTGAGTTTATCGACGCCTCCGAAGTGATTGATTACATGGAGAAGATCCGCCATGCACTGTGTAGGATGATCGATATCGCACTGGAGATTCACAAGAGTAGGCCTCTGCTCAAGGATTCCATCCTTATAACCCTGATCGACCGCATCAGCGACACTCTTCATGTATGTATATCCTTTGCCGATATACATATCATCGCGGATACCGATGACATCAGCCATGAATGAGACCATGTTGGCTGTTTCCCTGACAGTCTCGCCATGGGCAATCTGGGAAACCTTCTCATCAAGATCCTGGACTTCAAGTCCAAGAAGATTGCAGGCCGAAGCGAATGAGAATCTTGTTCTGGTGGAATTATCGCGGAAGATCGATATGCCAAGACCGGAATCGAACACCTTCGCAGAGATATTGTTCTCCCTCATTCCCCTGAGAATCTCTGCTACCTTGAACACAGCAGCAAGCTCATCATCGCTCTCCTTCCATGTATGGAAGAAATCATTAAGATACATTCTGTGGGTATCGAGAGCCTTAAGCTCCTCGATCATACGCTTGATATCGCCCTTGTCTCTGGCCATAGCCGTCCTCCTATGAGATCAATAATACTTTACCACAGCATACTGGAGGGCGCAAGACATGTTGCAATTTGTTGCACTGCTCCTCTCTGTTCATCTCAGATGCTCCGGAACCTCGCTCCCATCGCTGATATGTCCATTGTAGTACTCAACATCCTCGACTGTCATATTGTATCCATGCTCTCTGGCAAAAGGCACAAGAACATTCTCCGTGATCTCAGAGGATCCGCCTTTATACTCCATTATCCTTCTATCCAGCTCTTCTCTCACGTCATCGTTCTCATCGACATACAGAAGAAACGCATCCATGATGTTGTCCGCCATATCATCCTCCAGTGAAATTCTAACAGCACAGCAGAAATCTGAACAGAAGAAAGCTCCGGAGGTATATTATACTGGTATGGAACGATATGCGGAATTCGCAGGGAACTGGTACCCTGAAAACGGGGATGAACTCGATGAATATGTCCGTCCTGATCTTTTCGGATATGGCGGCATAATGGATGCTGTGCTTCCACATGCAGGCCTGTACTACAGCAGAGATATTATAAGGCAGTACTTCGAGAAGATGGATGAGAAGATATGCAGAATAGTCATAATATCCCCATCGCACTATTTCAGGCTTCCTCCAGACATGCTGTGCACTGCCAGATTCACCTCATCCCGGACGCCATATGGAAGCATAGAGACCATACCGCTTGAAACGGAGGAAAGCATAGTTTCCGAGGCTGCGCTGCAGAAGGAGCATGGCATTGAGATGTTCCTGCCATTCATCAAAGCCGCAGGAGTCGCTGTATCCTACGCCCTTATAAACGAAGTATCGGGGATGGAAAGCATAAACAGAATAGCAGAAGAGCTTATTGGGATAACAGATGGGAATACTGGATTCATTGCCTCATCAGACTTCACTCACTATGGAAGACGCTTTGGATACATGCCATATGGCAATGAGGCAGAGAGCAGAGTCAGGGAGCGCGACTGCGAATGCGCAAGGCTTCTGAGCCGGATGGAGACAGAGGAAGTCCTCAGGAGATTCACAGGAGGGACTATCTGCGGCATCACCCCTGCGATGATCATAAGCCGGGTTGCCGAGCTGAAAGGGAGAACGGGCTGTACAGGCCTTTTCTGCACATCAGATGATATCACAGGAAGCAGATCCGAGAACTTCGTTTCATACCAGAGCGTACTATGGAGGAGATGATGGAAAGGAAAGAGAGGATCGAGCTGCTGGAAACAGCGAGGAAATCGATAGAGGATGCATTCAAGGGAATTGCACCGGATGGCTTTCCCGATGATGGAAGGAGAAACGGGGCATTTGTCACTCTAAGGAAGGGAAAGGCTCTACGCGGCTGTATCGGATACATGACCGGGATGTGTGATCTCAAACGGCAGATAGCCCTCCTTGCCCGTGATGCAGCATTCTCCGATTACCGCTTTCCTCCTCTATCTGAAGATGAGCTGCCGCTATGCACTATCGAGATATCTGTCCTGACAGAGCCTGAAAAGATCAAAGGACCGGAGGAATTCATTCCTGGCCGCGATGGCATAATCCTTACAGCCAGAGGAAGAAGAGCTGTATTCCTTCCCCAGGTTGCTGATGAGACAGGATGGTCCAGGGAGGAGATGCTCTCTGCCCTTGCAGAGAAAGCAGGGCTTGAACGCAATGCATGGAAAGATGAAGATGCACTTCTCATGACATTCAGAGCGGAGGTCTTCAGTGAAGATGATCTGTGATTTCTGCTACAGGCACTGCAATCTGGCAGAGGGAATGAAGGGCTGGTGCAGAAGCCGTATCGCATCAGGAGGCATTATCAGGGATGCAGCATATGGCCATCTTGCCGCGATTGCCGACGATCCAATAGAGAAAAAACCGCTTTATCACTTCCTGCCAGGAACAAGAACGCTGTCCATTGCAATGGAAGGATGCTCTCTTGACTGTGATTTCTGCCAGAACTTCCATATAGCAAAAGGACATCACGATAATCTGGAATTCCATACTCCGGAATCTATAGCAGGATTCGCCGCTGAAAACGGGTATGAATCAATCAGCTTCACATATACAGAGCCTATCGTATGGCAGGACTACATGCTGGAGACGGCAAAGGAAGCAAGGAAGCATTCCATAAAGACAGTCATGGTTTCCAATGGGACATTCTCCGATGAGGCGCTGGACAGGATACTTCCTGCAATCGATGCCTATAACATCGATCTCAAAGGCGATGCACAGTTCTACAGCTCAGTCTGCCATGGATCGATTGAGCCAGTTCTGGATGGCATAGGAAGAATCGTGGAATACGGCTCTCACCTGGAGGTCACGACACTTGTCATCGAAGGTATCCATACGAAGACGATGATCAGTGAACTGGGAAGAAGGCTCAGGGACATGTCGGTAATGGTCTGGCATATCACACCGTTCTATCCGATGAGAAGAATGGCGGAAATGGAAGCGACATCCAGATCGTTCCTCATGTCGATGGCAGATGAAGCAATGAAAACAGGTATACCTCACGTGTATGCCCTTGATGATAGCCTGAAGTGCCCGGAATGCGGGAAGAGGATCAGAAGACAGGAATCCAATGGCATCTGCCCAGAATGCGGAACAGCAATATACGGGGTATGGAAAATACAGGACCCTACCGCATAAGCGATAAGGTCCACTCATCCCCAATTTCTGATATTCTACCCTATTTTTCTCTTTCTGTGGTCTTTCTGTTCACTCCATGCCTGATTATTCATATCGAGACTGAAACAGGCTTTACCCCTTCTGGGGAAACGAAGCCTATTTTCCAGGCCTGTCCTTCCATTCTCCTGATATACTCGGCAGCATCGCGCTCCGGCATTGAGAGCAGAAGACCTCCCGATGTCTCAGGAGAAAACATAACATCTCTGAGAACAGGATCGAAATCCGGAGGAAAAGAAACTTTATCACCAATGTAATCCTCATTGGTATACCGGCCTTCAGGCAGGAATCCGAAGGATGCAAGCTCATACACCGCTCCATGGACAGGGAGAGCAGATGAAAGCAAGGTTATCATGCACCCTGATGCCTCTGCCATCTCAGCTGCATGGCCAAGGAGGGAAAAACCTGTGACGTCAGTGGCAGCATGGACACGATACTCCAAAGCTGTATCACGGGCATGCTTATTCAGAGTCCTCATCGCTGATACAGCATCATTGTACGCATCCTCCGGGCATTCTCCACCCTTGGATGCAGTCATCAGAATCCCGACACCGAGCTTCTTGGTAAGGACCAGAGAATCCCCTACATCTGCTCCGCCATTCGTCCAGACTCTGTACTTATCATGGATAGCAGTGACAGCAAGGCCGAATTTCGGTTCTCTGTCAGAGATCGTATGACCACCTGCTATGGCGCACCCCGCTTCATCTGTCCTGCTTCTTGCCCCCAGCATGATCTTTCTAAGCACATCCAGATCAAGGCATGATGGGAAACAGGCAATGGACAGCGCGACAGCTGGTTCTGCTCCCATTGCATAGATATCCGAGAGAGCATTTGCAGCGGCGATCTCGCCGAAAAGGAACGGATCATCAACCATCGGAGGAAAGAAATCCACAGTCTCTATAAGCACCTTCCCGGACCCGATATCATATACAAACGCATCATCCGCACTCTCATACCCTGCGATCAGGGCCTCAGAATGGAAAGGAGGCAATCCGGAAAGGACCTTATGGAGATCTCCTGGAGGTAGCTTTGCATTGCACCCTGAGCTCCTTACAAGCGATGTCAGCTTTGTTCCTTCCATATCATCCTCCATCCTTCCCCATCCTTCTCATACACAGCCTCAGCCCCATCAAGGAGCTTTGCATCTACATTCCCGCTCACGAATGCAGCGGTACCGCACGAAGAGGAGAGAGCGCGGGGAACAGGCCTGAGCACGCATCCATCGCCGTATCGCCTCCGGAAAAGGAAGGCAGCATACTGACTATGGAATGTGATTACCTTCTGATCTCTATCCTCCATCCGTTCCCTTCTTCCTTCGCGGATACATTCTTCTTCATTGCCCTGCCAAAACGCTGGACATTCTCAAGAGAAGCCCTGTTGTCCACAAGCACATCGATCTCATCGCTCTCCTTGAGCGCTCTCTTGGTCATGATCACAGGCTCGGGACATGAACGGCCTCTGGCATCAACCTCTCTCATAGTTCCTCCTCTCCTTCACTGTAACAATGGATGCAATTGCCAGAAGAATCACAATACCGATGATCACAGCAGCTTTCCCATTCACTCCGGGGCCCGTGCCAGCCGAAGAGGCAAGCGAGAAATTATGGGCAGCTGCGGCACCGAAAAGCATGCCAAGGACTGCAGCAGCACTATCTCCAGACCCCTCTCCTGCTAGTATAAGCTGCCTCAATGGACATCCTCCGAGCATGACAGATCCAAGTCCTACGAGAACCATCCCGAGGAAATTCCAGAGATGCTTATCATGGGAGACAGGCTGATCGGCAAAGCCGATGCTGAACGATCCTGTGATAAGATTGCCTATCAGAGCAGCGAGGAATATGGCAATGAAGCCAAGTATGAGCGTGAAGTCCCTGATAAGGAATATATCCCTTATGCCCCCTGCCATGCATAGCCGTGAACGCTGGGCAAGTATTCCTACAGCCAGTCCTGCTGCAAGAGAAGCTGCTATAGGTGCATGCATAGATCCCGGACCGGACTCAGAGAAAAGGAAAAGAGAAGGAAACGCTATGAAGACAACGAAGACAAAGACCGTTGCTGCAGGAAAAGCTGCTCCCTCAATGCGTGTTGCCCCCCCTGCCCTGCCAAGAGAGAAACCATTGGCTATGAATATGCATCCGATACCTATACCTGCGATGAAGCCCAGAAGCGCGACGAATGCATTCAGATCACCGCCAGCAAGGCGGAGAACCATCCTCAGAGGGCATCCAAGGAATACCAGAGCACCTATCATGACGAAGAACCCTATGATGAATCTCAGCACGGGGCTCGAGCCTGAACGCGGCCTGAAATCGCCTGTAATAACGCTGATGGCAAAAGATCCGAGTATGATTCCTATGATCTCCGGCCTCATATACTCTACAATCGGTGCCGTATGGAGATGCATGCTCCCTGCGATATCGCGGATGAAGCATGCAATGCAGAATCCCATATTCTTCGGATTCCCGAGCACTACAAGCAGGACGCTTATCGCTCCGATAAACAATCCAGTAACAGCAAGCTTATGTTTCTCTCTGAGTTCCATAACGCAGATTCTACCATCTGCTTTTCTATAAAACAATGGGAAATATGGTATAATCAATCACATGCGTATTTATCTCGACAATGCCGCAACATCCTTTCCGAAAGCTCCGGGAACTGGAGATGCCATAAAGCATTTCATTGAGAAGGATGGCGTCAATCTCTACAGAACAGCCTCAAGAAAAGCAGATGAGGTCTGGGACAGGATCTTCTCTCTCAGGATGCTGATAGCAGGACTGTACTACTACCCCCACCCTGAATGCATCGCATTCACGATGAATGTCACAGAGGCTTTGAATATGATGATAAAAGCCGTCGTCCCGGAAGGAGGTCATGTCATCACGACATCATCTGAGCACAACGCTGTGATGAGGCCTCTTTCCCAGCTCAGGGCTGTGGTATCAAGAATACCGGCGGATAGATATGGCTTTTCAGATATGGCCAGGATCCCGGAGCTGATAACTCCAGGGACCAAGGCCGTGATAATCAACGCTGCAGGCAATGTATCAGGAGCGGTACAGGATATAGCTGCTGCTGGGGAAATTGCCGATGAATATGGAATACCGCTTATCATTGATGCCGCACAGGCCTCCCCTGCTGTAGATATCAATATGGAGGAAACAAAGGCTGCCGCCATATGCTTTACAGGGCACAAAGGCTTTCTTGGTCCACAGGGAACAGGAGGTGCCGTTATCCGGAAAGACATAGCGGAAAGCATCTCCCCCCTTATTGCTGGAGGAACCGGAACGGAGAGCGATGATGAGGGAATACCCAGCACAATTCCGGAAAGGCTGAGAGCTGGAACAGAGAACCTTCCAGGCCTCATCGGGCTATATCATGCATTGTCATATACTCTCCGCAACAGAGGCAGCATCGAAAAGCACATTGAATGCATTTCGGAAAGATTGTATGAGGGGCTGAGATCAATCGATGGTATTACAATCCACGGGCCGGGCATTGATGCACCACGCGTAGCGGTATTCTCAGTAACGATGAAGGACAGGGACCCAGCGGAGGTTGCTGCCGCCCTTCTTAAAAGAGGGAGCATCGAGACAAGGGTTGGACTGCATTGTGCGCCATCTGCACACAAGACACTCGGGACATTCCCTGAAGGCACTCTCAGAATCTCTCCGGGGCCGTTCACAACCGCAGATGAGATCGATGCCCTCCTTGCTCTTCTGAAGGAGATTTCCAATGAATAATGATTTCTACATTGAAATGGAAAGGATGCTTGCCTGCTATGGCATGGCAGAGCGGAAAACGGATACAGAGACGGGTAAAGAGGCTCTTTTCATAGATGGACGTCTCGTAATAGGTGACGACGGAAGCTTTGATCTCGTGGAGAAAATAAAATCAGAGCCTGTGATCGTGATGTTCGGAGCTGGGCATGTAGGCAAGGCCCTTTATGATCTTGCTGTACTTCAGGGAATGAGAACGATAGTCCTTGATGACCGTCCGGAACTCCTTACTGAAGAGCGATTCCCGCTTGCAGAGCGGCATGTCGGACCGTTCAGTTCGTTGCTTGAAGATGAGTATGATGCAATCTCACCATACTTTGCGATCTTCACCCACGGCCATTCGAACGATAAGGACTGCCTGAGGTATGCGCTTTCCCATAGTTCGCAGTATATCGGCATGATAGGATCGGAGAAGAAGGCCAGATCCCAGCTTGATGCAATGATCGAGGAAGGATTTCCAGAGGAGAAAGTCAGAAGCGTGCATAGCCCGATCGGGCTTGGTATCAATGCGGCGACTCCTGCTGAGATTGCTGTCGCTATAATGGCTGAGATGATCTCCGTTTTCAGAAGCGACAGGAATGCTATCACAATAGACAGCACTATGCTTGAAGCAATGACGGAAGAAAGAGGCATCGCAGTACGGATAATAGAGAAGAAAGGATCAGCCCCAAGGGGAGAGGGAACGATGATGTTCGTCACCCCTGACAGGATATTCTCAACCATCGGAGGGGGCAATGTGGAGATGCTGGCAATAGAGCATGCAAGGAAAATGCTCTCAGATGGTCAGGATGCCGATATCGTAAGCTATGACCTCGAGACAGGCGGCAATACGGGAATGATCTGCGGAGGGAATCTCAGGCTGCTTTTCAAAGCTGTTCAGGAAAGATAGTCGACTATCGGATCGAGATAACGTCCATCCACCCAGGAAGCACCGCCTGCGGCTTCTATCACGGTCTTCTCGATATCCGTAAGCTCTTCCGGTGTTCTTCGCCCTGCCATCTTCCGTATTGCATTGATCATAAACCTATCGGCAAATGACAGTGTTCTGAGATCCATCTCTCCGCGTCCATAGAACAGAGGGATATCATCCAGTCCATTGACCCGTCTGAGCCTTGCGATATACTCAGTGCTGAACTCCATGCATCCGACTGCGAAAACGAAGATATTCTTATCCAGCAGATCTCTACGGAACCTGCGTATGAAATCTAGCCCATTGATCCTATCGCGGTAGACTCCTCCGATTATGACTATGTTGGAGAAATCCCTGATAAGCTCAGGCTTCATATTCTCATTCTCGATTGCATCTGCTCCGATACGCTCTTTCAGCATAAGCGCGTACTTCCTCGATGCCCCGTATTTCGATCTGAAAAGCACTGCAGTTTCCGACATGTGTCAATGATAACATGAAATGCGGTACCGATGAGAACAGTACCGCATTGATCATCAGAATCTTCCTAGTGCTTTGAGGATCTTCTCCCCTGTTATCGGCCAGGATCTGACCCATACCCCTGTTGCATCGGCTATAGCCATCGCTATAGCAGGGGCCGCACCGTTGCAGGCAATCTCCGAAATGGACTTAGCACCGAATGGCCCATAATCATCATTCACATCGATCAGCACTGCCTTCATATCATCAGGTGCATCCTGGATCATAGGAACTCCATAATCCGTGAATGTGGTTGTAATGCACTTGCCATTCTTGTCCAGCACCATATCCTCATAAAGCGTGTGGCCAATGCTCTTAAGCACCGCTCCATACATCTGGCATAGCGCAAGCTCAGGATTGATAGGAGTTGCTGCATCCTGAAGCGCATAGAACTTCCTGACCTTTATCTCTCCTGTTCTGATGTTTACAGCCACTTCCGCGAAGTGCGCTCCATACGGAACCGCGAAGTTCGGAGTCGTGAACGATCCAGTACCTATCAGCTGTCCCCGACCGGTACCCGATGTTGCCGTATGGGATATCTCATAGTATGAAAGCTTCCTGCCGTCCTTTGCCACGACATAGCCCGGATACTCTACTGAAAGCTCATCTTCAGCAACCCCAAGCTGGAGCGAAGCCTCAGCGATGGTTTTCTTCAGAAGATCCTTTGCCGCATTGAGCGATGCATTGCCGGAGAAATATGTCCCGGAGGATGCATATGCACCGGTATCGAACATACAGGCATCCGTGTCTCCGGAGACAACAGACACACTCTCAAGAGGTACTTTCATTATCTCTGAAACACACTTGGCAGAGATCGTATCGAGTCCGGTTCCTATATCCGCGCCCCCTGAGAGTACGAGGAAAGTACCATCTGTAAGAAGCTTTACCTGCGCATTGGAATGATCAAGACCAGGAAGTCCTGAACCTTGCTGGATCATCGCAAAGCCCTTGCCGATCTTCCAGTCCGGATCATCAGCGACCTCTTTCTTTCCCCATCCTATCATCTCAGCTCCCTTATCGAGAGCTTCCCTGAGGCCACAGGATCCGACAGGGACAACAACGCCTTCCCTTCCCTCGCCAAGACCCCTTAGGATCTCAAGCATATACCCCTTCTCGACGATATTCTTCCGCGCCATCTCAAGCGGATCGATACCGAGCTTCATTGCAAGCTCTCCCATCGCCGAAACGATTGCGAAATAGCCTTTAGGAGCCCCATACCCCTGATAGGCTCCTGCCGGAGGAGTATTGGTATAGTAGGTGAAGAGGTCGTAATACATATTGTCTACACGGAAGATCGGCAGAGTCTTCGAAGAAGCATTCATCGGAACTGTAAGGCAGTGGTTGCCATACGGACCTGTATTTGCCCTTACATCCATGTAGATAGCGGTAATCGTTCCATCCTTCTTACCGCCCATCTTCACGCGGATGCGCATAGGATGGCGCGTTGAGTTGGCATAGAACTCCTCCGCCCTTGTATTGCGGTAATAGATCGATTTCCCCGTCTTCCAGACCGCATAGCCGACGAGATCCTCAACAAGAATATCCTGCTTGGATCCATATCCTCCGCCGACACGTTCCTTTATCACGTGGACCTTATGCTCTGGGATCTGGCAGACTGTCGCAACGATGCGCCTTACATGGTATGGAACCTGCGTAGAGCAGTTGAGCGTAAGTCGTCCGCCATCGATATGCCCATAGCACACATGGGGCTCCAGTGGTGTGCACTGGATCTGGCTCGTCTGATAGGTCTCATCTACAATCGCATCCGCTTCACTGAAGCCTCTATCGATATCCCCAATACCGCCATGGGCTGCAGCTGCGATGTTCTTCCTGATATCCCCATGGAGCGGGAACTGGTAGATGACCTTCTCCTCATCATGATCAGCGCTTCTGTTGTACTCTGCAAGATCATCAGGAGCGCCTGAGACATATTCGACAACGCCATTATGGACAAGAGGAGCCCCCTCGGCCATCGCCTCCTCCACAGTGAATACAGGCTCTATAGGATCGTATACGACCTTGATGAGCGAAGCAGCCTTCTCGGCAGTCTCCATATCCTTTGCGATTATCGCGGCGACCCTGTCACCTACATGGCGCACCTTCCTGTTTATTAGGCGTCTGTCGTACGGGGAAGGCTCAGGATTTCCCTGTCCTGCCTGCATATAGTAGACATCAGGGCAATTGAATGCGGTGATGATATCCTCAACACCATCGACCCCCAATGCTTCCGTCACATCCACGGAACGCACATAGGCATGGGCAAATGGAGAGCGGAGTATGTGCATGACAAAGGCACCAGGCTCCACACGGTCCTCAACAAACAGCTTCCCTCCTGCTACAAGAGGCTCTGCATCGATTTTCCCTGAAGGCTTGCCGACAACGCGCAGAGAGGAACGGAATGATGGAGACACTGCTGTCCTGTAGCTTCCATGAATTCTCTTCTCCCTGACAAGCTGCACAGCAAGATAATAGTGCTCATAGCCCGCATCGCGGATGAAGATTCCTGAAAGGGCATTCTTTATATCATCCTTCGAAGGATCAGGATTCTTCTCAAGAAGATATGTCAGTATAAGGGCTGCTTCAGGAGCATTGTATGCGCTCTGTACAACCCCCGCATCGATCATCGCCTGCTGAACATCATTTATCCTTCTCCCATCCATAAGGGATTCAGGAGTCCGTATCGAAGCCCCTTCAGCCTGATACAGCAGAATCAGATTGGAGTATGCAAGACGATCGTTGAAGATGATCGTATCGGAGCCTGCAAAGCCCTCCCTGTCATCGGAATCGCGGACTGAAGTGTATCCTGATCTGTAAAGAACATCCCTAAGCCTTTCATCAGCAGCTCCTGAAAGGACAACACTGCGGCCATTGATCTCAGCTCTGATTTCCATCTCTGTCCTCCTTGAAGATCACGGAAAGAAGATAGCGCTTATACTCTGCAGATCCTGTAAGATCGCTCTCCAGATCCATGTCCTTATAGCAGTCGCGGTTTCCATACATGATTGATGATGGGGATGCGGTATAGGCATAGCTATCTCCGCATACTGCGGCAGTCACAGCAGCATGCATATGGGATGCACGGGATATGCGCTTCACAGAGCCATCCTTGCTTCCAGCTATGGAAAGAGAGAGAATAATCCATTCAGGGCTGTGCTTCTCCGCATAAACACGATAAGGCATGTTCACAGTGCTATCTCCATCATACAGAAGAACATGGGCATCGGCTGCAAGGAGAGCAGCTGTCATGTATCCATCAGCCAGGCATAGTGCAGCATTTCCCCCGATTGTTGCCATGTTGCGCTGCTGAAGCGATGGACAGCCTGCTGCAGCCTTCCTGATGATCGGTGGAACGGCAGAGGATGCAGAGACATCCTCGAGCTTTGCGCCTGCTCCAATGATTATACTGTCCCCCTCTTCCGATATACCTGATGTGATAAAGCCATTGAGATCGATCAGATCCTCCCGCTCATGGCCGATTGAAAGAACATATGTGCCTCCGAGAAGGTAGGAGGAAGCTCTGCATTCCTTCCTTATTCCATAGGCCTCTTCCGGCGTCAAGGGACGGTGTATCCTCATAAAACCTCCTACTCGATGATTCCAGGCTCTGCCCCGTTTACGATAGCTTCAAGGAAGTATGTAAGCATCCGGGCTGTTGTATGCCGTCTATACATTGGCATTGCGTGCGGTGATATCGCATGATCCCACGCCGTAAGGAAATCCGGCACTATCTCAGCAAGTTCCTCAACAGGACGGCGCACAATCATTGACTCGGCTTCCCTGCTTCTTATCACCTTCGGGCCGGCAGCTCCTGACGAGGCACGGAAATCAGAGATTATGCCATCCTTTACTGTGCATGCGGCTGAAAACGAGAGCTTTGAAATGGCATTGGCCTTCCTCATGCCTATCTTCCTGTAATAAGAATAAGTGAAATCATGCGGAGGGATTATAACGCTCTTGATGATCTCGTTGCTCTGAAGCGCAGTCTTCTTCGACCCGAGTATGAACTCATCGAGAAGCATTCTGCGCTCACCATCAAATGATGCAAGAACAACCTCTGCATCAAGAAGGATCAGAGGCTGGGGAAGATCACCCTTAGGAGATGCATTCCCGATATTCCCGCCTATAGTGGCTGTGTTGCGCAGAGCTATTGCCCCCATTCCGGAGGCAGCTTTCCTGACATGCCATGGGACTATATCGGAAGCAGCGATCTCAGCTGCTGTCGTCAGTGCCATGATCTCAACCGATCCGTCCTCAAGCTTTCTTATGCCTTTCAGCTCCTTTAGCCCGGATATGACCATGACAGGGAATCCTGGATCGGGAGCAATACCCTGAGCACGTCTATGCTGCACCATGATATCCGTCCCGCCTGCAAGCGGAACAGCTCCCTCTGCCTTTCTCAGAAGAAGAGCCTCCTCCAGTGTCTCAGGTATATAATTCACCGCCATAGATCACCTCCACGCTCAGCTGCGAGCCTGATGCTGGCAACAATCAGATCATATCCTGTGCATCTGCAGATATTCCCGCTTATCGCCCTCCGGATAGCATCCTCATCCGGATCGGGATTGACAGAAAGGAGAGCATAAGCGGCCATCACCATGCCAGGAATGCAGAAACCGCACTGAACAGCTCCTCCATCGCGGAAAGCCTCGACGATGCATCTGCCCTTGTCTGTATCCTTTATTCCCTCAATCGTATAGATACGGCTTCCTTCACAGGCTCCGACAGGAAGAATGCAGCTTGTGACAAGCTTTCCATCCTTCAGTATTGAACATGCACCGCACTCACCCTCTCCGCATCCTTCCTTCACGCCGGTAAGCTTAAGCTCATCCCTGAGCACATCGATAAGCCGTGTGAGCGGATTTCCGGTAAAGACGACACGGGCATCATTGACAGAGAAAACAATCTTCCTAAGCATTCTCAAGTGCCTCCTCGATATCCTCAGGTGGGATAGGTATCTTAGTAACTGTTATTCCAAGAGCCCTCTCAACGGCATCTACATATGCAGCATCAGCGCCATTGAATACAAGCTCTCCCATGCCTTTTGCTCCCTGCGGGCCCCACTGATAAGGATTATCCTCAAGGAACCATTCCTGATGCGGGAAATCCATAGAAGTCGGAATAACATAATCGGACATTGATGACTGTTTGAAATGCCCCTTCCTGTTCTCCATCTTCTCCATGGAAGCATACCCAAGGGACTGGATCACACCGCCATTGACCTGGCCATGCACAATCA
Source organism: uncultured Spirochaetaceae bacterium (assembly GCA_944389015.1). Classification (GTDB taxonomy): domain Bacteria; phylum Spirochaetota; class Spirochaetia; order Sphaerochaetales; family Sphaerochaetaceae; genus Ornithospirochaeta. The sequence goes on from CALXKS010000008.1 coordinate 61,211, forward strand.
GCTCATCAATCGCATGCCCGATATCATGGCATGTCCAGATACCGGTCGTCCTGACTTCATTCGTAAGCCTGTCGACCTCTACCTCCACGCATGCCGCGCCCCAGCCATAGCCAAGGTACGCATCACCGCGGAATGTCTCCTGATTCCATGGATGCCCTTCCGGATGCTGATACTCCTTCTCAACGGAGAAGTCACCCTCAGCCCATCTTTCCTTCATCTCAAGGGCGCAATCCTCTGCGATCTTCCCGACGATCATCGTCGATCTGGAAGCTGCAGTAGGTCCTGAATCAGGGACAAGGGAAGTATCAGGATTATCATAATCGACATGGTCCATATCGAGACCGAGCGCATTGGCGACAATCTTGCGCAGTGCTGTCTGGAACCCCTGTCCCATCTCCGTCGAACCGACCTCTATTCTGACCCTGTCCCCGGTTTTCACAAGCCTTGCATGGGCCTTGATGATAGCCTGCTCGCCATTTCCTGTGAATGCGCCGCCATGGTTGTAGAAGGACATTCCGATGCCTTTGCCTGAACCTATGCCATATTCCCTTGCCTTGCGGTAATAGTCAGAAGCGTCAGCGATCTTCTTCATCATCTCAGGAAGCTTCACTTCCTCAATGATATGGCCATTCGTTACAGTCTCTCCTCCTTTCCTGATGAAATACCTTGCCTTGTACTCAGCTGGATCGAAACCGAACTTATGAGCGATATGGTCGAGATGTGTCTCAATCGCGAAAAGCGTCTGAGGAGCACCGAAGCCACGGAATGCATCGGATGGGAACGTATTCGTTGCAACACCAATACCCTTTAGATATGTCGCAGGGAAATCATAAACGCCATTAGCATGGAATACACCGCGCTGGAGAACGACATAGGAAGCAGAGAGATATGCACCGCAGTTGTAATATATCGTACCTTCGATGCCCAGTATATTTCCTTCCTTGTCCAGAGCTGTCCTGAATACAGTCTTGGAAGGATGGCGCTTCACTGAATAAAGCATATCCTCCTCTCTGGTGAATATGAGCTTTATAGGCTTCCTGATCACGCTTTCAGCAACAAGCAGAGGACCTGCAAGGACATCAGGGAAGTGCTCCTTTCCGCCGAATGCACCTCCTGTTGTGGTCTGTCTTATCACTATGTCCTCAGGATTGAGCCCCAACAGTCCTGCAATGGATTTCCTGACATAGAACGGACACTGTGCTGATACATAGATGACATATCTTCCATCCTCGATTGTTATCAGAGCGCCGTTGGTCTCAAGATGGACATGCTCCTGGAAACCTGTCTCGATTGTCTCTGTGAATACGGAATCGGCCCTGTCCATGATGCTCTGCATCTTCTCGCCCTTCTCGCAGAAAAGCGAACAGAGGACATTATCCTCACCGACTATCGGGCCGCCCTTCAATGAAAGGGCATCATCGATCGTGACCGCAGGCTCCTGCTCCGTGTAGCTGATCTTCACCCGACCTGCAAGGTAATCGAGCATATTCCTGTCAGGACCTACAAGAAGGCCGATGGTCTCACCGACATACCTTACATCGCCATCTGCAAAGCATCTCCAGTCCTTTGCTATCATCCAGAGTTCATTCTTTCCGCCTTCAGGAATATCCTTTGCGGAAATGAAATAATATCCATCAGGAAGCTGGGGCACCGATATGCTGTCTATGGTTCCACGCGGGATATCAGAACGAATCATCCTGGCATAGAGCATATCAGGGAAGGAATAATCAGAGACATACATCGCCTCTCCCCTCGCCTTGGCCTCTGCATCGACCCTGACAACTTTGTCATCAATGCAATTTATAGGCATACATCCTCCTTCCATTATATTTTTCTTTACATAATGAGGAATTAGCTTTTCACATTCCTCCACTATCTACGATTATATATCAGATTCGGAGAAAGATGCATCAAAATGCAACATGCTGAGCAAAAGCACGGATATCATTGCTTCAGGTGGTATCTTCTCGTCTTATCATTTCCGTACGAGGAAATCATTTTCAAATCGCGCATTCTCTGAGGATCCAGAATCACCACACAAGCCAGACCTCCTTTTGCAGCCTCTGACCTTTCCTCAGAATCTGATTCAATTTTGCGCTGATTTTGCGCTGATTTTACCGCTCGTTTTACCGCTCGTTGCAGACTGCATGCTTTCCATCAGAATATCTGCCGATTCTTATATAGGATTATTCTTTGCATAAAAGGATTCTTTGATAAGCCTATCAGGATTCCCCGGACTGAAAAAGGATATCCAGAATTCAGGCATTGTGGTCTTGATATGGAAATCCAAGAATAAATCTTGGGCACATGCAGGCCACAGTTTCTCTGGTATCATGATGAAAAACCATTGCATACTTCCTATTTTCTTGCTTTATCCACATGCCGCTGTTACGATTTCAATCATAGGATGAGAGAAAAATGACAAACGAGGAAATCTATGACTTCATCGGTGAGCTTGCGATAGCACTGTACTCCAAGAAGATACAGATATCGCTAGGATCCCTGAGAGCAATCATGCTCGATAAGGGAAAGGACTATGTGAACAACCGAGGTATGGCATCGGCTGTGTCCGCAGCGTACAGGAGATGGAAGGAAAAGGATCCGATCATCTACTATGCGATTGCCTATACATACACAGACAAGGAAGGCAATCTTGCCTGGGATAAGCCACAGAACTGATTGCAGGGATCTCCCTGAGATGCCGATTCTGGACACACTCGCTTCCTCATTCATCACTATCGGAGCTGAGGCTGTTGTCCTCTCAGGCTCACGCCAAGGCATACTGAATGATCAGGCCTCTGACTGGGATATCTATGTATATTCATCAGCACCAATCGACAGAAAGGCAAGAAAGGATATCTACTCAGCTCTTTCTTTACCATCTGTTGTCGGCATGACGTTTTTTGAGGAGAGCGATGAGGCAGAGGATAGCCATGGGAATATCTATGACATAATGTTCAGATCAACAGAGTGGACGGAATGGCAGGTCGATGATGTATACAGGAGATGCAATGCACGTATCGGATATACAACATGCATTCTCCACAACATAGCTCATTCCAGAATCATCAGCTCCGCTTCCGGATGGTTTGAGAGGATCAAGGAAGAGGTATCAGGCCCATACCCAGAAGAGCTGAGAAGGAACATAATCGGAAAGAATCTTGCTGTCATCGATGGAGATTACAGCTCTCCGTTCATACGGCAGCTTGAGCTTGCTGCAGAACGCGGTGACATAGTCAGCCAGAACCATAGAATGTCTGCGATCCTTGCATCGTACTTCGATGTGCTATTCGCATACAATCGAGTGTACCACCCGGGAGAGAAGCGGCTTGTTCCATATGCATCGGCACTGTGCAGGTCCCTTCCCTGCGATATGGAGAAAGACCTCAATAGAGCAGTGAATGCAATCGGGACGGACCGTCTTGTTCCTGCAACCGCAAAGCTCATTGAGAGGCTTCACATGCTCATAGACAGCAACCGGGACTGAAACCAGTCCCGGCATCATACGATTGATCAATCCAATCGGATGATCAGTCCTTCTCCTTTCCCTCCAATGCATATGGGAGCATTGCATAGAACTTGGAACAGATCACGAGATCCTCTACCCTGTTGATCTCATTCGGGGCATGTGCCTGAGCCTCATCTCCAGGGCCGAATCCGATTGCTGGGATCTTATGGCGTCCGGTTGTTGCGACGAGATTCGTTGAGAATGTCCACTTATCAACAACAGGATCCTTGCCGAACATCTCCTGATAGTCTCTGATTCCAGCCTGAACAAGAGGATGATCCTTATCAAGCTTCCATGTCGGGAAATAAAGCTCCTGAGAGTACTTCGTACCGGTCCAGGCAACCTTATCGTAATCAGGCATCTCGACGATTATGTCCTCTGGCTTATCACCGGTTGCCTTTGATATGTACTCCCTGACCTGATTCATCGCAAGCTCCGCATCCTCACCCCATGTAAGGCGGCGATCGCAGTAGAGCATAGCATAATCAGGGACAGCGCACTGCGATGGTCCCTTGACATCCATCTGGGAGACTGTGATCGTTCCCTTGCCGAGGAAGTTGTCATCATCTGGCTGCAGATCCTTGTTCAGCTGCTCGATTGCAAGAGCTGCACGAGCGGCCTTATATGCTGCTGACACCCCGCGCTCCGGTGCAGAACCGTGGCAGGAGATACCGCGGAGAATCACGCGGATTTCCATTCTGCCTCTGTGACCTCTGTAAAGACGGCAGCTTGTTGGCTCTGTGGAGACGATTAGATCCGGCTTGATCTTCTCCTCCTCGATCATGTACTTCCAGCACATTCCATCGCAGTCCTCTTCCATTACAGTGAATGTGAAAAGAATAGTGTACTCACCGCCATATCCGAGCTCCTTGAGAATGCGGCCAGCAGTGATCATTGAAGCGGCTCCTCCCTTCTGGTCAGAAGCTCCTCTTCCCTTCACGAGTCCATCCTCGACAGCACCTGAGAATGGGTCGAAATCCCAGTTCTTGAGATTGCCGACCTCGACAGTATCGATATGAGCATCGAAAG
>CALXKS010000009.1 GCA_944389015.1 uncultured Spirochaetaceae bacterium
TGCAGAATTTGAGGAGTGTTATAATGGCAGACAAGAAAATGGTTACCATTGATGGAAACACCGCTGCAGCGCATATAGCATACGCTTTCAGTGATGTAGCCGCGATTTACCCGATTACTCCGTCCTCTCCGATGGGCGAGTATGCAGATCAGTGGGCTTCAACAGGCCGCGAGAATCTCTGGGGCAAGAAAGTAGACATCATGGAGATGCAGTCAGAGGCAGGTGCAGCAGGTGCTGTTCACGGTGCTCTTTCCGCAGGTGCTCTTACAACTACATTCACAGCATCTCAGGGTCTTCTGCTCATGATCCCGAACATGTACAAGATTGCAGGTGAGATGATCCCGACAGTCTTCCATGTTTCTGCAAGAGCTCTGGCAGCCCAGTCCCTCTCCATCTTCGGAGATCATTCCGATGTCATGGCCTGCCGCAATACAGGTTTCGCTATGACATGTGCTTCCTCCATCCAGGAGACGATGGATATGGCTCTTGTGGCTCATCTTTCGACCCTTGAGTCAGAGATCCCATTCCTCTCCTTCTTTGATGGATTCAGGACATCCCATGAGATCCAGAAGGTCGAGGAAATCTCTTATGATGACATCAGAAGCATCCTTGATGAGAAGTACATCGAGCGCTTCCGCTCACGTGCACAGCGCCCTGAGCACCCGATGACAAAAGTTGCAGCACAGAACGAAGATGTTTACTTCCAGGGAAGGGAGACAGTCAACAAGTACTACAATGCTGTTCCTGAGATCGTCCAGAAGTATATGGATAAGGTCGCTTCAATCACAGGCAGGCAGTATCACCTCTTTGATTATGTCGGCGCACCTGATGCAACAGACGTCGTTGTTGTCATGGGTTCTGCTGCAGATACCTTCGAGTGGGTAGTTGATTATATCAACAAGAAGGGTGGAAAGGTTGGTCTTATCAAGGTCCGCCTCTACAGACCATTCTCTGCAGAGCACTTCGTAAAGCTCATTCCTGCAACAGCCAAGAGGATTGCTGTTCTTGACAGGACAAAGGAGCCTGGTGCTGTTGGCGATCCACTCTATCTTGATGTCGTTGCAGCTCTTGATCTTCAGAAGAGAACAGGACTCAAAGTAATCGGAGGCCGCTATGGTCTTTCCTCCAAGGATTTCACACCGACACATGCAAAGGCAGTATATGATTTCATGGCTCGCGATGATGCATGGCATGGATTCACAGTCGGTATCGATGATGATGTGACACATCTTTCAATCCCAGTAGGTGATAAGATCGATGTTACACCAGAGGGCGTTGTATCCTGCATGTTCTGGGGCCTTGGCTCTGATGGAACAGTCGGTGCTAACAAGAACTCCATCAAGATCATCGGAGACAATACCGACATGAACGCTCAGGCTTACTTCGCATATGACTCGAAGAAGTCCGGCGGTATCACAATCTCCCATCTCAGATTCGGAAAGGGCAAGCTCGATATGCCATGGCTTATCGACCATGCTGATTTCGTTGCATGCCACAACCCTGCATACATCGGCCGCTATGACATGCTCTCCGCTCTCAAGGATGGCGGTACATTCCTTCTCAACAGCCAGATTCCTTCCTCTGAGGTATTCAACCACCTCACAAAGGATATGCAGGAGCAGATCATCAAGAAGCACATCCATTTCTACAACATCGATGCTCTTGATATCGCAAGAAGCGTAGGCCTTGGATCAAGAATCAATACTGTTATGCAGGCTGCATTCTTCAAGATTGCAAATGTTCTTCCTGAGACAGAGGCTATTGACCTGATCAAGAAGTACATCAAGAAGACCTTCCTCAAGAAGGGTGAGGATGTTGTCAACAAGAACTGGGCCGCTGTAGATGGAGCTTCTGATGCTCTCGTGGAGGTCAAGGTTCCTGCTGCAATCACAGAAAGCTATGAGCCTAAGAGGCTTATTCCGGATGATGCTGATGATTTCACAAAGAACGTCATCGAGCGCATCATGCACCTTGAGGGCAATGACATTCCTGTTTCCCAGATGTCTTTCGACGGAAAGCTTCCTACAGGAACGGCAAAGCTCGAGAAGAGAGGTGTTGCGGCATATGTTCCTCACTGGGATAGTTCAAAGTGTATCCAGTGCAACCAGTGTGTACAGTCCTGTCCTCATGCAGCTATCCGCGCTAAGCAGATAACACCAGAGGATATGGAGAAGGCTCCTGAGACATTCAAGGCTATCAAATCGAACACAAAGAACGACAGGAACCTCTTCTTCAAGATCCAGGTTTATCCAGAGGATTGCCAGGGATGTGGAGTATGTATCGAAGCATGTCCTGCAAAGGAGAAGGCTCTCGAGTTCAAGCCGCTTGCTGAGGAGAGAGCAAATGGAGAGACAAAGAATGCTGAGTTCTTTGAGGCTCTTACATATGACAACCTCGATGGCCTTAACATGGGAACCGTCAAGGGCCTGCAGTTCAAGCAGCCGCTCTTCGAGTTCTCCGGTGCATGTGCAGGATGCGGTGAGACACCATATGTCAAGCTTCTTTCACAGATTTCCGGTGAGAGAGCTATCATCGCCAATGCTACAGGCTGTTCTTCAATCTACTCCGGAACATTCCCGACCATTCCTTATACAAAGAGAGCTGATGGCCGTGGACCGGCTTGGGGTAACTCACTCTTTGAGGATAATGCAGAGTATGGTCTTGGTATGAGACTCGCTGTCGATTCCAACAGGAACCTCCTGAGAATCAAGTGCGATGCTCTTATGGCAAAGGGATGCTCCGCAGAGCTCAAGGCCGCAATCGAGAAGTGCTACTCATTCTGGGATGACAACACATCAGAGGATTCAATCACTGCTCAGAAGGAAGTCCAGGCAGTTCTTGCAAAGGAGAAGGCAGCAGACGCAGAGTCACAGGCTCTTCTTGACAAGATCATCGAGCTCCAGGATTACTTCTCAGAGAAGGATGTCATCATCATCGGTGGTGATGGATGGGCTTATGATATCGGATACGGCGGTGTTGACCATGTGATTGCTTCTGGCAAGAACGTGACGATTCTCGTACTTGATACAGAGGTTTACTCCAACACTGGCGGACAGGCTTCCAAGTCGACTCCGATGGCAGCTGTTGCTAAGTTCGCAAATGCTGGAAAGAAGGTCGGCAAGAAGAACATGGGCTTCATGCTCATGACATATGGTCATGCATATGTTGCTTCTGTTGCTCTTGGCTACAACAGACTCCAGACTCAGAAGGCTCTTCAGGAAGCTGTTGCATACCATGGTCCTTCAATCGTCTTCTGCTATGCTCCGTGTATCAACCACGGTATCAACATGAGATATTCCCAGGTTGAGGCAAAGAAGGCTGTTGAGGCTGGTTACTGGCCGCTCTACCGCTTCAATCCAGAGCTTGAGGCAGGAAAGAGATTTGTCTGGGAGACAAAGCCGGCAACTGGTGATTATCAGGAGTTCATCAAGGGTGAGGTCAGGTACTCATCACTGTATAAGACCAATCCTGAAGATGCTGATAAGCTCTTCGCTCAGGCCGCTGAGGATGCTAAGGACAGACTTGCATTCTATCAGAAGTGCGGTGAGCTTCTTGGAGAGATTATCTGAGATACTCCTCATGAGTAAAAACAATGGCCCGGGAAACCGGGTCATTTGTTTGAGGTAGGGGGGCTGGAACAATGGCGTTATTATGACAGTAATCGAAGGAAGCTGGAGGCATAACGTGTGTGTGGGTGTAATGAAGTGCGCATGATGGATATGTAAGATACCAGAAGTCCTCCGTAATCACTACTGGGGATGGAGATGGGCAGAAATGCAACTTCGTGAGAGGAAAGCTCTCAGTGCAGATGCCCTGAGAGCCTGAATATCATGCAATTGAGTTTAGATTACGGATTGCATGTCCCGCAGGGAGAATATCCTTCATTTATAAGCTCTTCACGGGTTTTGTCTGTGAGTTTGTAGTTATCGGAGTCCGGTTTTGGAGCACCGCTGCAGTCTATCTTGTGGAACTTGTCGGAGTTCGTGTTGAGGATATAGGTTGCTTCTTCAATAGTGATATCCTCCTCAGGCGGTGTATCTGTGTTGAGCCAGTTCTCTCCTGTGCGGTAATCGAGCGTTATGCCTGGCTGTCTATTGTATACGAATACAGCATAGTCGGCTTCCTCATCGCATTCTATGCAGTCGGATTCCATTACAACTCCACGTGCAAGCAGTTCATCACCTATGAAAATCGGAGTTACACGATACATGATATGATGGTCTCTGTACTCCTTCATATGATCGGCTGTTATATTCTCAAAGGAAAGCATTGTAGGATTATTGAGTTCTTCTGTACCAGTCAGAAGATTAAGAGGATCATCCTGATCTCCCATGAACTGGAATCCCCTGAGGTGTGCCCTCTCGTATAGCCATCCACGGGGGACAATCGAGGTATCATACCTGTTCTGTATCCATCCCGTAGGTTCAGTATCGAGGTCATCTCTTTCATAGTCCGGCATATCATCAAAGCACATTGATGAAAGGGCAACACCAACTCTGCCAAGAGAATCAAGCGGATCATTGTACTTGAATGATTCAGTAGTGTAATCATCTTCCGTGAATGCGGGTATGTTGTTATTGATCACAACATAGGATTCGGTCTCATTCAGAGGAGTTGAGATTATCGGTCCTTCATCCAGCCAAGCGATATCCTCGATTCCCGATACCGTTGGTGGATTGCTGTTATCTGGAAATAATCCTGTCAGAAAATCGCATCCTGAGAGTATGAACAATAAACTCAGGAGCAGAACCATCAGAGCTGATCTGATTTTGCGCATTTAGCCTCCAATTCCCCAAGGCCAGTTTTATTCTAGCAGGTTAGGGGGGACGGAGAAATACGCTTTTTACTATTTTCTATATGTCTCCATAGTGATTTTATCGTGTGAGTATCCAGGAAAATCCTCTGAAGATAATAGCTTCCATCCATGATCCAGTGGATTATAGAATCTGTCTGCTCCGTAATTCCTGTTCCATCTGAACACGATGAGCTGATCTGTCTCTCCGGGTATATCCCCGATCTCTGTCCAGTATAATGAATCAGGCTCAAGCGCTTTGTTATTATTTGCAATGATGAAATTCCCTTTTTCCTTGTCAGGAATATGTGCATATGAATACTTATCCGTATAGATTGTTCTGGACATCGCTATGAGCTTTCTCTGTATTTCCCTGTCGGATGAGAGTCTTTTCCCCCAGAATGATCTTCCATTCCTGTCTTCAAGTGTTATTGCTGTAGTCATAATTGTGTTTATTATAGGAACTGATTGAGGATGAAATCACGATAATTCATAATATATTCTTATAAAACGGAGGAACACCGTATGATATATAGAATCACTGTACGTACCCCGTTCGGAAGATTCAGCGGAACAATGGAGTTATCAATAGATGGGGATTCTGCAGTAGGAACTCTTTCCTTTATGTCTTTTTCCTCTTCATTCACAGGCGATGCTTCTGGCAATAGCTTCAGTTTCTCCGGAACATTCGATACTCCGATAGGAGCACTGGAGTATAAAGCTTCTGCGTCAATTGAATCCGATGGTGTGCATGGTACAGCTGATACAAGGCTCGGGAAGCTTGAATTCTCTCCCGAGCGCTGAGCTTTGGATTATAGGCAAAGACTTTGGGATTCTTTCACAAAGCCTTTGAATCATTCATACTTGGATGCTGTTCCTGATGCTCTCAACCTCACCAATAGTGAGTCCAGAGAACTCTGCTATCTTCTGAATCGGAATGGATCCATCTCTCACCATGCTTCTGGCAACTTCCTGTCTTCCCTCCTGCCGGCCTTCTGACCGACCCTTCTGAAGCCCATTGACCTCACCTTTTCTGAACCCCTCAGCTTCGCCTTTCTTCAGGCTCTCCTCCCTTATCTTCTCTGTTTCTCTCTTCAACGCTCTCTGCATTATCTCATCGAACTTCCCGCTCATGCTCTCTATCCCCTCCATCTCATTCTTGTAGTATGAAACCATGTCCCTGAGCTCATTATAGTGCATCTTGTCAGGATCGGAACACCTCAGGTCATGCATGAGATGCCCAAGCTCCGTCCCCTCATCTGCAAGGGATGAGCTCACATACACTATATGCGATCTATCACAGAAATCATTCCCCGTTCCTTTGACTATGCGCTCAATCATGTTCAGCGCTTTCCCTTCCCCTATGGCATCTCCCCTTGTTATGAAGATCACATAGGACTCAGGAAGAGAGCAGTAGTCCTCTCCCTTCCCCAGGGCCCTGCTGTCGATCATCGCGCTGTAGTATCTTGCACGCTTCCTCTCAGCTCCCCTGTCATCCTTCTGGATCTCTATGTTGTACAGATTCCCATCCCCATCCACGGCATGGACATCCAGCCTGACCGAATGCTCAAGGATGC
>CALXKS010000010.1 GCA_944389015.1 uncultured Spirochaetaceae bacterium
GCTCACGAGCCTTCTTGTTAACATGCGGCGACCTGAGGACAGTATATTTGTTGATACGAGTCGGGAGAGGTACTGGGCCCGAAACCTTAGCGCCCGCCTTCACAACTGTCTGAACGATAGCCCTGGAACTCTGCTCCACGAGCTCAACGTCAAATCCTCTCAACTTAACCCGGATTCTTTCATTTGCCATTTCCAAAAATCTCCAAAAAACAATCGTCTGCCGGGGATGACCCCGGCAAGACTAAAATTCAGATTACTCTGTGATCTCAGTAACCTGGCCGGAAGCGACTGTTCTGCCGCCCTCACGGATAGCGAATCTGAGACCCTTATCCATAGCAACTGGGTGGATAAGCTCTACATTGATCTCTGTGTGATCACCAGGCATTACCATTTCCTTTCCAGCAGGAAGGTGAACAGTACCTGTGATGTCAGTTGTTCTGAAATAGAACTGAGGTCTGTAACCATCGAAGAACGGGGAGTGTCTGCCACCCTCTTCCTTTGAAAGTACGTATACAGTTCCTGTGAACTTCTGGTGAGGTGTGATTGAATTTGGCTTTGCAAGAACCTGTCCACGGACAACTTCCTTCTTGTCGATACCGCGGAGGAGTGCTCCGATGTTATCGCCAGCCTGGCCCTCATCAAGAAGCTTGTTGAACATCTCGATACCTGTGACAACAGTATTCTGTGTCTCTCTGATACCGATGATCTGGACTGGATCGTTGAGGTGGATAACACCGCGCTCTACCCTACCAGTAACAACTGTTCCACGGCCAGAGATTGAGAAGATGTCCTCAATCGGCATAAGGAACGGCTGGTCAACAGCTCTCTCCGGAAGAGGAATGTAGCTGTCCATAGCGTCGAGAAGATCGTCGATGCACTTTGTTGCCTCTGGATCATCTGGCTTTGTCATTGCAAGGTAAGCAGATCCTCTGATGACAGGAGCGTTTGCACCGTCGAAGCCATACTCAGTAAGAAGATCCCTCATCTCCTCCTCAACAAGATCGACGAGCTCTGGATCATCTACCTGATCGCACTTGTTGATGAAAACGATGATTGCAGGTACACCGACCTGGCGAGCAAGAAGAAGGTGCTCCCTTGTCTGTGCCATAGCGCCATCAGTTGCAGCTACTACGATGATTGCTCCGTCCATCTGAGCAGCACCAGTGATCATGTTCTTGATGTAGTCTGCGTGTCCCGGGCAGTCAACGTGTGCATAGTGTCTGTTCTTGGACTGGTACTCAACGTGTCTTGTGTTGATGGTGATACCGCGAGCCTTCTCCTCTGGTGCATTGTCGATTGCATCATATGCAAGGGCCTTGTCACCGAAAAGCTTTGCACAGTGCATTGTGATTGCAGCTGTGAGCGTAGTCTTGCCGTGGTCGACGTGTCCGATCGTACCGACGTTTACATGTGGCTTCGTTCTCTCGAATTTTTCCTTAGCCATCAGTTCCTCCTTGCGGCAATGCCGCAAATCAAAAGATATCTCATAAAGGCCCATGCCTTTATAGTTTCCGAGACATACTGATTGCTAGAGAACTTAACAAAGCGTTTCCAGAGGTCGGCACCGCATGTGTGTGACGACAATAGAGTCATACTATGAAAAGACCTATCATCCGGAACCACCTTATCGCCTGAAGCAATCGGTTTGGCTCTTGGTCAGACTTACCCATAAGGGCATAGTCAGACACCTTGACCAATATACGGAAACTGAAATTCTTTGTCAACACCTGTTTATTCTTTTTTCTGCAAAAGATTTACTTATGGCTTTTTCTACCCTGATATGCCCAATTGGCACTAAATGTCATGGATAAGATGATCTAAATCCTTATATATAGTGTCATTGATATCTGGTTCCTTGATTGCTGCCGCAGCTCCCGATGCAAGGCAGATTCTGTATTCCAGGATAATACAGCGAAATCAAGGAATATATATTATATATAGTTGTTCCAGGACTCCGGCCTTGTGGAACGAATATAGACTGTCCGTGATTCCTCCAGGAAAGAATGCATGCCTGTATATAGCCAGGATCCGCAGCGCGCGGAATCCTTGCCAATGACTGAAAGCAACCATAACCGCATGGCTGCACTATGAGACAACACCCAGCTGGGCCGGACAGATTCCGGCAGAAGAACCTGCATGGTGGCGAATCCATCAGACAGCCCCTCTTGTACAATCTGAGGCTGACAGCCGGTGACATATCCACAAACCTCGCACTGCCACAAGCATGAGGAGAGAGCTTCTTCTCAACCAGGATGCAAGATGACAGCACCAGCAAGCTGGACCAGCGGTATTAGACTTTATCTATTATTATATTCCTAAAACGGATTTATTCATTTCATATTAATATAAAATCAGAATATCTTTACAATTCATCAGAAATCTTTCCACAGAAATGAGATTCTGCATTATAATCAGCAGGACTTAGGAGCAGAAAATATGTCCGGAAAAAGAATGGACCACATAACATGGGATGAGTACTTCATGGGAATCGCCGTACTCTCATCGCTTAGAAGCAAGGACCCGAACACGCAGGTCGGCGCATGCATCGTCAGTCCTGATAAGAAGATCATCGGAGTTGGCTATAATGGCTTTCCTACAGGATGCTCTGATGATGAGCTTCCATGGGAAAGAGAGGGAGAGTGGATCAATACGAAGTATCCGTATGTATGCCATGCAGAGCTGAATGCTATTCTCAACTCCCCTGTATCGAGCCTGAGAGGCGCAACGCTCTATGTCGCGCTCTTTCCATGCAACGAATGCGCGAAGGCCATCATACAGACAGGCATAAAGAAAGTCGTCTATCTATCTGATAAGTACGAAAGCACGGACCAGACGAAAGCCAGCAAGATGATGCTGCGTGCAGCAGGCGTCGAGCTGGAAAAGCTTGAGACAGGAAGGAAGGAAATCATCCTGAATCTAAATGCCTGAACCTATATACAACTATAGAACACCATTTCTTCAGCCGATGATACAGGCTGTATCAGAAGGAAACAGAGAACAGGCCATCGAATGGTCCCTCAACGAAATCGAGCGGCCGATACGGCGGCTGAAGAAACGGTATCCTGAATATACGACGCCAAGGGACTGCAAACGGCTCGGCGTTCTGTATCTTGAGGGAAGAGTGCCACTGCCTCAGGTAGGAGCTGCTGTAGAGGATCTATACAAGGAAGCCGGGATAATCGGGCAGAAGGATAAATATGGAAGAGCACTGGCGTTCTCTGTCGGGGAGGGCGTATCGTCGCTGAAGAAGAAGAGCCATGTGATGAAGTATGTCTTCTACTATCTTACAGCGCTGAAGATCGAAGGAGCATCGGACAGGGAGATTGAGAGGGAAGCCAGACGCATGGCACTCTCCTATCCAGGAGGAGAGAAACCTTGACTTATCAGGAGGCCAGCCTGAGAATATTAGACGGAGGCGGTAACACAGACCGCTGCCACCCAGGCAGAAGCTAAGCGGCCGTTCCACAAAAGGAGATGCTATGACAATCATAGTCAATGGAACGCGATATAGCACTGATAAGGATATGACGCTCCTTTCCTTCCTGAGAGAGGAGCTATCGCTCACAGGGACAAAGGATGGATGCAGCGAAGGCGCATGCGGCGCGTGCTCTGTGATAATCGATGGGAAGCTGGCCAAGGCGTGCACCAGGAAGCTTTCAAAGATCGATGGCTCCAGCGTCATCACGATAGAAGGCCTCTCGGAAAGGGAGAAGGCCGTCTATTCTTATGCCTTTGCATCAGCCGGTGCAGTGCAATGCGGCTTCTGCACTCCTGGCATGATCATAGCAGCCAAGGCACTCATAGATAATAACCCAGCACCTTCCGATGAGGATATAAGGAAGGGAATACGCGGGAATATCTGCAGATGCACCGGATATGTGAAGATCGAGAAAGCAATAAAGCTTGCCGCAGAAATGCTGAAGGAGAACAAAGAGGTCCCTGAATATGACACCGATCCACGGATTTCAGGGACAATGGCGCGCATTGATGCAGAGGAGAAAGCCCTTGGCAAGGGACTCTTTGCCGATGATATCCGCATGGAGGGCATGCTATATGCTTCAGCGGTGCGATCTCCGGCTCCAAGATGCAGGATTGTAAGGATAGATGACAAAGAGGCTCTGGAAGATCCTAGATGCATGGCAGTGATCAAGGCGGATTCCGTTCCGTACAATAGACATGGGCATATCGTACCAGACTGGCCTGTTCTGATCCCTGAGGGGGAAATCACCTCATACATAGGGGATGCGATATGCATAGTAGTTGCCTCTGAAAGGGAGGCTCTGGACGAGCTGAAAAAGAAAGTAAGGATAGAATACGAAGTCCTGGAAGGCGTTTTCTCCCCTGAAGAAGCAATGAAAGATGCTATTCCAGTACATCAAGGGCAATCGAACATATATGACACAGAACGTATTGTCAGGGGTGATGCGGACAAGGCGATCGCTGATAGCGACATCGTTATAACAGAGACATTCAGGACTCCATTCACAGAGCATGCATTCATGGAACCGGAGTGTGCTATAGGATACCCGTATGCGGACGGGGTGCTGGTGTATGCAGGTGATCAGTCCGTCTATGATGACCAGAGGGAAATCGCGAGGATGCTCTGTCTGCCAAAGGAGAAAGTACGTGTGAAGAGCACGCTTGTCGGCGGCGGTTTCGGCGGCAAGGAGGACATGTCTGTACAGCACCATGCTGCACTGGCAGCATACATACTCAAGCGTCCTGTGAACATGAAGCTGACAAGGCAGGAAAGCCTCATGGTCCACCCTAAGCGCCATCCAATGACAATGACGATGACGCTTGGAGCATCCAGCGACGGAAGGATCAAGGGACTCAAGGCAGAGATCATCTCGGATACCGGAGCCTATGCATCGCTGGGAGGCCCTGTATTGCAGAGGGCCTGCACACATGCTTCCGGTCCTTATTCATTCCAGAACTTCGAGGTAATCGGCAGAGCAATCTATACAAACAATGTCCCGGCAGGTGCATTCAGAGGCTTCGGTGTAACACAATCCTGCTTCGCTATAGAATCAATGATGGATACGCTTGCCCAGAAGGTGGGCCTTGATCCATTCCAGATAAGGATGCTCAATGCCCTATCACCGCGCGATGTCATGCCGAATGGGCAGATAGCATCGCCTGATACGGCAATCAGGGAATGTCTGATGGCTGTAAAAGATGCCTATTACGCATCGGATCGCACAGGAATAGCCCTGGCTATGAAAAACAGCGGCATCGGAGTCGGATCCGAGGATACCGGACGATGCAGGCTTTCTATAGAGAACGGCTTGATCCATATACGCTCATCAGCTGCATGCATGGGGCAGGGAGTTGGAACGGTAGAGCTCCAGATTGCTGCTGGGACTCTTAATCTGCCATCCTCTGCTTTCGTTGTCGAGCAGCCCGATACAGAAAGGACTCCGGACAGCGGCACTTCTACAGCATCCAGACAGACAGCATTTACAGGAGAGGCTGTCAGACGGGCTGCATTGAAGCTCAGGAATGCTCTTGAGATGTACACACTGGAAGAGCTTGAAGGGGATGAATTCTACGCGGAGTTCACTTTCCACTCAGATCCAATCACAAGCACGAAGAAGAATCCTGTATCCCATCTTGCCTACTCCTACTCAGCCCAGGTCGCTGAAATCGGAGATGATGGCAGGGTAAAACGGATCACAGCGGCATGCGATGCGGGAACACCGATCAACATGACTGCGATAGAAGGCCAGATAGAAGGCGGAGTGCTGATGGGAATGGGCTATGCCCTTACAGAGGACTTCATCACAGAGAATGGGTACATAAAATCAAAATACGGAACGCTGGGGCTTATAAGGGCAACTGACAGACCTGATATCGTACCAATACTTGTCCATTCGGAGATACTTCCCGGAACAGCATTCGGATCAAAAGGCATAGGCGAGCTCTGCACTATCCCAACAGCACCTGCTATCAGCAATGCTTACAGGAGAATTGATGGCATATTCAGGAAGTCACTGCCTCTTTCCGATACCCCTTATTCGAAAAAAAAGCTATAGTCCATTCTATGGACACGATAGAATTCTTCAGAACACTCCTCACAATTCCATCTCCATCATGGAAAGAAGACGGTATGAGTTCATTCATAACAAGGACCATGACCTCCTTCGGGTACAGTTTCATCGATGACAATGCGGGGAATCTGCTTTTCTTCCTGCCTGGAACGATCGACCGCCCCATGATAGCATCCCACATGGATACAGTCCCCCTTGCATTGACACCCCATGTCATTGAGACAGATGAGTGCTTCATGACAGATGGTCATACGGCGCTTGGCGCAGACAACAAAGCGACAACAGCAGCGATGCTTGCTGCAGCGGAGAAAAGACTTAATGCATGCTTCCTGTTCACAAGGGCTGAAGAGGTAGGACTGCAGGGATCCAGGCGGCTTCAGCCGCAGTTCTTTGCTCCTTTCAGGATTACCATGGCATTCGTCCCGGATGCAGAAGGGAAGGTGGGAACGGTCATCACATCGGCGCCGGGAAAAGAAACTATCGATGCCATATTCCATGGACGTACAGCCCATGCAGGCTTCTCTCCTGAAAGCGGCAGAAATGCTATAAAAGCAGCAGCAACTGCAATATCCAGATCGCCATCAGGGCGTATCGATGAGGAAACGACCTGCAATATCGGGATATTCGAAGGAGGAACCTCTACGAATACCGTGCCGGACAAAGCCGAATACCGATACGAAGTGCGTTCACTCGACAATCTGAAAAGGAAGAATATCTCTGATTGCATCATCAGAGAGGCTGAAAGAGCTGCAGAGGAAGCTGGGTGCGAGGCTGAGATAAAGAGGACTGAGCTTTACAGTCCATATATAATTCCTGAGGACAGCATGGTTAAAGCCGCTGTAAAAAAAGCGATAAATAGCTTAGGGCTGGATTATGGGGAGAAAGCCACATCCGGTGGAAGCGACACAAACAACCTGAGGGCAATCGGAATCGATGCCATAACTCTTACATCGGGATATGAACATCCCCACAGCACAGAGGAAAGGATAGCGAAAGAGGAGCTGATCAGGCTCGAAAGCCTGCTAACGGCTATCGCTGGATAGTTCTTCACGGGCACGGGCAATTGCGGCCCATAGTGAGGAGGAGAGAAGCTTTCTGAAGCGCGGAGGAGCTTTCTCAAGCACCCTCTCAAGAGACTCAATGCTCTTCGGAGGATCGGATGCAAGCTTCAGGAGCATATGCTTCTCCATGACCCGTACAGCAGGAACATTGAAACGCTCGGCCAGGGAATCACGGGCAATGAAAAGATGTTTAAGGAAGACACGCTCTTCCTTTGACATGTGCCGCCAATCCCCTACCTTCTTCCATGGCTGTACCGGTGGTTTAAGAATCAAGGCCTTCTTCATCTGCCTGCTGCACTCTTTCTGCAGTCCTCTGGCATCGATCTCCTGTTCAAGGATATCCTTGAGCTCTATAAGATGCTCGACATCTGAGAGAGCATATTCGATCTGCTCCTCCGAGAGCGGACGGATAAGCCAGTTCGAAGTCTGTTTCCTCTTCTTTCCTCCGCTGCTGCTTATCCCCAGATAAAGCACTTCAAGACCAAGGAGATTCCCTGTATACCCCAGGATAACAGCAGGTATGCGGATATCATAGATATTGCGTATCATCATCCCATAGCGCTTATGGACCAATGCAGCATCGGACTGCGATGCAAAGAATATCTTCTCTGTATCCGACTGGAAGAAAGCCCCAAGCCCATGTGCAGTTACCCCATCGGCTCTTGGATCGATTATATAATAGGACTCTCCATCGAATATCTGAATCAGGCAAAGATGCTCGCCATAGATATGGAGATTGAACTCCCCCTCGAAATCAACAGCAATACGCCCTTTTCTGCAGAATAAGGGAATAAGCTGCTCTATCTCCGCATCACTTGAGATATATTCAAATGCTTTCATCTTCAAACCAGATCAGATTGAACGCTTCCGGCTTCGATGGTACTGAACCAGATCCCTTTCCTGATATAACATCCGGCTCTCCCCTGTCTACATCCTGACTCCTGACAGATACAGACGGAGCTGATGGCACTTTTGGAGGTTCAGGCTTATCCTCTTCCTCTTCTATCAGAGCCTCTTCCTCCGTAGCAGCTGGTGGCTCTTCCTCTACAATCTCCGGCTCCGGGGATGGAGGGACAATACTATCCAGACAGATCGCAGAGGCCATGAGCACTGCGGCAATGACGATAAGAACGGATATGAATTTAGGAAATCCATCATCAGTCATCAAAGCGAAAGAGACAACATCAGCCACCATGACAGACATGGAGACCGCCGCAGCAGCCATCCTATAAACCCCATCTTCTGCCGATATAGCCCAGTACATAAGAACAGCAGAAGCAATAAGCATGAGAATCTGCAGAACAGAAGGTTTACGTTTCATGGAAAGTATTATCACATAGAATGGAGGCTTCTTCCAGAGGCGTTGTCCTAGCGCACCTTCCTGATTACATAAAGATCGGAACCGTTATCATTGAGAATCCGGGTAGAAGGTTCGAATCCTCGTCCCATGAACAGAGGAGGAAGCGCTACGCCAGCACTCCGGAGAACATGTCCTGAGACTGTTATCGAATATGGCTCATGGGACACTGCACTGTAGCTTTCCCATAGATCTCCAAGATCTTCCTTGAATACGTGCTTCTCCCGTCTTTGCACGGAGTATAGCGAAGCAGGATCCGCATGCGGGATCCTGAGTCTCCGGTGGCGTCCCGTGTTGACCATGTTCCTATCCTGATACTCAAGGACTATCATCTCATCATCTGACTCTGCCAGCCAGAAAACAGCGCCATCAGAGGAAGGAAGATGCCGGAATACGCCATGCTGCAGCGTTTTCCTGTGTTCCTTATAGAAAGCTATCTGATCCCTGATTACCCCTAGCTCGTCCTCAGATAGCTTTCCCAGATCAAGCTCATAACCGAGAATGCCGAAGCAAGCTACGCCGAACCTGTCCTCCAGCCCCGTGATCCTGAGGCTCTGATGATTCGGGGAAGCTGTCACGTGATTGGAAACAGAAGAGAGAGGATAGCCGCGAAGAGTACCGTGCTGTATGCGGATCCTGCTCATTGCATCTGTGTTGTCGCTCGTCCATCCCTGCGGAGAGAAGGATAAGGCTCCCAGATCAAAACGATTGCCTCCTGATGCACAAAACTCAAATAAAATCGAAGGAAATGCCTTTGTCAGTCTATCGAGAAGGGAATAAAGCCCCAGAATATACCTATGGAAGAACTCCCCCTGCCACTTAACCGCAGGAGAAGATGTGAAGTAATCGCTCATATTCCTGTTCGCGTCCCACTTCACGTAATCGACGCCAGAAGAGAAAACCTCTGACATAGCAGAGAAAAGATAATCGACTACTTCCGGGCGTGAAAGATCAAGAAGATACTGATGCCGGCCGGGGGAAGGTTTTCTTCCCGGTATGGCAACCATCCAGTCGGGATGTGTCTCATAAAGAGCAGAATCCATCGAAACCATCTCGGGCTCGACCCAGATTCCGGCTTTCATGCCAAGATCATGTATGCCCCTGACAAAACCATCAAGCCCGTCTGGAAGCTTCTTTCTGTTGACAACCCAGTCGCCAAGTCCCCTTGTATCATCAGAACGCCGTCCATACCAGCCATCATCAAGGACGAAGAGCTCAATGCCTGCCGATGCTGCCTTTACAGCAAGATCCATCAGCTTCTTTTCATTGAAATCGAAGTATGTCGCTTCCCAGTTATTTATAGCAATGGGACGTATCTTATCTTTGTATATACTATTTTCAATATACTTTACCGCAAAACGATGAAGATTGGAAGAAAGTGAATCCAGTCCTGATGATGAGTATGACAGGATAGCTTCTGGACTCCTGAACGACTCGCCATTTCCCAGCTTCCATCCAAAACCGAATGGATTTATCGACGAAAGCACCCTGCAGAATCCGAAAGGAGATACCTCCACCCTTTCAAGATGGTTTCCAGAGTATATCTGATTGACTGCGATTGCCTCACCATGGCTATCGTCAGCATCTGGCCTGGCGAGGAATAGAAGGCTGTTGTGCTCGCTTGATGTGAACCCGAGCTTGCTGTCAATTGAGAAGACCCCGGAACAAAGCGCGCGTCTGTTCTCATATCTCTCCCTGGCCCATGCACCATCGAATGAGATAAGATCCCACTCTGGGTCAGGAAGATCGAGCATGACCGAAGACACAGTCCGCAGCATGAGATCCTCATCACCCTCATTCCTGATCTCAGCAGATCGGAGAATTATATCCTCATCCTCGTATACCGTATAGCGAAGGGTGACGAAGACAGGAAGAACCGCATCGCGAAGCACTATCTCGAGAGTTTCGGCATCCGATGCACCAACCCTGGGAAGAATATCATAATCCTTCCCGGGATATATCCTATGCGACTGATACAGAAGATCCAGAGTGATGAGCCCGTTTCCATATTCCACGATAAGAGCGCTCTCTCTCGTATCTCCCTTCCCGGGAGTGGAGTATTCACAGAGCATCCTGCCAAGGAACGAATGCTGATGATCCTCATCGTAGTACGTTCCATCCCCAAGCCTGAGATCATCGGGCCCCTGGATCCAGAAGATCCCTTCTGCTGAAGCAGGGATATATCCTCCATAGTGAATATGCTCCATATGCCCTAAGGAGGATATGCGCATGATATATGAGCTATGTGCCGTGGACAGGAAGAACCAGCCATCTCTCTCTGTGATCATAGTCAGCGTCCAATAGCATCAAGAGCCGAGGCGAGATCATCCTTAAGCATGTCAAGGCTCTCTATACCCGCATGGACCCTTATAAGCGAAATCCTGTCATCAGGAATAGGCGTTCCTGGCCGGAATGCGGTGGCATTCGGATCAATAAGGCTCTCATAGCCTCCCCAGCTGACAGCTCTCTTGAAGTATTTCACGCTATCTGTGAACTTCTTCACATCATCCAGATTTCTCGTCTTGAGCCTGAAAGAGAAGAGGCCGCTTCCGCCCCTGAGCTGCTTCTTTGCAAGATCATACTGAGGGAATGACGGGAGAAGCGGATAGAGAACCTCCTCAACCTCTGGCCGTGATTCGAGGAACTGTGCAAGGCCAAGCGCATTGCGGTAATGGACAGGCATACGCACCTCAAGATTCCTGAGATTGCGGAGGATCAGCCAGGCCTGCATCGGATCAGGAACAGGACCAAGAGGCATGAACTCCGTATTGAAGATATGGGTTATATCCTCATCAGATCCCATTATCACACCACCGACAAGATCGGAATTGCCTCCGAAGTACTTCGATGCGCTGTGTATGACGATATCAATGCCCATGTCGATAGGATTCTGGAATATCGGAGTTGCCCAGGTATTATCGATTATCGTCTTTATATGATGGGCTTTAGCAAGCTCCGCAACCTCACGCAGCGGCTGGAGCTTGAATGTGAAGGTAGCAGGGCTTTCAAGGTAGATAACCTTGGTATTGGGCCGTACAGCCTTCTCGAAGTCCTCTATGCATGTTCCCTCTACGAATGTGACATCAATACCGAAACGCTTCAGGTAAGTAAGCATCATGTACCGCGTCCAGGAATATGAATCCTGTATCACGATACAATGATCGCCCGTCTGGAGCTGTGAAAGGAGCGAGCATGATATTGCAGCCACCCCGCTTGATACGAGCTTTGCCCTTTCTGCATGCTCCAGAGCAGCAAGCTTCATCTCGCAGAGATTGACTGTCGGATTATTGCCTCTGGAATAGATGTAGCTATGAGCTTCATCCGCGATTGCCTGCTGGAACTCATCAAATGAGCCAAAGCAGAATATCGATGTCTGAAAAATAGGTGGGGAAACAGCGTTCCCCGGCAGATTATGCTCTCCCATATGAAGGAGAATATCGCTGACTTCAGGATTCTTCTTTTCCATATCAGCCTTTAACACCTCCGTCAGTAAGTCCTGCAACTATGTACTTCTGCCCTATTCCGAATACGACCATTGTCGGAAGGAGGGCGACCACTATACCAGCTCCCATTACTCCCCAGCTTATGCCGGTTTTTGAGATGAACGAGTTAAGGGCTACAGGCACGGTCATCTTATCACTTGAGCTGAGCACTGTAACAGCGATGAAGAGCTCATTCCAGATGTTGATGAAAGCAAAGCAGAATATAGCAGCCATTCCAGGCAGCGTAATCGGAAGGATGACCTTCGTCAGAGCCTGCATGAGATTGCATCCATCGATCTTCGCAGCTTCCTCCAGCGATGCTGGTATCCTGTCAAAGAAGCTCTTGCCCATAACAGTACAGAATGCAACAACGGTTGCCACGTATACGAACCCAAGAGCTATTCTGCTGTTTATAAGGTGGAAGAATGAGAAGATCGTGAAGATCGGCACCATGATGATGAAAGTAGGGATTGTCTGTGTAAAGTACATTCCAAGCTCTATTGCGCCTTTGAGCCTTCTATGGGAAAGCCTTGAGAGAGCGAACCCCGCGAGAATCGATACGATCATAGCACCGAATGCCGCTGAAAGGCTTATCAGAAGCGAGTTGCGGAAATACAGTCCGAAATTACTGAAGCTGAAGAGCTCTCTGTAGCTGTCGAAGCTCGGTTTCTCCGGCCAGTATTTCAGAGGGAATGTATAGATTTCGTTCCCTGCCTTTATGCTTGTCACGAAAATCCAGTAAAGCGGAAGCAGCGCCGCTATCAGGAATAGGGCAAGCAGGACTGTCCTGACTATGCTCATCGCTATCTTCTTGTTCCTGTTTATCATATGCTGTCCTCGCTTGATTTCGTAAGTTTCAGATAGATCACGGAATAGATGAAGAGTATTACCATGATCACCACGCCGAATGCAGATCCCTGGCCATAGTCATACTGCTTGAAAACCTCATTGATCATCTGTGTCGCAAGTATATTCGTGCTGTTGACAGGGCCTCCGTTCGTCATAGCGTAGATGATATCAGGGTAGTTGACTATCCACATCGTCCTCAGAAGTATCGTGCTGACAATAGTCGGCTTGATATAAGGAATGGTGACATAGAACAGCTGCTTCACAGCTCCGCATCCGTCAAGCGTGGATGCTTCATAGAGCTCATTCGGAACAGACTGCAGCGCAGCGAGCAGCATGATCCCGAAGAACGGCACGCCGTACCAGATATTCGTGATTATGACGCTCATCATCGCAAGCTTAGGTGTTGAGAGGAACCCCAGCGGTGTCTCAATCAGCGAAAGCCTTATAAGTATATCGTTGAACAGGCCGAACTGGCCATTGAAGAGCCAGGACCATATGAGACCGATGGCAAAGCCTGAAAGGGCCCATGTATAGAATACCAGGCCTGAGTATATGCCTCTGCCTGCAAAAGGCTTCTTCAGAAGAAGCGCAAGCGTAAAGCCAAGAAGGAACTGGAATACCAGAGAGAACACAAGCCAGATAAGAGTGTTCCACAGTATCTGCCAGAAGTTCGTATATGGATCGGTGATTATCGCCTTGAAGTTATCCAGACCAATGAAATGGAGATTTGTCAGGTCGAACATGTTGTAGTTCTGGAAGGCCATGACAACGCCCTTGGCAAGCGGGAAATATAGAAACAGGATGACGAACAGGAATGCGGGGATCATCATCACCAGCAACCATTTGTTTCGCATTAGCTACCCCCTTTTTTCTTGAATCATAATTGCCATGCGCCCTGAGACACATGGCAATAAACAGATGGGAATCAGTATCCCCAGTACTCCTTGAATGTCTTGATTGTATCGTCGACGCTTACAGTACCCATAAGCATAGCCTGCATACCCTGCTCCTGAACCTGTGCCCATGCAGGATACTTCTCGGAATCAATCGGGAACTTCACGAAGATCGTATCCTCAGCGACGAGCTCGTCTGCCCATGCCTGATACTTATCAGAGCTGAAGTAATCATCATTCTCGTATACGGACTGGAATACAGGAAGCGGTCCGTAGGCCTTGCAGAACTCACCATTCTTCTCAGATCCATTGAGCCATGAGATGAATGCCCATGCTTCATCAGGATGCTTGCTGGTTGTGGAGATAGCGAATCCATTGTAGCCATAGTCAAGATATCTGTATCCGGATGTTCCGACCGGAAGAGGCACTACAGTGTAAAGGCTTGGATCAAGCTGGCCCTCAAGAGATCCGATTACATCAGGATCCTGTACGAGGAATGGTGTTGTGCCGGAGATGAATCCGTTGATCTGCTCATTGAATCCCCAGTTGATTGAGTCAGCCGGACATCCGTTCTTATAGAGATCAAGGTATTGCTCCATGGCTTTCTTTCCGTTCTCGTTATCAAGCCAGTACTTTCCGTCATTGGTCTCATAGCACATCTCTGTGTTGATATCCCCAACGTTGCCGAACATCAGAACATCGCTGATCTTGAATGTGTTGGACTTGCCGCGGAGAGCATAACCGAACTGATTAGGATTTGCCGCTGCGAGCTGCTTTGATGCCTCATACATCTCATCCATTGTTGTCGGGATTGGGATTCCATACTTCTCAAGGATATCTGTGCGGACAAGAAGAGCCTTCACGTAGAGACAGGATGTGAGGATGTATGGAGTATCATCGACATTGCGGGAAATCTCATGGGCGACAGGCATGAAATCGTCCTTCTCTGCCCAGTTCTCGATGTACGGGGTGAGATCAAGAAGCTTGCCATTGTTGACAAACTGCTTCTGCGTATAATCCCTGACCTCAATGACATCAAGCTCCTGATTGCTGTTGAGCATCATTGAAAGCCTGTTGTCAGCCTGCTCATATGGTGGGCTGATAAGCTCAATCTCGATATTCGGATTGAGAGACTCATACTCTGCGATGAGATTCTGAAGAACCTGTGTTCTTCCGGGGCTTGTCATCGTCTCAAAGAATGTAAGCTTGATCTTTCCGGAAGAATCAGAGGATGAACTCTCAGAAGAACCACCTGCAAACAGTGAGATAGAGAGCATGAATACAAGAAGTGCAACTAAAACACGCTTCATATTTTTTCTCCTTTTTCAGTAATTGTACCACGTGAACAATACGATTGGCGAAATATTATTGCATGTCAGCAGGCCGCATATGGAACCATGTTATAATTCTTCCTATGTCTGACAGAAGGAAACTCCTTTTTGAGTGCGATGGCAAACTGCCACCTCCAGGATATGCCGTCCCGATGGCAGTACAGCACCTTGTAGCGATGATCGTAGGGTGCGTCACCCCTGCTATAATCATCTCATCAGCAGCGGGTCTGGATAGCAGCATGCGCATATTGCTTATACAGTCATCACTGGTCTGCGCTGCAATCTCAACCCTCATTCAGCTTTTCGGGATATCAGGATTCTGCGGAGCAAGACTGCCGGTGATCATGGGAGTAAGCTTCGCATACCTTGCGACAATGCAGGATATCGCGACCAATCATGGTCTGGCCGAGATATTCGGAGCACAGCTGATAGGAGGAGCCGTAGCAATCATAATAGGCCTATTCGCGAATAAGCTGCAGAAGCTGTTTCCTCCACTCATCACAGGAACTGTCGTTTTCACAATCGGTCTCTCCCTCTATCCTACCGCTATAAGCTATATGGCCGGAGGAAGCGGGAATCCGGCATTCGGATCATGGCAGAACTGGCTTGTGGCAATATTCACATTGGCATGCGTAACTATCCTGAATCACTTCGGGAAAGGCATGCTGAAGCTTGCATCTATCCTTCTTGGAATGGCAGCAGGATATATCTTCTCCGCATTCTTCGGAATGGTGGACCTGAAAGCAATAAGCGAGGCCTCGGTCTTCGCACTGCCGAAGATAGCTCCATTCGGAATACGGTTCGAGTTCTCATCAACTCTGGCATTCTCCATTCTCTTTGCAATCAATGCCGTACAGGCAATCGGAGATATGTCAGCCACCACAATAGGTGGCATGGACAGGGAACCGACAGGCAATGAACTCAGAGGAGGGATAATAGGATTCGGAGCATCGAATATATTATCATCATTATTCGGAGGCCTTCCAAATGCCACATACTCGCAGAATGTAGGAATCGTGTCATCGACAAAAGTCGTGAACAGAAAAGTAATGGCGCTTACAGCATTCATGCTTCTTGCCGCGGGATTGATCCCTAAATTCTCTGCACTTCTTACGACGATACCCCAATGTGTTCTAGGAGGAGCTACTGTCTCGGTTTTCGCCTCCATCGCAATGACAGGCATGAAGCTTGTTGCAATGCAGCCTATGAGCTACCGCAACACATCGATCGTAGGACTGTCCGCTGCACTCGGAATGGGAGTCAGCATGGTAAGCGAATCCCTGTCTCAGTTCCCTGAATGGGTAACAACTGTATTCGCGACCTCTCCTGTGGTGATTGCAGCGATAGTCGCGATCCTGCTCAATGTGATACTTCCTAAAGAAGAAGGCAAGTGAAAGATTCAGATCCCAGCAAAGCAGACCTTACGACAGAGCCTGCTTTGCGGAATCAGCCTTGATTAGTTGTATAAAGGAAGTCCATCTTCCCCTACATGGAAACGTTCTATGCTCCCTAGGCTGACCTCAGTTACATAGATGTCCCCGGAACCCTCTGGCCCGAATACTAGATTGGTGGGCCTCATGCCTTTTGTCTTTATAGAATCTATGACTTTGCCTTCAGGGTTTATCACAACCACATCGCCCTGATCATATACAGTGCAATACAGGTTGCCATTCTTCGAGAACTTCATGCCATCTGGTCCCCGCGAAGGCTTATAATCACCTTCATGGTTGACATTCGCAAAGAGTATCCGATCCCCGAACCTGCCTCCTGCTTTCTCATAGCGGTATATGTTCCCCGTCCTGGTCTCATTGACGTATAAGCATCCATCCGGTCCGAATGCAATTCCATTCGTGAACTTGATATCATCATCAATGAGCTGCATTTCCTTTGTTGCGGTATCAATCGCGAAAACACGCCCCTTATATGGATAAGTCGCATAATCATCGCTGATCTTCCCATCCTTCTCCGAATCCTTGAATCTTATCCCGGAGTCTGTCATATACAGCAATCCATCTGGACCGAAAGCCAGATCATTGGGGAATCTGAAAGGTTCGCCTCCATAATTATCCACGAAGACCTCAGCCTCGCCATTCATCGACACCTTAAGAAGACTCGGATGATCGGATTCAGCTGTCCAGATTATTCCATTCCGATCAAGAGCAAGGCCATTTGGTCGTCCGGTTCTGACAATTCTTCTCTTTGTGCCATTCTTACCATCCACCCTTGTCAGAGTTCCCGCATCCTCGCCCATCTCAACGACGAGGAATTCCATATCTCCCAATAAAACAGGCCCTTCTGGAAACGATAGAGCTGGCGAAATGAATTCTTTCATACAACCTCCCTTTAAATCTCTTTGGTTCTGGCCGATAAGAACAGAACGAATATGATGAAGAATCCTGTGATGATGTTCTGCATTCCGATATTGATTCCAGCTATCTGCATAGCAGTCGTAAGGAATGTAAGGAACAGAGCCCCGAAGAATGTACCGACAGGAACAGCCCGTCCTCCGGATATAAGCGTTCCTCCGACAACAACAGCAGCAACGGTCTGCATCTGATAGGGATCCCCCAATCCAAGGAAAGCACCGCCGACACGTGCTGATATAAGGATTCCTCCAAGAGCAGAAAGGAAGCCGCAGAAACAATATGACATTATCTTCACGGTCTTCACGCTTACCCCCGCAAGTTCCGCTGCTTTCAGGCTCTGTCCAAGAGCAATAAGGGATTTGCCATACCTGGTATGGTTTATCAGATACTGGAACAGCAGGAGCAGCAGTATGATTATCAGTATCATCAGCGGCACGCTGCCGAAGAATTCGAATCTGACAAAGGATGTCAGGGCCGGTGCAACAGAGAATACGCGGAATATGTTGTTGTACAGAAGCACCACAGTGGTTATCACATAGCTCATCGCAAGTGTTGCTATGATCGCAGGAATCCTGAGGAATACAACAAGAACAGAGTTGATGAATCCAAAGAACACTCCAATCAGCAATACCAGCGGGATAACCCATATGAGATTGCTATCCGTAGTATTCGTCAGTCCTGTCGTCAGGAATGCGGAAAGAGTGATAAGCGTTGATATCGAGAGGTCGATTGCTCCTTCACCAGTAGTAACAATTAACATCTGCCCGAGAGCGACAATTGTCAGGAATGAAGCTGAGTAGCAGAGGGTCATAAGACTTTCCCAGTTGGTCCTGCCGGCCAGGATTCCAAGAAGGATGAACATTATGACAGAACCGATTACGCTCCATATCCATGGATACTGCATTATCTGGGCCAGATTCTGCTTTTTGATTATGCGTACATTCATGCTTCAGCCCTCCTCAGAAGTCTTGATGCAAGGATCACAATCAGGATGAATCCCTGGACAGCAGTTACCCAGCTTGCATCAAGTCTCATGAATCCGAGAAGCGCGCTTATTATCGAAAGCGTTATCGCACCGATCACCGTGCCGCTTGGATAGGCTATACCGCCGACAAGCTCACTGCCTCCCACTACAACTGCAGCGACTGTCAGAAGCGTATATGACTCTGTCGCATTTGCGTCGCATCCGCCCATGCTTGCTGTAATCGCAAAACCTCCTACCAGGGAGAAAGCGGCAGCAATAGCATACCCCGCAGCGAATGCCTTGGACGCTGACCACCCGCTGTTCTCCATGGCTGTCACGTTATTCCCGACCCCGCGAAGCACAACTCCATAGCGCGATCTGTAAATAAGGAAAGCAACCAGGAAGCAGATTATTATTGCCAATAGATATGGGGAGACTGGGAGATCTGCCATAAATATCGAAGAAAGCCATTCGGGGCAGATTCCTCCAGGCCGCTCATTGATCGTATATGCTATTCCAAGCCATACATATGACATGCCCATTGTGACAATGACAGCAGGCACCTGACGCTTGAAAATCAGAAATCCAACCGCAGCATATGCGATAACAGATACGGCAATCATCAGAAGTCCCAGCCAGAATGACTCGACCATTATCATGGCAATGATGACATTGACCATTCCCATGAATGTACCGACGCCAAGATCTATCTGGCTGAGTCCTATCACGAACATCTGTGCAAGGGCTGCGCAGATGAGAGGAACGGAACCGCTCAGGAGAAGCTCTATTCCGAAAGGAGAGAAAACCGTCGGCTGAAGGATCCCGCAGAGCATGAAGACTGCAACAAGAGCGAGAAGAGGGACAATGATCGGAGACCTCAGCCCCCTCCTGCGCTTTGCTTCATTGCTGCTCTTATCCAGCAGATCTTCCCCTCCGAAACTTGCTGCGATTATATCATCCTTAAGAATTGAGGAACCCTCATTTTCCTTCAGCTCATCGATGATATGGCCATATCGGAAAACAAGAACCCTGGAACACCAGGTAAGCTCATCATCCTCCGAACTATACCAGATCACAAGCTTGCCAGAAGCTGCGGCTTCCCTGAAAAGGCGGGCCATCTGCACTTTCGTATCGATATCCACACCCTTTGTCGGATCATCAAGGATTATGATATCTGAATCTGAAAGCAGCGATCTGGCGACAAGGACTTTCTGCTGATTGCCGCCTGAAAGGGATGTAATAAGAGCGTCCGGACCTTCAGCCTTGACATGAAGCTTCTGGCACCATTCGCTTACGCTCCCGCTCAGGTGCTTCATATCTAGCTTTGAGAAGAAAGAGCTCTTATTGATATCAACGACTGTCATATTGTCCGAGATATCGCTCAGCGGGAAGATTCCCTCCTTCCGCCTGTCTCCGGTAACATAGCACACTGACCCTTTTCGTCTGATACCGGATTTCCCTCTGGAAAAGAAAATGTCACGGAGGAATTCCCTCTGTCCATTGCCATCAAGGCCAGCAATGCCTATCAGTTCACCACCGTAGAGACCGCAGGAAATATCATGAAGATGCTTAGTGCTATGCTTCTCAGCTTCAATCGCTATATCCCTGTTCAGCGCCTCTAGCTTCTGCAGGTTCTTTCCTGCAGATATATCCTCTCCGCTTTCAGACATGACACGGACAAGATCCTGTTCTGTCAGCGAATCATTATTCTCCTCCCAGATCTTCTCGCCGTTGCGAAGGACTCCGATCCTATCTGCAAGGCGTATAACCTCACTCAGCCGGTGGGATATGAATATTATCGAGACACCCTGGGTCTTCAGCTTCTTAAGATAGGATATGAGCTTATCGGTCTCCCTTTCTCCAAGGGATGAGGTGGGCTCGTCCAGGATAAGAAGCTTCAGTCCATCCATGCTTGCAGCCCTGCATATCTCTATCATCTGCCGGTTCGATATCGAAAAACGGCTTATCGGTGTCCTGACATCTATATTGCTTCCAGGAAAGATACTCTCCAAGGCCTCCTTGCTTCTCTTTTCCATGAGAGAACGCCAGTTCAGGCCCTTCCCTGCAAGACCATATTGATCGACATAGAAATTCTCTATAACGGAAAGATTGGTGCAAAGAGACAGCTCCTGATGAACAACCCTTATGCCAAGCTTATTGCCATTCTTTGCGGTATTGTTCACTATCTTCTCGCCATCAAAGACAATCTCCCCGCCGGGATCCGGCCGTGTCACGCCGGAAATAACACGCATCAATGTGCTTTTCCCTGCCCCATTGGCACCTATGAGACAGTATATTTCTCCCCTATGGATATCGAGAGAGACATTATTCAGAGCCTTTGTGGCTCCATAGGTTTTTGATACATTCCTCAGACTTAAAAGCAAATCGTCCATACCCTACCACCCGGAAAACAGAATACAGGCTGCCATGCCTACGGATCAGGATGGCAGCCAGATCAGCAGAACAATCAGAGCTCTGCGAGAATATTCATTGTGAATTCTTCGTTGTAATCCTGGGCGACAACAGTACCTGGTTCCATATCAGCATACAGATCGACCGTCTCATTGGTAACTGCGACAGCAGGAAGATTCAGCTCGAGAGGGACCTCATCTCCTTCAAGAATATGAAGTGCTGCCCAGAAAGCAAACGAGCTTATGCTTGGCTCACTTCCAACGCTTATTGTCTCATAACCGCTCTCTGCCTTTGCTTTGATCCACCAGTCAATGAACTCTGCTCTGTTGTATCCGACAACAAGAGGAATCTCACGTCCTGCAGCCTCAAAAGCCTGGACAGCGCCATATTCTCCACCCTGTGTCACTACAGCATCAACTTCATCAAGGCTGGGCAGCACATTGGCAATAGCGGACTGGCATGTTGCAGCATCAGCTTCTCCATCAACCTCAGCGACGATCTTGATTCCAGGATACTTAGCAAATGTATCGATGATGCCATTATTCATCTGGATCTCAGGATCACTGCCGCGGATTCCTCTTACATTTATGACATTGCCTTCACCATTGAGTCTCTGGGCAATATATTCCGCAACTGTTGTTCCGAATCCATAGAAATCAAAGCCGAACTTATATGCTTCTGGATGCGTTACGACAGAATCGAATGTAATTACCTTGATTCCCTGCTTTATCGCTGTATCGATTGTTCCATTGAGCGCTGTCGGTGAAGCAGCATTTATGCAGATAGCATCAACACCGGAAAGAATAAGACTATTCAGCTGTGCGATCTGCGTATTCTGCGATCCATCGCCATTCACTACGATATAATCAGCAATACGACCAGCTGCTTTAGCCTCTTCTGCTGACTTTATGAAACAGTCAACACTCTGCTTGCGCCATGAGTTTCCATAGAAAGAATTGGACAGAGCAATAACAAGTCCATCACTCTCTGCGGATGCGGCTGAGTCGGTAGTTCCCTGTGCGAATGCACAGCCAAGTGCTGCCAGTAATAAGAAAACTACAGCTACTCCTTTCTTCATACTAACCTCCTGAAATATTGATTCAGTTCTGAGAGCTATCCTCCTTTTGAATGCTCTTCAGAAATGAAATACCTTTATCAAGCCACCTGCGCTCCTTATCCAAGGTCTCATCCATCGACTTCCCAGGAGTGACCCAGGACTCAAGTATGAAAGATGGCTTATTCTTCTGGATATGGGGATTATCAAGAAGATAACGGATATCAAGAAAGCCTTCCCCTGCTGGAGTCCCCTCAACGAGGAAGCCCATATTATGGAAAGGCCTGCTTATCCTGAAATCCTTCACATGGACATTCAGAGCATATTGAGCAAGACTATCAATAACAGTCCAGGGATTCTCCATTGCTCCAAAGGAATTCACCGTATCAAGACATATGCCAACCGAAGATCTTCCCACTGCATCCAGGATTCCGATGAGTTCACTGCATGTGAATCTGTCATGGTTCTCAATCCCTATGGAAACCGATTCCGTCTCATATGCAGGAAGAATCCTGTTGATTACCTCGATGATCTCATTACTGTCAGGCGTATACCCTCCTTTATCGATTACAACCCTGACAAACGGAGATCTGAATATACGGGCAATCTCCAGATACCGGATCATGTTATCGTAGATAAGCCCTCTGGTACCGACTTCCACCGCTACACCGAGTGATTCTGCATATGCAGCAAGATCGCATAGCTCAGAATCGGACAGTGCATCAAGAGCATAGTTATCACCGAACTGGACTCGATGGATTCCCGCATCAGATGCAATATCTATCAGATCCTTACCTGTAAGCATCCTGCCATGGGCATGGCCGGGAACGCCGAATGCCCATGTCAAAGCAAAAGTGCTTATACCGATTTCCGGGAACATCTTCAGACCCTCACTGAATCGGTGATTTCCTGAACGCTGTGCTTTATGCTCTCAAGATTGAAGATCTTCTCCTTCCAGTCCGGCTGAAGTATCTTGCTTCTGGCTTTATCCATCGCAAGATATGCTCCATCGGAGAATTTGAAATCCGCAAGATCAAAGAGCACCGCGAACTGAACACGGCAATGTCCCATAAGGAAATCCCATGCAGCCTCCTTCGGAACGCCCATTTCAACGACCTTGTCGAATCCCTGACGGATAGCCTCAATCAGGACAGATCCGAAGGTCTCCACAAGCGCGGGCTCCAGAATCGCCATCTGCTCAACTGTGACTCTGTGAGTACGCAGGACAGGAGCATAGATTATCCTTGCGATCTTCTCTCCCACCGCATACTGCTCTTCCGGTCCATGATACAGGGCACAGACAACACTCTGCTTCGCTATCCCGCCGAAATAGTCATGCTGGGCAGCAGGATCTGTCTCATCGTTGAAAAGCGAAGGATGAGTTGGATGAGCAACGAAATACGACAAGCCCTCTCTTACGCAGAGCACTTCAGAATATGCAGCAGCCGGATCCAGCCCGATAACCATCGTCCCTTCATTCAGCTTGGGGACAATCTCTGAGCTTATCTTTCCGATAAGCTTATCAGGAACTGCCAGGATAACTATATCACTGGATGCCAGAGAGCTATCCTGATCATCAATAGAGAAGCCTGCCTCCTTCAGCCTTTTCTGTCCGGCTTCACCATTCTCGATATGGAAGACGTTGAAGGATCCATCCTTCTCAAGATTCCGGGATATCCTCATTCCCATCTTTCCACCGGCACCCATTATCGCAATAGTCTTTTTCAATTCAAGCACACCTCCTAGAATGCTTAAAAATAGCATACCCCCCCCCAGTAGACTGTCAAGGAAAATTTTTGCCTGATTTTGCGCAATGGATTAATAATTTATTACTGGAATTTACCGATTTATAATTATCTGCAGTATAATATTTATGATTAATAAAATATATAAGATATCTATAATGATATTGATATTTCAGCAGATCTCTTCCATCGGAAAACAACAGGAATCAGCTGATAACAAAGGGCTCCACGCAGGAGCCCTCTGTTTGTTCTGTGGGTTTTATCAGCCCTTGTAAGCCTTGAGAGAAGCCTCGAGTGTATCGAGCATCTCTGCAAGTTCCTTCGGAAGGTGCTTGCCGAACTTCGGA
The DNA here is from genome assembly GCA_944389015.1 of uncultured Spirochaetaceae bacterium. Classification (GTDB taxonomy): domain Bacteria; phylum Spirochaetota; class Spirochaetia; order Sphaerochaetales; family Sphaerochaetaceae; genus Ornithospirochaeta. The sequence goes on from CALXKS010000010.1 coordinate 23,912, forward strand.
TAGTGGTTGGTCCTGATATCATTGACCTCCTTGAGCCATCCTTCGGCATCAACCTTGAGAAGCTCTGCCATATCAGCCTCAGAAACACCCTCTGGTCTGTCGATAGCATCAACTGTCGGCATGATTCCGATTGGTGTATCAACTGTCTTTGCAGTGCCATCGCAGCACTCGAAGATCCACTTGAGAACACGGCTGTTGTCACCATATCCCGGCCAGATGAAGTGGCCATTGGCATCCTTGCGGAACCAGTTGACGTAGAAGATCTTCGGAAGGACATCCTGAGAAGGAGCAGCCTTGCCTACATCGATCCAGTGCTGGAAGTAGTCGCCCATGTTGTATCCGCAGAACGGAAGCATAGCAAATGGGTCACGTCTGATTGTACCAGCCTTTACGTCAAGTGTAGCAGCTGTAACCTCAGAACCTACGATCGAGCCAAGGAATACACCATGGTTCCAGTTCCTGGACATATGTACGAGAGGAATTGTCGAAGGTCTTCTGCCACCGAAGAGGATAGCTGAGATCGGAACACCTGCTGGATCCTCCCACTCTGGTGCGATGCATGGGCACTGTGCAGCTGGAGCTGTGAATCTTGAATTCGGATGCGCAGCTGGCTTCTGCTCCTTGTTTCCCTTGTCCTGTACCCACTCATTGCCATTCCAGTCGATGAGCTTTCCAGGAGCATCGTAGCCGATTCCTTCCCACCATACATCCTTATCCTCTGTAAGAGCGACATTCGTGAAGATGGTATTCTTGGAAGCAGCCTTAAGAGCATTGAAGTTGGACTTCTCTGAAGTTCCAGGAGCAACACCGAAGAATCCTGCTTCTGGATTGATAGCATAGAGCCTGCCATCCTTTCCTGGCTTCATCCATGCGATATCGTCTCCGATTGTGTGGACTTCCCAGCCTGGGATTGTAGGAATAAGCATAGCGAGGTTTGTCTTTCCGCAAGCTGATGGGAATGCACCTGTTACGTATCTGCTTCTTCCCTCTGGGTTGGTGACCTTGAGGATGAGCATGTGCTCAGCAAGCCAGCCTTCGTCACGTGCAAGCACGGAAGCTATGCGGAGAGCAAAGCACTTCTTTCCAAGAAGAGCGTTTCCACCGTAGCCTGAACCATAGGACCAGATCTCTCTTGTCTCTGGGAACTGGGAGATGTACTTGTCTTCCATTGGAGCGCATGGCCACTTGCCGCCATCTGTCTCACCCTTCTCAAGCGGCTTGCCGACTGAGTGGAGACATGGAACGAAATAGCCGTCTGTTCCGAGGAGGTCGAGAACCTTAACGCCAACACGTGTCATGATCATCATGTTGCAGACAACGTATGCGCTGTCTGTAAGCTCAACACCGATCTTTGACATCGGAGAACCAAGCGGACCCATTGAGAACGGAATAACATAGAGTGTTCTGCCCTTCATGCATCCTCTGTAGAGGTCTGTCATTGTCTTCTTGAGCTCTTTCGGGTCGATCCAGTTGTTTGTAGGACCAGCTGCATCCTGTGTCTCAGCTGCAATGAATGTTCTCTTCTCGACACGTGCAACGTCGGAAGGATCGGAATCGAAAAGCACGCAGTTTGGCTTCTTCTCCTCGTTGAGGCGGACACAGAGGCCCTCCTTAACCTGGAGATCGATAAGAGCCTCATACTGCTCCTGTGAACCATCGGCAATAACGATGTTGTCCGGTGTTGTAAGAGCAGCGAACTCATTTACCCACTGGACAAGCTTAGGATGTTTGAGATCATTAAGTGTCATCGGTTTCTCCTTTATGATATCCGCCTATATGCGGTATATTTACTAACAGAAAGCATAATTGCAAACTGATATTTTGGCAAGCAACCGGGCCAATCATAAGAAGAGGATACATATGGAACTTGCAATGCCTGCTGGCACTATCACGGAAGCTCTTATCGCAATCAATGCCGGAGCGGATGCTGTTTACTTCGGGATGAAGGAGTTCTCGGCAAGGAAAGGCGCTGGAAATTTCTCCGTTGATGACATGAGAAAAATAAGGAAATATGCAGAAGACCGCAGCAGAAAGATCTATATTGCAATAAATACGCTCATAGATGACAAGGACCTTCCTCGTGTCTATGACCTGCTCGGAGAAATCGCAAAGTATGGCTGTGATGGCATCATAGTCCAGGATTTAGGCGTTGCGAATATCATAAGGAAGCACTTTCCATCCCTTCCCCTCCATGGTTCGACACAGCTTGCCGTCCATACTGAAGCCGGGGTCAGAGCACTGCAGAAGCTTGGATTCTCAAGGGCTGTCCTTGCAAGGGAGCTTACGATAAAGGAAATCGAAAGGATACGTAAGGCATGCCCGGATATAGAGCTGAAGGTATTCATCCATGGTGCGCTATGCTATGGATTCTCCGGCCTGTGCATGGCTTCCCATCTGATAACAGGGCGCTCAGCAAATGAAGGAGCATGCGCCCAGATCTGCCGCACATGGTTCACAGATGAGAAGACAGGAAGGAAGCTGTATCCATTCTCCATGGAGGATTTCAATGGCGCGCCGTTCATCCGGAAGCTAAGGGATATCGGGATAGACAGCCTAAAAGTCGAAGGCCGCATGAAAGGACCTGAATACGCTGAGGCTGTGACGAAATACTACAGAGCGATTCTCGATGGAGGCATGCCGGATACGACTGATATTGAACTCTCATTCTGCAGAAAGCACGGAACAGGATTCATGGAAGAATCCGGCCCTGGCCATCACATACTGACCACAGGTCTTTACACCGGACATCTTGGGAAGGAGATAGGAATCTGCCAGGAAAGCGGAGGCGGAATGATAACAGCAGAGACGAAGATGGAGATAATGCCAAGGGATGGCCTTATGCTCCTTGTTCCCGATGATTCCGGTCTTCTCCAGCCTCTGAGATTCAGCGCATCGATCTCCTCAAAGAGGAAGAAAGGCAATGGAAAGAATATCTATTGCCTCTATCTTGAGAATGCTTCAAAGAAGCTGAATGGCCTTCCTCTTTACCTCATCTCAAAGAGCAGCAGCAATACGCGCATTCCATCCAGCGATCTTCCATTGGCCAGGGAATGCATCCCTGCGGAGATCTCAATCCATGGGGATATGCTCGATATATCCTCAGGGAGAATCAGTGAAAGCTATAGCATCGAAACGCAGCCTTCTGATAATTCCCCTGCAAAGACTCTCCTCAGGATATTCTCATCTTCTGATAAAGATATAAAGCTGGCTCCTATCATCAGGGAGATGCCAGGAACGTTCTATGTCAATCCATCCAGACTCAAGGAAATCCGCAGAGACTTCATCGATAAGCTCAGCGCTATCCCTGCAGATAACAGAACCTATGAGATCGTTTCCTGGCAGCATCCGCGATCGGAGAAGCTTCCTCCTCGCGCAATGCTCTCCGGCAATGACCTGCCATGGAACATAAATGGTACTGAATGCAATGGCTATGTATACATAACAATGCCACCGGTAAGATTCGATGAAGAGAAGCTATGGCAGGAAGTACTTGAGGAAGCATCGCACCACAAGCATGTACGCATCGGAATGAGCAATATATCAGATATCATCTTCGCAAAGGCCCATCCTGAGTATGAGTTCTTTGCCGACATCTATCTCTATATTCCAAACAGGGAGGCTGCAGCCGTCCTTGCAGAAGAAGTCCCGGATCTCATCGGAGGATATCTATGGATGGAGCGCGATGACCATGGTCCTCAATGGCCTTTTGAACCTACTCCTGCAAATGATTTCACACCACCGCTGTTTATCTCACGCGCATGCATAAGACATGACGGGTTCGGGGAGGACTGCAGAACATGCCCGGGAAAGGTCGGAGAATACCGCCTTGAGCAGAATGGGAGACACTATATCGCCTCATTCCATGACTGCATGACAATCGTACGGAAAAAGTAAGCGGCAGAGCGATGAACCCTGCCGCCGATCAAGCTTATCAAGCTATTACATTCCCATTCCAGGATTTGCCGGAGATGGTGGCTCTGGTGCAGGAATGTCTGTGACTGCGCACTCGGTCGTAAGGATGAGGGACGCAATCGATGCAGCATTCTGGAGAGCAGATCTTGTGACCTTCACAGGATCGATGATACCGCTCTCAACCATGTTGACCCACTTCATAGCATTCGCATCGAAGCCAACACCAGCCTTCTCATTCTTGCACTTGTCAGCGATGATTGATCCATCAACACCTGCATTCTCAGCAATCTGTCTGATAGGCTCCTCAAGAGCGCGGATGACAATCCTGTATCCGACCTTCTCCTCTTCGGAAAGCTTGGAAAGATCATTGCCGGAAAGCTCCTTGACAGCCTGAACAAGCGCGACACCACCGCCGGGGATCACGCCCTCCTCGATAGCTGCACGTGTAGCGGAAAGAGCATCCTCAACCCTGTGCTTCTTCTCCTTGAGCTCGACCTCTGTAGCTGCTCCGACATTGACGACAGCAACACCGCCAGCAAGCTTTGCAAGCCTCTCCTGGAGCTTCTCCCTGTCGTAATCGGAAGTGCAATCCTCGATCTGCATCTTGATCTGCGCAATCCTGTCGCGGATAGCATCTGCAGAACCTGCTCCGCTGATGATTGTGGTGTTCTCCTTCTCAACCTTGACATTCTTTGCTCTGCCAAGCATCGAGATATCAGCATTCTCAAGCTTCATGCCAAGCTCTTCCGTGATGACCTGGCCGCCTGTGAGGATTGCGATATCCTCAAGCATGGCCTTGCGTCTGTCGCCAAAGCCTGGGGCCTTCACTGCAACAACGCTGAGAGTTCCGCGGACTGCGTTGAGAACAAGCGTTGCAAGAGCCTCGCCATCGACATCCTCTGCAATGATGAGAAGCGGCTTGCCGGACTGGGCAACCTTCTCAAGGAGCGGAAGAAGGTCCTTCATGGATGAGATCTTCTTGTCATAGATAAGGATGTAAGGATTGTCCAGAACAGCTGTCATCGTGTCCCTGTTGTTGCAGAAATATGCGGAAAGATAGCCGCGGTCAAACTGCATACCCTCTACGAAATCGACTGTTGTCTCGATTGTCTTGGACTCCTCGACAGTGATGACTCCATCCTTGCCTACTTTGTCCATAGCATTTGCGATCTCATCGCCGATTGTCCTATCGTTGTTTGCGGAGATAGATGCGACCTGTGCGATCTCCTCCTTATCCTGGATCATCTTGGCTTCCTTCTTGATGCACTCAACCGCATCCTGGACAGCCTTGTCGATTCCCCTCTTGATTCCCATCGGATTGACACCGGCAGCAACGCTCTTCATGCCCTCTTTTGTGATAGACCATGCAAGAACCGTAGCTGTTGTTGTTCCGTCACCAGCAACATCATTGGTCTTTGCTGCGACTTCCTTGAGAAGCTGTGCACCCATATTCTCAAATGGATCCTCGAGCTCGATCTCACGAGCTACTGATACACCATCCTTTGTTACTGTAGGAGCGCCGTACTTCTTATCAAGAAGAACAAGCCTTCCCTTTGGTCCAAGAGTAGTCATAACAGCCTTGGAAATCTTCTCAACACCGTTGACAAGAGACTTCCTGGCCTCTTCGTTAAACTGAAGCTGTTTTGCCATATCCAGAATCTCTCCTTATATATTTTTCAAAAGAAACATAGCAGCTAAATTCAGCTACCAAATTGAAAAATATACATAAAGCGATAATACGGCAAGAGGTATTTGCAAAACCGATTCAATTATACGATCCTATGAACCAGACATGCATGACAATGAACGGGCTATCGCTATTAAGAAATATGACAGTGCTGAGGAAATCAGCAAGTTCCTGCGGAATCCCCAATACCGTGATTGTTATGGCACCTCAGAAGGATATTGATGACATTTGATTCATACTATCAGAAGCGAAGGAATATGGATCTACCCAGAGCAGATTCGATTCTATGCATTGTCTCCAATGTCGGATTTGTCTTATACGGATTCTCCAGCCTCTGATACTGAGAATTCAATATGCCAAGTTTTTTCGCCATGTCATTCTGAGTCAGATGTGCTTTTTCGCGCTCCTTTCTCAGAATAATTGCAAACTCTATCTTACAATCTGGAGAGAAGCACTCAATATCCTTGCCTTCATAATCAGAAGGGACAGGAATCATCTTCTTTGCACTATATAGATATCCGATATATGCATTAAGTGCTTCGCGCGCATTTCTTCTGGCATCTTCAATATCATTACCATAAGTAACACATCCATCCATTCCATTGCCGAGGAAATAGACACTATACCTGCCGTCCTGCTCTCTCTCAAATCTTGCTGGATAACCCTTCATCGATAAACTCCTGTCTTCTTTCTTATTGACATTTCCGTTCCTTTAGGAAGATCCGAATTGTGACAAGGAACAACAACCACAACCTCATCCCGTACAAGCACAAAGTGAGATCCGGAAATCCTTTTTACAGCAAATCCAGCTCTCAGGAGTTCTCCAATCAGTTCTTTACCAGTAACTGGCATTTATGATACCTCCTAGGTTAATACAATATATATATGGTGTCAATCAAATCCCCATATACTCATATAACGCCGTAGCTGGCTATTTCTGCCAATCAGAGATCGCAGAATCCTGAAGAAATATCAGAAATAATCAAAGGAAAACAGACAAGTCTCTACTAAAGCCTTCGGCAGATGACACTTACTGCAGAATCATCCGTATAGACATGAATAAGGCTGCCGAGAACAGACCTGAGAGAAGATTCACGATATCATTATCGAGAAAAGGAATGCCGCGTGCTCTCTCCAGCGCTTTTCCGTTATCCAAGCTTTTCTCTGTAAGAGTGCCATCCTCTTTTCTGTAGTGCACCTGCACAGTAGCCCCGAGGAAAGAATCGAACAATGATCCCAGGAACCCTGCAGCGGCAATGGTAAGAAGCTCCGGGATAACGCACCCGAAAGTCCCCATATAGAGAACTGCGATCAATGAAGAGAATGCAAGTGATGATACAATTCCCAGAGCAGTAACACCCCCGGAAAGCCCTGGAGGAACCGGAGTGAAGGTCACAATTGAGACAGGGGGTCTGGCTGACAGCATCCCGATCGATGAAGCTGCTGTATCGGCTTCAGCTTCTGCGATTGCTGCAGCGAAGGCTCCAAGGAATGCAGGATTATGCGAAAGCCCATAGAGGACAAGCATCAGTGAAGCAGGCACACCATTGGCTATGACCTGCATCATATCCCTTCTTCCGGTCTTATCCGCAACAGTGTTCCTTCCATCTGAAAGCCTTGAAAGCATGGATGCCGAAATGAAGAAGAACAGGAATATGGTGATCCCGGAAATCCCGCCGATGAAAAATACGATAAACCCAAGCACGATTGCCGTGGATACACCCGATAAAGTCAGGAAACGCTTCCTGTATGAGAATATGGCGGCAGCTGCAAGGAAAACAAGAATTATAAGAATCCGCAGATATAGAGGAAGTTCAAGGAAAACGCCATCAAGAATCGAAGTCAGAGAGCGCATAGGACCTCCACAGCCCCCGCGGTAATCAAAGGCACTGTCAGATTATCGAGGGCAGATGGCGAGATGCGTTCGGAAATGGCGGCAGCAAGAGCAGCAACGGCACTCTGCAATACCCCGATCCCCGTCACTGCCATCACGATATTGAAGACAACAACATACATTGCACCCGATCCTTCGATGCTCTTCCTTTTCTTTCCCATAAGCGTTCCTGCAATAGCCGCAGCCCCATCTCCCAGCCCCATTGCCAGAGTTCCAGCCACAACAGCGGCAGGTGAAAGCACTTCAGTCTGCATCAATATGATCATAAGAGCAATCGAGAGGGGATAGAAGATGATGCCCGCGCCTTTCCTACCGTTATGGATGAAGAACAGGAAGTTGATGATTGTGAAGATCACAGGACCTGTCATCCTGGCTGCAAATGACTCCATCCCATATGCCATGATGAATATCCATAAGGAAACAAGAATATGGACTGTTTTGCGTATATAAATGGAAGCAATGCCCTTCCTTCCCATCAGGAGAGCAATGAGAAGAACGATAAAGACATATGCAAAGGAGATCAGAAGCCAGATAATATCGTTCACCAACTCCTTCCTCCCCCTCCTGAGAATCCGCCACCGGAGAATCCGGAGGATCCGGAGAATGTCCTTGAACCTCCGCCGCCGGTATTCCTCGGAGGATCGATATGCCTGATGTAGTCATCATGCCAGCGCCTTCCGAATGATGAATATACAAACGGATCAAATGGATACGGAGAATAATACCAATCAGCCTCCGCTATCGGGATATCGCGGAATTTGCCGGCCCATGCATCAGCAAGCCCGAAGACCATCGCATATGGCAGCACATGATAGAAATACTCAGGATCTTCCTCTGAAAGCTCCTTTATCCTGTCCTTCTCTACCTTATCTATGAATTCCCTGTATCCAAGAGCCTCTGTCAGCCTGTCATTGCCGTACTGGCTCCTCTTTGAGATATGCGCTGCGGAGAACATTGATATGGAAAGAAGGATCATGAATGCCAGGACAGCCGGTCCCGCAAGCCCTGATATGCTTCCAGAGACTATAGCCGTGAACATGAAGAACGTGATGAATACAAGAAAGAACAATAGAGGCAGCACCACGGAAACCCGGAGTCTTCCCGCTCTGGAAATCTGAACAGAGAATGAACGCAGGACCATATATGCCATGAATGCAGGTATGAGTCCGAAAGGAAGGAGTTCAGGCATTGCCGATATCCCAAGGAGCGATCCTGATACAAGAGCAGCGGCAAGAATGGCGGCAAAGACAATCTTCCGCAGCTTCAGCGTTGATGGCTCAGTGATTGCGTTCCTTCCCGAGAATCCCTCCATTACCACTGGAATGACATCTCTGCGGAGCTTAGATGGAAAACCTTGCATTCTAAGCGTCTCCGCATCCACATGGTCTTCCTCGAAGAAAGCCTTGAAAAGCGCTCTCTCGCTTTCCTTTGCACTGGAATCAGGATCCTTCAGCTTATCGAAAGAATATGATGAACCATCATCATTTATTGAGACATATCCCCTATCTGCCCAGTAGATCAGCATAGCTGCAATTGCCGTGCTATCAATGGTTCCTTCAATGAGATACTGTGTATCCATCGGGGAAAAACCCTCCGGAGGAGAGAACCTTACAGGGATTATCAGCTTTCCATCCCTGCCCTTGATGAAATATACGGCAGAAGAGAGAATTGCCGCCGCTGCGATGATCCCGATAGCTGCATATATGAAGACAGAGCCATCGTTCTGTGGCTTGGCAAGATGGAAATAGCCTTCATCCATCTCCGCACGGAGTGTTATCCCATACCCCGCAGGAAGGGATGAATATCTTCCATATACGGTCATGCCATCTTCGGAAATACCGAACGGCAACCGTGCCGATGAACCATAAGGGCCATATGTCACCCATATCCTGTCTTTATCAACAGGGGCTGGAAACGAGACTGAGAACGAGATGATATCCATATCGCAATCCCAGTATCCAGGGGAGACGATATTGTAATAAAGCTCATCATAATCAGGATATTCATCTGCAGGATACTGCAATGAATAGCCAAAGCTGAAACTGGCAGGGCCTGTTATGTATCTATCAGGATAGCCCATGATGATACTCAGGAATCCCCCGTCCCTCTCGGTATCAGCGATATCCTCTCCATGCACATCGCTTACCTTTATGCGTGTCCGGCCGAAGTCGTACTGAACATCCCTGATAAGACCATGGGACGGGGAAGTGAAATAGAGATCCATATCCTCATTGACTGCAAGCTTCTTCGATGCATCCACGGATATATCAACTGAATATGATTCTACTGAGAATGTCTCAGCATACAGGGAAAATGAATGAACGAGGATAATCAGGAAAAGGGCGGCAAGCTTCTTAGAACCTGACATCAACCCTTCCCCTTTCGGCATCATCTGCTTCGATATACTCCCTCTTATCAAAATGGAATGCTGATGCGATCACAGATGACGGGAATACCATCATCTTATCATTGAAAGCACGTGCGACTGCATTGTAGTACTTCCTGGCATTGAGTATTCCCTCTTCTATCCCGGAAAGCTCATTCTGCAGACTTACGAAGTTCTGATTCGCCTTCAGATCCGGATAGCTCTCTGCCAGAGCGAAAAGCCTGTCAAGAGCAGCTGTAAGACCAGCTTCAGCCTTGGTCCTGTCCTGCAGTGATTTAGTCATCACGGTTCTGTTCCTTGCCTCAATGACAGCATCCAGGGTGCTCTTCTCATGAGCTGCATAGCCTTTCACTGTCTCAACAAGATTAGGCACAAGATCATAACGCTGCTTCAGATGGGCATCGATACCTGCCTCTGCCTCATCGGCCTTGTTCCTGAGTCTGATAAGACTGTTATATACCGCAATCGCCCATATAGCGATGATGATTGCCAATGCGATGATAATGTAAAGTGCTGTCATTTCAATCTCCTTGACTAAAGATACCATATTTCCAGCAGTTGCATCACTCTCCTCTTCAAGTTAAAATTGCATAAGAACTGCATAAGTATGCATTCTGGAGGACTAATGAAGGAACGTCATAACAGGCTATCTGTCGTAAAGGAACTGATCCGCAACAACAGGATCGATAATCAGGATACGCTTCTTGAGCTTCTGAAGAATGAAGGATACAACGTAACGCAGGCCACACTCTCAAGGGATCTCAAGATGCTGAAGGTCGGCAAGATATCCGACGGATGGTCGGGCTATTACTATACACTTCCCGAAAGCGATCTGGTAAGCGAATCGGAGAAAAGCTACATACAGGACGTCAGAAGAGGTATAATCTCAATTGAGTTCTCGGGAAATTTCGGAGTCATCAAGACAAGACCTGGCCATGCCAACAGTGTGGGATTTGCCCTTGATGTCCTTGCACTTCCTGAAATACTTGGAACCGTCGCAGGAGATGACACAATATTCGTCATACTCAGGGAAGGAATGACGAAGGAAGATCTTCTGGAAAGCTTTAATTCACGTATCCCGGAGGTAAAGGAATGATAACCTACAGCGATCTCGGAAAACTCAGCAGTTTTTCCGCCCTCATGAGTGGAAAAAAGGCCACAGTAAAGGATGTACTTACCGCAGAGCGTGTGAAGAGTTCTTCAATAAGGCTCGGAGGCGGATTGAAATACAATTGGGCAGCGATGCCGGTCACAGATCCGATCATCGATGCTCTCCAAGCCCTTTCGGATGAGGCGCAGCTTGTCGATAAATACAAAGAGATACTCTCCGGCGTCATGATGAACACAGGAGAGAAAAGGCTGGTGCTTCATCACCTCACAAGGGGAAATGTCCTAGGAGCATCAATCACAGCAGATGATGAAGACAAGGATCAGTTCTATAGAGATGTCCTTGCATCCATAAAGGATTTCTCGGAGAAAGTCCGGAACGGGGAGATAAAAGGATCCACAGGAAAGGCCTTCACCACTGTCTGCCAGATCGGAATCGGCGGTTCAGACCTCGGCCCAAGGGCTCTCTATCTTGCGCTTGAAGGATGGGCGGCAGGGACCGGGATCAAAACTCTGAAAGGACGATTCATCTCCAATGTCGATCCAGATGATGCTGCCTCAGTGATTGAGGATCTTGATCCTGAGACAACGCTTTTCATTCTTGTCTCCAAAAGCGGGACAACACAGGAAACACTTACGAACAGAGACCTTGTCCTCAAGACACTGAGCTCAATGGGAATAAAGGGGTATCAGCCATCGAAGCACATGGTTGCTGTCACATCAAAGACTTCCCCTCTCGCAAAGGATGAGTCGATGCTGGCATCCTTCTTCATCGATGACTACATCGGTGGCAGATACTCCTCAACATCGGCAGTCGGCGGTGTTGTGCTCTCTCTTGCATTCGGCTTCGATACATTCCAGCGCCTTCTTGCCGGAGCTCATGAAGAAGATGTGCTCTCAACGGAGACTGATATAAGGAAGAATGGAGCATTGATGGATGCGCTGATAGGCTTCTATCTCAGGAATGTCCTAGGCTATCCATCGACAGCGATCCTGCCATACTCGCAGGCTCTCTCGCGATTCCCTGCCCATCTCCAGCAGCTGGATATGGAATCAAACGGAAAGCATGTGAACAGATTCGGTGAAAAGATCGATTATCCTACAGGACCTGTCATCTTCGGAGAACCGGGGACTAACGGACAGCACTCATTCTATCAGCTTCTGCATCAGGGATCGGATATTATACCGCTGCAGTTCATCGGATTCAGGGAATGCCAGTACGGCAAGGATATCGAGACAGCAGGCTCGATGAGCCAGACAAAGCTGAATGCGAATCTCTCTGCGCAGATCGCAGCATTCGCCAGAGGGAAGGATGACAGCAATCCGAATAAGGAATTCGATGGCAACCGTCCATCTTCGCTGATTTACGGCGACAAGCTCACTCCGGAGGCTCTGGGAGCACTCCTTGCGCACTACGAGAACAAGGTGATGTTCCAGGGTTTCATATGGAATCTGAACTCATTCGATCAGGAAGGTGTACAGCTTGGGAAAGTGCTTGCGAAGAAGGTCCTTGCAGGGTGTGAAGGCGATGAGCTTCTAAAAGCATATGCGGATCTTCTGATCTGATGACAAGAGCATTGGAACCATCAGGGGCCGTGAGATACGGCCTCTTTTGATTTCATTGAGCATCAATAAGTGAGCCCGGGGGAATCCCCGGACTCAGGCATAAGATTAACGTACGATGGGAAGTATGGCTATTCTATAGGCACCTCCTGAAATGTATTTGATATATATACGCGCCAAACCCCTGTTTCTGACATCTTTTCCAGGAAGATTTTCTGGAAAATCGTGAAAATCCACATGTTGTCCTATCTTCGCATGCTTAATATAATGACCGGGAGGAGAAAAATAGGCTATGAGAATGTCCAGAATGTTTTCAAGAACTCTCAGGGAAGCACCGAATGGAGCAGACACCAAAGGTTATGAATATCTGCTGAGAGCAGGATATATAAGGCAGATGGGTGCAGGAATATTCTCCCTGCTTCCTCTTGGATTCAAGGCTACACAGAAGATCGAGGGCATCATCCGTGAAGAGATGAATGCTATCGGCGGCGAAGAACTGCAGATGCCTGTTGTCAATCCTGCTGATATCTGGAAGGAAACAGGAAGATACTACTCCATCGATAAGGAGATGGGGAGGTTCTCTGACAGGAACAACAGGGACATGGTCCTTGCAATGACGCATGAAGAGGCTGTTACGGATATCGCAAGAGGAGAGATTGACTCATATAAGCGCCTGCCTCTGCTTGTATACCAGCTTCAGACAAAATGGAGAGATGATCCAAGGCCTAGAGCCGGACTTATAAGAGTAAGGGAGTTCACGATGCTTGACTCCTACTCCTTTGACAGGGACGCTGAAGGCCTCGACAAGATCTACCGCGATCACTACAGGGCATATTTCAGGATTTTCTCACGCTGTGGTCTACCCTCAATCGCTGTAGGAGCCGACTCCGGCATGATGGGTGGGAAGATATCCCATGAATACATGTATCTCTCCCCTATCGGCGAGGATACGATCATACTCTGCGATAAGTGCGGATACACTGCAAACAGGCAGATCGCGAAGTTCGGCAAGGAATATATTGAGGAAGAGATGAAGCCTATCGAGAAGGTCTCGACTCCGGAATCAAAGACTATCGAGGATCTTGCCGCATATCTCAACATCGATGCAAAGAAGACTGCCAAGTGCGTGTTCATGGTCGGAACATTCATCAACGACAAGAACGGCGAAGAGGAGGAAAAGCTTATCGTCGCGCTTGTACGCGGAGACTACGAAGTCGAGGAATCAAAGCTTTCGAATGCAGCAAGGGCGAATTCAATCAGGCCTGCCCATGAGGAGGAGATCATGGCATGCGGCATGGTACCGGGTTATGCTTCCCCGATCGGGGCAAAAGGCAATTTCATCTGCATTGTTGATGACAGCGTAGCAAAATCCAACAACCTCGTAGCAGGCGCAAATGATGCGGGATTCCATTATCTCAATACCAACTTCGGACGTGACTATACAGGCACTGTCGCTGATATCGCATCAGCGCGCGACGGAATGAGATGCCCGGTATGCGGTGCCCCGCTGAGAGCCTCGAAAGGTGTCGAGATCGGGAATATCTTCCAGCTCGGCACAAGGTATTCAAGTGCGATGAACTGCACATATCAGGATGAGAGCGGAAAGCAGATCCCTGTTGTCATGGGTTCTTATGGCATCGGTGTAGGAAGACTTCTGGCATGTCTTGCAGAGGAATACAACGACGAAGGAGGACTGAAGCTTCCGGTCTCTGTCGCTCCTTATCAGGTACATCTCGTATCGCTTGTAAAAGATACTGCAATAGCAGACAGCATCTATGATGAGCTTACATCGAAAGGCATTGAAGTACTCTATGATGACAGAAAAGAATCCGCAGGCGTCAAATTCGCTGATGCGGATCTCATTGGCATTCCTCTCCGCATAACCCTCGGGAACAGGAGCCTCAAGGAAGGCAAGGTGGAAGTACGCATCCGTGCAACAGGAGAGACTACGACCTACCTGCTTTCCGACATCGCCGAGGAGATCAAGGCTGAGATTGCCAAAGAGCAGGCCAGGATCGATGAAGGCATCGTGGAAAAGGAACTTCAGTAATCAGTATTGATCAATATCGGAGAAAGGCTGCACCAGGGAATGCAGCCTTTTCTCTTTCATGAGAACAGTCTCTCAGCATCCTTCATCCTCTCACGGACATGAACGCCAAATGGACAGCGCCTTTCGCAGCCTCCGCATCCGGTACAGTCTGCGCCAACTGCAGAAAGACTCTTATAATGAGCCCTCACAGTAGCAGGAACCTCATCATGCATGGATGCAAGATCATAGAGCTTATTGACCATGGCGATATCTATCCCGGCAGGACATGGCGAACAATGCCCGCAGTATGTGCATTGTCCTGAATAAGCATGGGCAGGAGCACCTGCAAGTACTGTAGCATAGTCCTTCTCTTCTTCCGTTGCTGTCTCATATGCTACAGCGGCATCGACATGGGCAATGGAATCGAATCCTGTCAGAACACTCGCAACAGCAGGTCTTGTGAGGGCATAATGTATGCACTGAACAGGTGTCAGCGCTACCCCGAATGGTGATGCTTCTGCATCAAGGAGCCTTCCACCTGCATAGCCTTTCATGACAGTTATACCTACCCCATTCTCTTCGCATATGCGGTATAGTTCAGCCCTCTCAGGAGTGATTCCTCCTGTATTCCTGTAATAATCATCCTTGAAATAGTCATTGAGATCCTCAGAGGCGGGGAGCATATCAAAGGCTGGATTGACGCTGAAGAGAATCATCTCGATCTTTCCGCTCTCAGCGGCAAGCCTTGCTACCTTCGGGTTATGGGTGCTCATCCCGATATGCCTTATAATGCCTTTTGCCTTAAGTGATTCAGCATATGCATAGAATTCACCATCCATAAGCGCATGGAACTCGGAAATCTCATCAACGAAATGGATCATGCCAAGATCGATGTGATCCGTATGGAATCTATCGAGAAGATCCTGGAAGGCCTCTCCTGCAATCTTCAGATCCCGCGATTTCACATACTGGCCATTCTGCCATGTCGATCCAAGATGCCCCTGTATGATCCATCTATCCCGGCTTCCTTCGATAGCCTTCCCTACATTGGTCCTGACTTCCGGATTCGACATCCAGCAATCCAGGATGTTTATGCCTTTATCTGCACAGTAGTGGATTATCTCCGAGACTTCATCACCGTTATGTCTTTCAAGCCATTCTGCCCCTAGTCCGATCTCACTGACTTTCAAACCTGTCTTTCCAAGTGCCCTGTATCGCATTCAGTTCTCCTTTCTGGAATTATACATACTGAACATGGGATGCTATCATGATACGAAAGGAGAAAGAAATGATTTACGACAAGCTTGAAAGAATTGGTTTATATGCTGCATCCATCCCCTATCTCGGAGAGCTGGCAGAAGAGCTGAAGGCAATTGATCTGAATACGATCAAAGCCGGAACATACTACACGAAGAAGAGCAGTATCAGATACATGGTCCAGGAATATATGACCGTAGAGAAAAAGCAGCCTGAGGTCCATGCAGAGTATATGGATGTGCAGATACTGCTTGAAGGAAATGAGAGATTCACAGCATTCAGGGCAATCGATACCCTTCCTGATTCATTCAGCAAAGCTGATGATATCGGGTTCTTCGACATCGAAGACGGAATCGATTTCCATCTGCGGCGGAATACATTCATCATCGTCTATCCCTACGAAGCGCATATCCCAGGACTCAGTCTGGAAAAACCAGAGAATGTAAGGAAGATAGTCGCGAAGATACCGTTCCATGGATAAGCGATGCTCTCCGATCCTCTGGAGGGGTCGGAGAAACATCATGGAGGCAACCGATTATGACTGGGCTTTCCCAGATTTCCTAAGGAGCGCCGTCCGCAGCAGATTGATGCGCTCCTCATACTCCTCATCAGTCAGATATATCCTTTCAGCTGGATCTGGAAAGAGAACAAATGGCTTTCCCCAGCCTAGCTTTCCTTTGTATTTGGGACAGATTGTATAATGCACATGCCTGCATTCATCCCCATAGATTCCATAATTGATCTTATCGGGATGGAACAGCTCATTTATAGTTTCAGCAAGAAGACACACATCATCCATATACAGATCACGTTCTGCCTTAGGTATCTCGAAAATCTCCTCGTAATGATCCTTGTACATGATTGTGCATCTCCCAGCAAGAGTCTGATCCTTGCAAAGAAATACCCTTGAAGCCCTTAGCTCACATACTTCGAACAGCAGTTCACGGAATCCTTCATCTCTATCGCAGTAATAGCACCCTTTCATCTCTGGTCCTCCTCAGCGCTCTCTTTCTGCATCAGCTCTATGGCAAGAATGAAATCCCTTGCAATATGGAAAGGATCCTTGACAGGGAGAGCTACCACCTTATCCTCAGGTGTTCCATCCCGTCTTCTTATCTGCTTCCATTCACGTATTGCAGGATCATCATTGGGAAACACGCGGAATACGTAATCCTTCACTTTCCTGTACTCATCGAGGAATAGACGGTCTCCTGTCTCTACATAGCATCTGAGCAGAGAATAAAGAGCCTCGGAATGCACCCACCACAGTTTATCGCCCCAGCCCGAAAGCTGCTTTACCATTGTTTCATTCTCAACCCCGGTATTGTCTCCGAGAGGCTCTCCTCCATTTACGCCGCAGAAGTGAAGGATACCACCATACATATCATCCCAGCCATTCCTGATAGCTTTCAGTGCTATTCTGTATATCCTATCCTTGATCGGAAGATCGCAGATCTCCGCTGTATCCAGCATGAACCAGACATCCTCGATCGTATGTCCTGGATTCTGATGCTGGCCAAGAAGCTGCGGGATGAACTGATTATCTGAGCTGATAACCTCATGCATCACATAATCGCTGTCCACGAAGTGATCCAGGATATCCAGGCAATATGACTTCATGTCATTCTTCAGTTCATCGCTGACATCGGGGGCGAATATCGATGATGCTCTCAGGAGTTCTCTTGCTGTATTGTCCAGTATCATGGGGATTCCGTGAGCCCTGAATCTCTTTGAAAGAGGATATGGAAGAGTATTGAAGTCTCCGGCTATGACTCTCTTTCTGACAGACCTGTAAAGATTGAGTGCGAATTCAAAGCTGCTCTTATCCTTCGCTGCATATGAGTACATACCCAGCCCAATAACAGCAAAGCAATCAGCATATATGCTCATATCAAGAGGGGCTCCAGTAGATACTTCCTTCGCCTTTCCATCTCTTTCCATGAGAAAGACACATCTCCAGTCATCTTTCCCGATAAGAGAGTGCTTCATCAGGAAATCCGCACCGTTTCCAGCAAGCTCAAGGAAATTCCTCCGTTCACTTTCCGTGAAAACAGGAGCATCGGTAGCAGCCAGCCGGGAGAAAAGCCAGACGAACCGCCCCTGGCTCCAGGTGTATTTATCATACGATACAAGGTTTTCCCCATTATTATCAAAGCAATTGACAAAGCCTCCGTACTCTGCATCCAGGCATCGGGGAAGCCAGAATGAAAGTATATTGTCCTTCAGCTCTCTGATGTAGAAATCCTGTTCCTCTGCAATATCAAGAAATCCATCTGCTTCCATTTCTCACCATCCTTTGCCCCTTACCATGGCTTTTCTGACATTCACATCATCATCAAAGAGAATCAGATCCGCATCCTTTCCCTTCTCAATCGAACCTTTTCTTCCATCGACCCCGAGCACTCTTGCAGGATTAAGGCTCATCATCTTCACGGCTTTGCATAATGGAGCGCCTGCTTCCCTCCAGATTGTCCGTACGCACCGATCTGCCGTGCATACGCTGCCTGCGAAAGCTTTCATATCAGGCATCATCGCGACACCATCCCTTATGACAGCTTCCTGTCCATGGGCCTTGCTTCCCAGAAGGACGATCTCCCCTTCTTTCATTCCTGCTCCACGCATTGAATCAGTGATCAGGGAAATCCTATCGTTATCCTTTATCTTCAGTATCAGCTGAAGAAGCTCAGGAGGGAGATGCTTGCCATCGGCTATGATCTCGACATCCAGTTCATCAAAAAGATATGCTGATTCCACTACTCCAAGAACACGATACGGACCTTCCCTATGCAGGGAAGACATACCTGAATAAAGGTGGGTGACAATAGTGTATCCGTTATTCACGGCTTCCTTGACTTCGCTGTATGTGGCATTGGAGTGTCCGATCGCAGCAATGATGCCACGGTGTTTCAGCTCCTGCCCCAGCTCCATCGCTCCATCAAGCTCAACAGCGACCGATACCCTTCTGATATCCTCACCGCCTTTTTCCAGAATGGGCATATAATTCTCAGGAGTGGGAGTCTGAAGATATCGTGGATCCTGTGCACCAGCCTGAAGCGGAGAGAAGAAAGGCCCTTCAAGATGTATTCCCAGCAATTCAGGCCCATCCGTCCAGTTCTCCTTTGCTTTTCTGTAGTTATCAAAGAATGAGAGAAGCTCTTCAGTAGGACATGTAAGGGTGGTTGGTGTAATAGAAGTCGTTCCATGCCGAAGATGCTCCATTGAAGCTTCTTTCAGCGAAACTTCATCGCCGTCCATGAAATCATGGCCGCCACCACCATGGGAATGCATTTCAATGAAACCCGGTGAAAGATACTTCCTGCCGCAATCATATGAATCCGCATACAGAGAGAGAGGTGCATCTCCAGTTCCTGTTTCTGCGATCTTGTCATCTTCGACAAGCACCCATCCATCCTCTATAGAGTCAGGAAGAATGATCCTTGCGTTATAAAGCAGTTTCTTCATAGTATCAGCGAAGCAGCCTCCTTATCTGTATAAAGAAATGCATTTTCCTTGTTCTTGAGTATTGTTGCGGGACATGCTGTGGAAACATCATCATTCACAACATGATAAATCGCATCGGCCTTTGTCCTGGACGGAACAGAGCAATACATCCATGAAGCAGAGCAAAGGCCCGGGATTGTCACCGTAAGTGCGTGAGTCGGCACATCCTCAATCCGTTCAAAGCATCCATCATGAACCTGCTGTTCCCTGCACTTCTTTTCCAGCTCGACAACCTTTACATAGAGCCTATCATTGAAATCAGCGACAGGAGGATCATTGAAGGCTATATGGCCATTTTCTCCGATTCCAAGTATGCATATATCAAGAGGATTCTCCTTCAGAAGCTGGGAATACCGCTCCGCTTCCTTCTCTATATCCATGGCATTCCCGTTTATAAGATTTATGCTCCGGAACGGCCTGAGATCGAAGATCGAACGCCTGAGATAATTACGGAATCCTGCAGGGTTCTCTGGATCAAGTCCTACATACTCATCCATGTGGAATGCATTGATCCTGTTCCATTCAATCTCTTTATCGGAAAGAAGAGATGCAAGTGTCTCATTCTGCGAAGGAGCAGCTGCGAACATGATATTCAAAGTCTCTTTTGTTTTGAGAAGCTCTTTTATCTTCTCCGCGATCTCCTTCCCTGCGCACTCACCCATATCATTACGGCTATCAAACACCCTCACCAGCATTCTGCCGCAATAGAACTCTTTTATAGCTTTCATCAGATAATCTCCTTAATCATACAAAAATGTCTCAGAACCATTTGAAAGAACACCGATCCGGCACTCTGGGTTCTCCTTCAGGATATCCTCGATGCACTTCTGCAGTTCATTCCTTCCATAATGCCTGCATCCACACATCTCCATTTCCTCTTTTGTAACACCATCACTAACAACAATAAGCCTTCTGCGCCGTCTCAGCTTAGACATGCTGTTTCCGACAGCAATTGCAAGCGGGTCACCATGATTCTCTCCCCTTATGCAGGCATTCACTATCGCATCACCATCCTCCCGTCCCATGAAGGCAGGATACTCTTCATGAGGACCGATTCCCTCATAATTGGGGCTGACAAGCACGATCGTCCCACCTCTAGTGCCTTTTAAGGCAGGTTCTGCAGAGTACATTGCCTTAGGAGACTGCCAGAAATCCTGATCCGCGGGATGCGAGCTGGCAATTATCACATCAAGCTTCTCCTTTACCTTGAACCCGACGATCCTCTTGCCTCTTCTGACACCTTCTCTATGTGCTTCTATGTAATGTCCTGCAACGACATCCGCAATCTGCAATCTGGCGTTAAGCACAACATTTATGATGAAATCCAGACCTATGGAATCCACCCAGTTCTCCATCATATCCCTTATAGGTGTTGTTTCCAATCCAAAGAGATTCTCATCAAAGAGAGATGCCTTCAGGTGGAAGTATGCGACCGTCTTCTCACCTGCTATCCCGGGATAGAGAATCTTTCCTCCACCACCCCATCCCATGACTGGATGCGGAACAAGGCAGCCTATACCGATATGGATATCCGCATCCATCACGGCTTTAGTAGCCATTATGGGAGCACCTTCCGGAGTATCACCAACATAGACCAGGCCTTCCGGTTTCCTGAACTCCGAGTTGATGACACGGTATTTCCTGTAAACATCTGTACCGACGCGCTCTTCAAGCTCTTTCTCTGTCATATATCTATGACTGCCAAGAGCCGCGACAATTGTTATCTCCTCCGGTTTTTTCCCATAGGCCTCAAGCTTTCGGAGAAGAACAGGAAGAATCCTTGCCTGCGGAGTAGGACGCGAACCATCATCGATTATGATGGCAATCCTTTTCCCTTCTCTGACAATCTCCTCAAGCTTCCTTCCCCCGATCGGATTATCAATGGCATTCTCCACAATCTGCTCAGGATTGCCCGCTTCCGGAACAAAGGCAGGATCCATCATCCCCGCGAAATTCCTGTCAGGTATATCAAAATCTATTCGCTCATTTCCATATGGTATCGATACTTTCATCTTTATTCTCCTGTTACTTGACCGCACCTTTTGTGGCATCACCTGTGATGTAGTCCTTTATGCATATGAAGAGTATGACCAGCGGTACCGTCGTCAATACAGACCCTGCCATCACAAGCTCCCATGGAATGCCTGTCGCTGGATTGTTCTTCAGGATTTCATAAAGCTTTACAATCACGGTCTTCTTTGAAGAAGATGATATGAATGTGAATGCAAACAGGAATTCATTCCAGGTTCTCGTGAATGCGAAAATCACAGCAACAGCAATTCCTATGGATGATATAGGCGTCACTATCTTTGTCATAATCGAGAACTTATTGCAGCCATCAATCATCGCAGCCTCCACTGTATCTTTCGGGATGCTGTCAAATGTGGTTTTAAGCAGCAGGACTATGAATGCAAGATTGAATGTCACATTCATGAGTATGAGGCTGAAAAGGGAGTTTATGAGATTCCATTTCATCATCAGCTGATAAAGAGGTATCACAACGACAATCGGGGCAAACATCTGGCTCAGGAGAACAATATAATAAACTTCCTTCTTTATCCTGAAATTCAGCTTTGAAAGCGCGTAGGCCGCTGGTATCCCGACCACAAGGATCATCAGTATTGTCCCAGCCGCAACAATGCTGCTGTTCTTGAATCCATTGAGGAGATCCATTCTTCTGAATGTCTCAACGTAGTTGCTCCACTGCGGGATTTCCGGGAACCATGTGACAGGGGACTGGAATACTTCATTATTCGTCTTCAGTGATACCCCTATCATAGCAACCACTGGAAACATAAAGAGCACAAGCATGATGGCGACAAGGAATACCAGCAGGACTTTGCTGAGAACAGTACCCCGGGAATGATGTTTTCTCATATCTCCTCCTCTTTCATCTTGCTTTGGACATACAGGACCGCGAACACCATCAAAACAAGGAAGCATATCACGCTTATTGCCGCGCTATATGTGCGTTTATTGAACTCAAAGGCATTCTGGTATACGAAATTGACAAGAATGGAGGATGAGTTGGAAGGTCCTCCGCTCGTCATCATGTAGATCACATCGAATGAATTGAAAGCCCAGATTCCGATCAGGATCGCAAGCGTTTTGATATCCCTGGATATGAGAGGAAGCGTGATCCTGAAGAACTGAATTATCGAATTCGCCCCATCTATCTGAGCTGCCTCGTAATAATCCTTGGGGATGAAATAAAGCGAGGAGAGAATATTGAGTGCACAGAAAGGCGCCACAGCCCAGATGTTCACTATCATCACAGCAATAAGAGATGTACTCGGGTTGCCAAGGAAGGAGACCGCTTTGTCGATTATTCCGATATCCTGAAGGAATTGCCCGATATGGCCGAAATTAGGGTTATACATCAATCTCCAGACGGTGCATGACACAGCTGCCGGCATAGCATATGGGATGAGAATTATCATTGTGAGAAGCCTGTTCCCAACGAATTTCCTATATAGCAGCAAAGCCATAAGCAGTCCCAGCAATATCTTGGCAGCGACTCCTGCGAAAACCCATATCGCTGTATTCCTGAAGGCAAGAGCTGCATCACCGCTGGTGAAGAACTTAACATAGTTCTGCAGACCTATGAATGTCATATTGCCTGTGACGGATCTATTGAAGAACGAAAGATATATGACATTGAATATAGGATAGATAATGAAAACACAGAAGATCATCAGCATCGGTAGAATAAAAAGATAAGTAGTCAGTCTGCTGAGTTTTATCGAATCTTTCTTCATTGAAGGCTCCTCTGGCCAAAGAGGATCCCCAGGCAGAATTGCCTGAGGATCAGCTTCTCCTGGAATTTACTGAGCTGCAATTACCTCATTGCACTCTTTCTCCGCTGCTGCCCAAGCCTCAGCAGGGGTTTCTCTTCCAAACACCGCATTGGTGATATGATCTGCCATGATCTTCTGGATCTCTTCCCAGCAGATGATCGATGGCTTGAACTTTGCCATTCCCTCAAATTCCACAAATGGAGCTACAAGAGCATTCTCCGGATCGGTGAAATCAGGAATAGCTTCGATGATGGACTTCTGATTAGGTACGAATCCCAATTCCTTTGTCACCTGTCCCATATACTGAGCCCGATGCCAGAACTCCAGCCACTGAGCCGCAATTTCCTCATTTCCTGTCTTGAAAAGGAGATCTACATCCATAACACCATAAGAATAAGCATCTCCATCAGGTCCCTTGAGAGGAGGCAGGATCTCTGCCCAGCTATAGTCCTCTCCTGCAGCCTGAAGAGCAGCAAGTCCCTGGCCATTGTGGATATAAGCAGCAGCTGTCTGATTCGTGAATGCAGCCTGCGTCTCATTTATTGTATTCTCACCGTACCCGGGTTCTGCATACTTCGCTATATCAACATACATCTGCAACGAAGCCACACCCTCAGGGGTATTGAAGGCAACAGTCTTCCTGTCAGGACTGAGAACATCACCGCCATATGCCCAGAGGAACGGGAGATAGCAATCAAGAGTATTCTTAGGATGTCCCGCTACAAGCGTATAAGCGTAAGGAGTAACCTCATTCTGGAGCTTCGGAGCAATCGCAAGGAACTCTTCCCAGGTCTCAGGGACTTCCGCACCTGCTGCATCAAGTGAATTCTTATTGATAAGAACCGATCTTACAGACATATAGGATGGGAGTGCCCAGAGATTTCCGTCTACGCTGCATACATCGATAGCAGCCTGCGAGAAATCATCAATGAACTCCTGGCTTACGTATTCATTGATAGGAACGGTCCAGCCAGCTTCCATAAACAGCTCCGTCCAAGATGAGAACCCATACATTGCATCAGGGAAATTCCCCGATTCAGCAAGAGTGAGGATCTTCTGATAAGCATCAGAATAGCTCCAGCTCTCGAAAACAACCTCCACTCCTGTCTTCTCTTTGAATGCCTCAGCCGCTTTCTGAAGGTAACCATTGGAAAGGCCTGTATCACCAAGCGTCACATATGTGATGGACTTGCCTTTCTCCTCCTCTTTCGCACCACCTGCAAAAATGGAAACAGAAAGCAATAGAACAAGCAGCGCAACCAAGAACTTCTTCATACGATTCCTCCTAATGTATTCATTCAATACCATTGATTGGCCTAAAGATTAGATGTTAGATAAAACATCATCAAACATCATATCTTTACTATATTAAAAAGCACAATTTCTAATTAGTCAAACAAATATATGCAAATTTTTCTCTCTAAAGCTGCCGGTATTAAACGCTATATATCCTTTATATCGGTCAAATATTAATCAAATCTGGCTTAAACATCATATGTTTTTGATTTTAATGCTTTGCTTTTCCATGAAATCATCATATATTATTTGGAAAGGGAGTATTTATGCAGGCAAAGGAGAAGCTGTCAGACAAGATCGCGGAACAGTTACTGGCTCTGGTTTCATCAGACTACAACCCCGGGGATAAACTTCCTTGCGAGTCAGAGCTTGCGGCTCATTTCGATGTAAGCCGCATTACGATAAGAGAAGCTGTCAGCAAGCTTGCTGTCTATGGGATCCTTGAAGTAAGACAGGGCGACGGAACCATCGTCAAAAGCCTTTCACCCTCTTCCTTCATGAAACCTATACTCCCGATGCTCCGGCTGTCCAATACCGGTTTGATGGATATCTTCGAAGTACGTCTGCTTCTTGAATGCAAAGCTGCGGAAAAAGCCGCGGAGTATGCTACGGAAGAGGAACTGGACGAGATCAGGAAAAACCTTGAGAAGATGAATGAAGCTGCAATCAACAACGATATGGATCTCTATAATGATCTTGATGTGACATTCCATATGCTTATAGCGAAAGCCTGCCATAACCAGGTTATCTACACTATAGATGAGCTTCTGATGGATCTGATCAGGGAAACGATAAGGAAAACCTGCATGTACAATCAGCAGGTTATCAGTTCAGTGATCTACCACAACAAGATTTTCCAAGCGATGTCGCACCATGATTCAAAGGCTGCATATGATGCTATGCATGAACATGTTTCAGGAGCAATGAACTTCCTAAAGCAGGAAGAGAATCAATTGGCAAATTGACAATGCCTGGAATAATGAAACCAAGATGCGGATCATGAGCAGGAAGCCGCTCCAGCCATCTTGGCCGAAGCAGCTTCTGAGCAGCATGATATGGATTTACTTCCAGTACTTAGCCATCCTTTCCTTCAATGACTTCCTGTATCCATCCCAGTCGGTTATAGGCATTGCTGCGACTCCATCCTCTACAGCGGCCTTCGCAACAGCCACAGCCTCATACTCAATGACTCTCGGATCGAAGGGCTTCGGGACAATGTATGTTCTGCCAAATGAGAAATCCTCTCCTTCATATGCCTTCCGGACCTCTTCAGTCACAGGTTCATGGGCAAGCTCTGCAAGGGCTTTGGCAGCAGCCATCTTCATATTCTCCGTTATCCTCGAGGCTCTTACATCAAGGGCACCGCGGAAAATGAACGGGAATCCAAGCACATTATTGATCTGGTTGGGATAGTCAGAGCGGCCTGTTGCCATGATTACATCGGAGCGGGCGTCCATAGCATCCTCGTATGTTATCTCAGGATCGGGGTTGGCCATTGCAAAGACAATCGGATCCGCGGCCATGGTCCTGAGCATATCCTTGGACAGGCAGCCAGCCACAGAAAGCCCCATGAAGACATCCGCACCTTCCACCGCATCAGCAAGCGTTCTCTTACTGGTATCGGCAGCAAGCTCCGCCTTCTCTGCCGTAAGACCTTCCCTGCCTTTATAGATGACGCCCTTGCTGTCGAGAAGCATGAGATTCTCCTTCCTGACACCAGCTGCGATGAACATCTTCGCACAGGATATGCCAGCTGCCCCTGCTCCGTTGACTACGACCTTCATCTCGCAGAGCTTCCGGCCTGTTATCTCTGCTGCATTCATAAGCCCCGCTGTTGCGATGATTGCCGTACCATGCTGATCATCATGGAAAACAGGGATATCACAGCGCTTGATAAGCTCCCTCTCTATATAGAAGCATTCAGGGCCCTTGATATCCTCGAGATTGATTCCTCCGAATGTAGGAGAGATCGCTGCGATGATATCAACAAGCTTCTCAGGATCCTTCTCATCGATCTCTATATCAAAGACATCTATATCGGAGAACCTCTTGAAAAGAACACCCTTTCCCTCCATCACAGGCTTGGAGGCAAGTGCGCCCCTGTTGCCAAGCCCCAGTATAGCCGTACCATTCGATATCACGGCAACCAGATTGCCCTTGGATGTATATCTGTACGCATCTTCCTTATTCTCCGCGATTTTCAGTACCGGCTTTGCGACACCGGGTGTATATGCAAGCGCAAGATCATCTGCTGTTGAACACGGCTTGGTCGGAACTACGGAAACCTTTCCCGCGACCCCGTTCCTCGAATGATACTCCAGCGCTCTTTTCTCAAGTTCGTCCATATTCTCCTCCGTCTGAATCATTCTTCATCGCTTCCGCCTGGACAGTCAACCATCAAAAGCAGTTCACATCTTCTCCTGGAACATCGCAGCATCAAATGGAGAGCCGATGGCCTTCCTTGCCGATGCCATGAACTGCTTGCAGTTGATCAGAACAGCCCCCTTAACTATGCCATTCTCGCAGAATACAGTGAATCTGGAGCCGTCGCGGTCAATGATGACCGAAGCATCATCTGCAATCTGGCCGAGAGAGACGACATCTATCCCACCGACTTTCAGGATCGCCGAAGAGTCAGAAGGAACATATGGAGAATCATCCCCGTTTATGACTGATGCGACCTTGCTCCCCATCTCACGGGCATGCAGCGCCAAACCGAACAAGCGGCCATTCAGCTCGATGACGTCACCGATCGCATATATATCAGGATCCGATGATCTGAGATGCTCATCCACGATTATCCCCTTATCCACATCAAGGGAGGCAGAAGATGCAAGGGATGCAGCAGGACGGACTCCTGCAGAGAAGCAGAGAACATCAGCAGGCAATTCTGTGCCATCAGAGAGGAACAGGGTGCTGCTATCCGCTCTCACTGCACTGGCTCCGGCATGAACCTCTACCCCGCTTTTCCCCAGGCTGTCCTGCAGAAGCATTGCGGATGCCCTATCCAGCTGCCTGGAAAGAATATACTCACTGCTTTCAATGACGCTTACAGGAATATGGAAGTGCTCTGCAACGGAGTATGCAAGCTCTAAGCCAAGAAGACCTCCTCCGATCACAGCCATGGAGCCGGAACCGGAAAGAGAGTTCCTTATCGCGATTGCATCCTCTGCCGTCCGCAGCGAAAAGACTGATGTGCTGCGATTGCCTTCAAGAGGGAACACAAAGGCATTGCTTCCTGTTGCAATGATGAGTTTATCATACTGGAGTCTGGTACCATCCTCCAAAGCCACAATGCGGCCATCTCCGTCAATCGATGAAGCAGGTGAATGGCATAGCTTTATCCCCTTCTCCCCATACCACGATTCAGGATGGATATACAGGGATTCCGGAGAACTGCCGGAGATGATCTCCTCAATGCGCATTCGGTAATATGGAAGATAATTCTCTCCGAGAACCAGAAATACATCCCATTTATCCGCAAGAGAGGCAGCGGCCTGAACACCGGCAATGCCCCCTCCGATAATCACGATTTTCCCATTCATGGCTATAATGATATACGAAAACTGCCAAATATTCTCCGGCAGTTCAAGCAATCATGATGATTTCACTTCTGGCCATAATAGGCATTGGCTCCGTGCTTGCGGAAATAATGCTTATCCATTATCGACTGCGGGGCAGGCTTCGCATCGGGATTGATTGCGAGAGCCCTTGCAGCCATCTTTGCCACCTCTTCCACAACGACAGCATTATGAACAGCCTCAAAGGAATCCTTCCCCCAGGCAAAAGGACCATGGTTCGCGCAAAGCACGGCAGGAACGGCCATAGGATCCTTGCCACGGAATGCATCAGCGATCACATATCCAGTGTTCTTCTCATATTCAGTGCTGATCTCATCGTCTGTCAGGGGGCGTGCGCATGGGATAGGACCATAGAAATAATCTGCATGCGTAGTCCCGAAGCATGGGATCGACTCCCCTGCCTGGGCCCAGCTTGTTGCCCAGGAGGAATGGGTATGGACTATGCCTCCGATCCCGGGGAAAACCTTATAAAGCACAACATGGGTAGGTGCATCGCTGGAAGGCCTGAGCTTTCCTTCGACAACATTGCCGTCAAGATCGAGGATGACAATATCATCAGCAGTCATTGTCTTATATGATACCCCGCTTGGCTTAATGGCAATAAGACCGGCATCTCTGTCTATCTCAGAGACATTTCCCCAGGTGAATGTCACAAGCCCATACTCAGGAAGCATGAGATTCGCTTCCAGCACTTTCTTCTTAAGACCCTCAAGCATAAATCACT